>JBKPTB010000087.1:0-5112 GCA_046735315.1 Actinomycetota bacterium
CCTCTCGCGTCCGAAGAAAAACTCGGCATCCTCGAGTTCGAAGGGCGCCAGGCCCTTGAACGGACAGAGGTCCCACCGAGTTGCTGGGGAGCTTCCCCCACTGTCGGCCCGCATTGCCAAGTCGACGTCCTGCACGAGGATCGCGCGTTCAAGCTGCTGCAGCTCGATACCGGGCTCGATCCCGAGCTCCTCGTTCATCAGAGTGCGAGTCCGCCGGTACACCTCGAGTCCCTCGGCCTGGCGGCCAGACCGGTAGAGAGCGAGCATGAGCTGCGCGCGAAACCGCTCCCGAAACGGGTGCTCGGCCGTCAGCGCTTCGAGCTCCGGCACGAGCGCAAGCTGTCTGCCCAGCGCAAGCTCCGCATCGATACGTTCCTCGACCGCAGCGAGTCGCAGCTCCTCGAGCCGTTCTACCTCGACGTGCATGATCGCTTCGAACTCGAGGTCCGAGAGCGGGCGGCCCTCCCACAGAGCCTCGGCGGCGCGCAGCGACTCTGCAGCGGAGTCAGGGTCGAAGTCCCCGAGCGCTTCGCGCGCCTCTGCCACAAGGCGCTCGAACCTCTCGAGATCGAGCTCGCCTGGCTCGACACGTAACAGGTAGCCCGGGGGCCGTGCGACCAGTCGCGGCTCGTCGATGGCAACCGGCCTGAGCACCTTGCGCAACCGCGAAACGTGGTTGCGGAGCGCGTGGTCCGCCGACTCGACGTCCTGCGCCGGGAAGAGCTCGCCTATGAGTTGCTCCCGGGAGACCACGCGGTTTGCGCTCATCAGGAGGATTGCGAGCAGCGCACGTTGCTTGGGGCCGCCGATCGGCAGCGAGACGCCGTCCACCCGAACCGTCAGCGGGCCGAGAATCCGGAACTCGAGCCGATTCGCTAGCACTTTGCCTCCCAAAAAGTGTCCTCCCTCTGCGCGGTTCGTACAACCGCCCCGGACCATCCTGGGACAAGACTGGGATATCGCTACGGGACGCTCGTCGCATGCGAGCACGATGGATTCTCTGCTTCTTGGCGATGCTTTCCATGGCTTTGCCGGTCGGCTCTTCGCCGGCAGGCGCCGGGCTGACGGCAGCGCCGCCTCAGGTACACCTGGCTGCACCTGGGCCGGTCCGAAGCGTCAGTCCACACTGGGCCGGTTACGTCACAACGGCGAAGGGGTCCTTCACCGCTGTTCAAGCGACATGGATTCAGCCACGTATTCGCTGCGATCGGCCCGACAGCGCAGTCGCCTTCTGGGTAGGCCTCGGCGGAGCAACTCGTTACGCGCAGGGCCTGGAGCAAATCGGCACGTCGGCCGACTGTTCCGACACACTTGTGCCCTCCTACTCGGCGTGGAGCGAGGTCATGCCTGTGCCCGCCCGTCCCGTGGAGCTGGCGATCAGCGTTGCGCCCGGCGACAGGATCACTGCGCAAATCAGCATCGAGGGCATGACCCTTGCCTTGACGCTCCGTAACGAGACAACCAACGAGGCGGCCGCAACCGAGACGACGGCACCGATTCTCGACCTGTCCTCAGCGGAGTGGATCGCCGAGGCACCGTCCTTCTGTCTCTACCAATGCACCACGCTTCCACTTGCGAACTTTGGGAGGCTGACGTTCACGGACGCAACAGCATCCGACGATGCTCATACGGGGCCGATCAGCGACTTGGCCTGGACACACCAGTCGATCAAGCTCGCAACGACGAAGAAACGACCGGCTGCCCTCCCGTCATCCCTTTCGGCAGACGGCAGGTCCTTCTCCATCCGCTGGAGAACGAGATGATGAAACCAGACATCAGGGCCAAAGTTGCAGCCTCTGTCGCGTTCGGGATCGCGGTCCTCACTTGACGACGATTGCGTCTGCTGACCCGCTTGCGACAAGACAGCGGATCTCGATCACCGGCAAAGGAGAAACACACACATTCGCCTTGACGCCCGTGACAGCCGGAGCGCTGAGGCGCGACTCTGGAAGTTTCAGCGATTGTTGCTGGCGGGAGCGCGTCGTCATCCGTGACGGCCAGAAGGTCGAGAGATCAACGACCCAACCGCGACGTTAACGGGACGCCGCGGCACCCTCGTCCTGCATTACCGCATCGAATGGGTGACGGTAGGCGCAGAAGCGCGCCTACAAGAGCGCCCGTCGTCAAGCTGAGGCAGCGCGCAAAACCTGATCTCGGTCACGCGCAGAGCCGCCCGACGAGCAGCCGCACGCCGCGAGGACGAGCACTGTCGTGGCGGTACCCGTGGCCCGGCTCGTCGGTCGATGAAGACCATTACCGGTGCAGATTGTTCGCCGTTACTGCGAGCACCACCTCTGAGCGGGGAGCCGGCATCCGCCCGCTCCCCGCTCACGCTGCCGCTCAGAAGCCGCAGTTGGGATTCGGAGCGGGAAGGTTCGTGCGAAACGCGCCTCCGACTGGTGCGGTGATCACGCTGATGTCTTGGGCAGGTTCGTCCGTCTCGTTACGTATAACGTGCCCTCCACCGGTGTCGACGAACCCGTTAGTCGGTGAGTTCGCTGACACGACATGCGGTGTGCATGTTGGGTCGTCCAACTCGTAGTAGGTAAGCGTTCCTCTTGTGACTGTGATGAACACGGGACCCGGATGGCTGTGCCAACCGGTTGTCGAGCCCGGATCGTAGTCGTGCTGACGCACGATGATGTCGATCGGCGCAGTGGAATGCGCCCTGAAATCGGCGATCGAGCCGTGTGGATCCGACCTGACGTTGAAGTTGTCGTAGGTTCCGCGCGCGAGCACGGTCGCCCTCACTCCGCTCGCCGGCTCGGCCTTCGTGATGGCGACGAGCGCCGCGAAGGCGAGCAACGCCAGCGCGGCTACTAGAGAGATCCTTCGCTTCACTTCTTCTCCTTTGTTCACGAGCCGAGGCAGGTCAGCTCGAACGAATCGACCCTCGCCGTCCCGGTCGAAAGGTCAATAGCTACGACGGAGCGCGCCCTGATCCGATCACCTGCGCGCTCCATCCATCCCCAGTGAACCGGCTCCCCTTTTACAACCGCATACGCGGCGCGGAGCGCTGTCTTCGGCGACCCCAACACTGCGACCTGAGCGCAGGCGTCGTCACCGACAAGCGCGCCAGCACGGTCACGTTCCATCTCGTTGCTCCAGATCCCGAGTTCCTCGAGAAGCTGACCTTCGCGTTCGCGTCCCCAGTGCCGGCGGGAACGCAAAAACATGAAGCAACTGTCCCCGCCACCGGCCCCTACTACGTCGCGAGCTACAGAATCAAGCCGAAGAGCTCTCGTTACGAACGGCGACTGAGCTGGAGCGTAACCTGTACTTCCGTGAGTGGTCGAAGGCCGCGACCCCCGACGGGTATCCCGACCGGATCACGTGGACGTTCCTGCCGGCGGGCATTGCGCGTCCTACCGTAAGGAAGTGCGTGCAGTGGAGCACGGGCGCGACGACGTCGCCTTCGACGGTGTTCCGCGCCGCCTGCTCCACGAGGTCAGAACCCAGTACGCGAATCAGGCGCACGCCCACCCTCTGTGGGGAGTGACCTACCTCTATCTGAACGCGAGAAGGCCGCCGTTCAACGATGTGCGAGTACGCCGGGCAGTGAACTACGCCGCGGACCGTGCGGCCGTGTGCCCGCGGCGGCGCAGGCTCTGGGCGCGGAGCCGACCTGCCAGATCCTCCCGCCGAACTTCCCCGGCTTTCACCGCTATTGCCCCTACACGATGCACCCACGTGGAACCGGCTTCTGGAACCAACCCGACCGGAAGCAGGCGCGCCGACTGGTCGCGGCGTCGGGCACGAAGGGCGCGGCGCTCACGGTCTGGATTCCGGGCAATCAGAACAGCGAGGGGCCGATCGCAGCCGCGCTACTGCGCAGCATCGGATACCTGCCCACACATCGTGCACGTCGACCCGTTCGTCTGGTGCTGCTCTCCCCGCGGTATGGCAAACCCGCGGAGCAAGGTGCAGGCAGGCGTCAGTTCGTGGTTCGCCGATTATCCGGCCGCCTCGAGCTTCATGGACTTCTTCGCCTGCAGCGGCTTCGTCCACGTCTGTCAACGTCGGATTGGGGCCGGTATCCGGCGAGCGCCGAGCGTGCAGCCGGTCGATCCCGAAGCCGCAATCAGTACGGGGCGCGGGTCGATCATGCGATGGTCGACCGCGCTGTCGCGGTCCCGCTGATCACCCACAAGACTCTCGACCTCGTTTCGCAGAGAGTCGGAAACTACGAGTCGATCCCCTACTCCTACGGCGTTCTGCTCGACCAGCTCTGGGTGAAGTGACGGAGGCGTCGGGCGCGCCGCTGCGCGGCCGCCGCCCATGCCCCTAAGCACAGGTAGTTCCCGTGCCGTCGCTAAGCCGTGTGCCATCTGGTCGAGATGCAGCCCGCAAGCCGCTTACGTCGGCAGACGCTTTCCATCGACTTGCGTGACGCGTCCCGCCGTACGCGAAGAACCGGGCGCACAAGATGGAGATGCGTGCGAAGCTGGCCGGAGTCCGAAAGCCGCCGAAGTGGTCGAATTGGCGCCGGCTTAGTCGTCGCTGCCGGGTAGGGTCGGATGGTCGGTGGGATAGACGCCGACCGCGAACCCATACACGGTCTCGCCCACCCGCGGAAGCTGTTCGAACTCCGCCACCAACCGCGCCATACGCTCCCAGAAGTCCGACGCCTGCGCCTCTGAGATGCGGGCATGCCGGATGAAACCCCACAGCTTCCCGTCCCGGTACGCCGCGACCGACTCCCGAGCGGCGACCTCGAAGTCGTTGAAGTCTCGAGGGAGGTCGTCGCCGTCCGAGCTCAGCTCGACGCCGACGTAGAACATCCGTGCCGTACGGCCGTAGAAGCGCTCCTCGATGGCCCGCACCCGCCGGGTCCTCACCACTTGCACCAGTCCGGCTTCGCTGAGCACCTTGACGTGGTGGGCGACGGTGCTCTTCGGCCGTTCGACCGCGACCGCGAGCTCGGTCACCGACGCCGCCCGCTCGTGGAGCAGGCCCAGGATCGTGGTGCGAAGGGGATGGCTGATCGCCTTCACCTGCGAGGGCTCGGTGAGCGCAATCCGGTCGGCAAGGTCGTAGTCGGGGGGAGACGGGTTGCCAGCCATCGCCGAATAGACTAACATCGCAAAATGTTCTACTTTTATGGATCAATCT
>JBKPTB010000088.1:0-31500 GCA_046735315.1 Actinomycetota bacterium
TGACTAGACGCCAGCCGACCGCCTACCGCGAAGGGTGGCTGCCGGACTAGGGAGCCCGCTGCCACGAGGGCGCGGACTCGGTGATCCCGTAGGTGTTCGTCAACTGCACGGCTCCACTGCCGTCAGCGCGAGCCTTGTACAGCTCCTGGTTGCCGCCGCGTTCGGCGACAAACGCGAGCCAACGGCCGTCGGGTGAGAACGCAGGCGAGCCGCCTAGCGCGACGACTCGGCGGAGGCCCCGGCCGTTCGGCCGGACCGTCCAGATTCCAAGCGAGGCCCACGCTGGTCCGCGTGTGCCGCGACCGAAGGCGATCAACCGACCGTCCGGAGACCAGGCCGGCCGAGTCTCGATCGTCGACGCCCTTCGAAGCAACTCGCGGATGTGCGTGCCGTCGGGTCGCATCACGGAGACCTTCTCGTTCGCCATCGCACAGTGGAAAGCGATGAGGTTGCTGCGCGGCGACCACGCCGGCGAGTCGCAGTTGCCGAGTGCGTTCGTCAATCGCCGTTGCGCGCTGCCGTCGGAGCGCATCCGATAGATCTGGGACAGCCCGGTCCGAATACTCGTGAACGCGATCCAGCGGCCGTTCGGCGACCAGCTCGGCTGGAAGTCCGGAAGGTAGTTGTCCGTCAACCGTCGAACGCCTCCACCCCCCGAGTTCATGACGAAGAGCTCCGGATCCGAATCACCTGCTTGGATCGCCGAGAAGGCGATGCGGCGGCCGTCGGGTGACCACGCGAAGCTGCGGACATCGGTCTAGCCGGACGGTGTGAGGTCGACGGCGCCGCCGCCATCGGGGCTTACGACGAACAGATGACCGTACGGAGTCTCGTTCCAACCAAGTGGCCGCAGATATCCGATCCGGCCGTTCGCCGCGAAGTCGCGGGCCGCCGCACCAGAGGCGAGAGCGAGCGCCGTCAGAACGAAGACCCCGAGCCCGCGCTGCACGGCGCGAACATACCCCGTGGCGGAGCAGGGAAAACGATGACTTTCAGGGCACGCGCCCGTCTATACCGAGACACCGTCAAAGGAGGCGAAGGCGATGCCGACTCACGCGATCGGAACGCGGGACGAATGGGCCGCGGCGCGCCAGGAGCTCCTCGAGCGCGAGCAGGAGCTCGGCAGGCTGGACGAGGAGCTGGCGAAGCAGCGACAGGAGCTTCCGTGGGTCCCGGTCGAGAAGGAGTACACGTTCGATACCGAGGAAGGGAAGAAGACGCTCGTTGACCTGTTCGATGGACGGTCGCAGCTGCTCATCTACCACCTCATGTTCGGCCCGACCTACGAGGCGGCGTGTCCTGGCTGCACCGGACTGGCCGACCATTTCGACGCCGCTCTCCTGCACCTGAACAACCGGGACGTGACGCTGATGTGCGTTTCGCGCGCTTCCATCGAGAAGCTGCAGGCCTACAAACAGCGAATGGGCTGGCGGTTTCCCTGGGCCTCGTCCTTTGCGAGCGACTTCAGCTTCGACTTCGACATGGCGTCGACTCCGGAGCAGATGGCGAGGGGGGAACTGGCGAAGATGGTCGCAGAAGCACCTCCCTGGCTCGAGGAATGGGCCGACAACGTCGGCACCGACCTCGCTTCCGGGATGGCGGAATCACCGGGGTGGAACGTCTTCAAGCTCGAGGACGGGATCGTGTACCACACGTACTCGCGCACCGCGCCCGACCGCTTCATGCTGTCGCCGTACTACGACCAACTGCTCGACCAGGTCCCTGGCGGACGGGACGTCGACTTCCCTCTTCGCCGACATGACGAGTACTGAACCGCTCACGGCCCAGATGCGATGCCGGGACCTCGACCAGCACCTCCTCGATGAATCGTCGAAGTCGCCCAGGCGAAAAGATCGCGAGGCGTAGACAGCTTGCAGGCGGTCGCCAAGGGCGGCGCGCTGAGCCGCTCGACCAGCGCCCGGTGGTACGCGCCTACGGCGGTCGGTTCGGTCAGTGCGACGGTGTGGTCGACTCGATCCGTTGCACCGACGCAGGCGACGGCTGCGCGGTTCGCCTCGTCGTGGTTCGGCCAGAAGCGCGACCACGACGGCGAGACGAAGCGGGCGACCTACGAGGCAACGATCGGCGCTTCGACGGCGACACTTGAGCCGTCTGCTGCTTTAGGCGTCGGTGTTGGTCGGCGCCATCACCGCCCCGAGCCGCTCGAGACTGTCGGCCGGCCACAAAGCTTTCGAGTCGTAGTAGACCTCGAACGCCGGCACCGAGTCCGGAAGCACGACCCAGCTCAGCTTCGACCTGGTGAAGATGTGGACGTCGGGCGCGACCGCAGAGGGCTCGTCGAGTGTCCCGCCCCGCACGAACCGAACCTCCGGGCGTCCGTACTCACTGAACACCGCGACCTGACACGTTGGACAGCGGAAGATCCGCTGCTTGCTGCCATCGTCGCGAGGCACGTCGACCGGCTGGGGCTCGCTCCCGAGCAGCTCGAGACGGTCGGATTCGATCAAGAGGTTGATGACGAAGGCGCTTCCTGTCTGCCGCTGGCAGTTCAGACAGTGGCAGCAATGGATGAAGAGCGGATCGGCGCTGAGCCGGTAGCGAACGGCTCCGCAGGAGCAACCGCCCTCCAAAGGACCGCCCTCGTCATTCCGGCGTGACATAGGCGGCTGTTATACCGCCGTCGACGACGAACGTGCTCCCCGTGACGTACGAGGCGTCGTCGCTCGCGAGGAAGAGTGCTCCCTGGGCAATCTCCCGCGGCTGCGCCAGCCGTCCGATCGGGATGTGCACACGTCGCCGCTCGTACGCAGCCGGGTCGCTCTCGAAGAGATGCATCAGCAGCGGCGTCTCCACGGGGCCTGGGCAAATCGCATTCACGCGCACGCCGGAGCGGGCGAACTCGACCGCCAGCTCTCGCGTCATCGACAGCACGGCCCCCTTCGACGCCGTATAGGCGATCTGCGACGTCGCCGCGCCCAACAGGGCGACGAACGAGGCAACGTTGATCACGGACCCGCCTGCACGATCGAGCAGATGCGGGATCCCGTGCTTGCAACAGAGGAACACCCCTCGCGTGTTCACCTGGTGCACGCGTTCCCACGTCTCCGGCTCTGTGTCGAGGATCGAGGCGTCGTCCGGCGGCATGATGCCGGCGTTGTTGTAGAGGACGTCAACGCCGCCGTAGCGCTCTGCGGTTGCCTCGTACATGGCTTGCACGCTGTCGGGATCTGTCACGTCCACGTGCGCGAAGAACGCATCGCGACACTCGGCAGCGGTCGCCTCGCCCTGCTCGTCGAGCACGTCCGCCACGCAAACCTGAGCGCCCTCCTCCGAGAACAGCAATGCCGCCTCGCGGCCGATCCCACCCGCGGCCCCGGTGATGACCGCGACCTTGCCCTCGAGACGGCCCATCAGGCCGCTCGTGCCTGCTTGTACTCGCGCGCCTCCTCGACGAGCGCCCGAAACAGCTTCGCGCCGTCGCCCGCTTCGGGATGCCACAGGACACCGAGCGCGAAGCGGCGGGACGGATCCTCGACCGCCTCGACCGAGCCGTCCTCGGCATGCGCCGACACTCGCAGTCCCTCCCCCACCACGTCGAGCCCCTGGTGATGGTGCGACTTGACTGCGTGGCGCTCGCCGAGGATCTCTGCCAGCTTCGTCTCCGGCTCGATCTCGACGTCGTGGTCGATGAATGCCCCGGGCGGATCGTTCTTGTGCCCCTCGTGGCCGACGATCTCGGGGAGGTGCTGATGGAGATCGCCGCCGCGCGCCACGTTCAGCACCTGGATCCCGCGGCAGATCCCGAGCACGGGCATATCGCGCTCGAGCGCGGCCTTCAACAGCTCGAGCTCGGCACGGTCGCGCTCGCGGTGGACCCCGAAAGTCTCAGGATGCGCCTCCGCCCCGTAGTGCTCCGGATCGAGGTCGGAACCACCGGAGAACACCAGCCCCTCGACGGCGTCGAGCGTCTCCTCCACTCCCTGCTCGCTCGGCGGCACGAGCAGCGGCCTGCCGCCCGCCTCCTCGACCGCGCGAACGTAGTCATGCGGGATCAGTGCGGCCTCGGTTTCCCAGTAGCTCCACCGCGCCGGCGTGACGTAGGTCGTGATTCCGATGATCGGCCGCATCAGTAGAGCTCGAGGTACTCGTTCAACTCCCAGTCCGTCACGGAGTCGGAAAATCGCTGGAGCTCGTGTCGGCGCATAACCGTGTACGCCTGCACGAATTCACTGCCCAGCAGCTCGACGATCGGTTCGTCTGCTTCCAGCAGAGCAAGCGACTCCTCCACCGTCGTCGGGAGCTGCTCCTTCGATGGATCCTCCTCCGCCGGAGGACGCGCGGGTGGCTCCAGCTCCAACTCGCTGCTGACGCCGAGTAGGCCCGCGCCGAGGAGCGCGGCGGTCGCGAGATACGGATTCGAGAGGCCCGTCGGCGCCCGGTTCTCGACGTGCTTGTTCTCGGCCGCGCCGCCCTTTACGCGCACGAACGCGCTCCGGTCCTCGAGGCCCCACGAGACGTTCGTCGGGCTGAAGGTGTGCGTACGCCGCCGCTTCAAGCAGTTCAGCGTGGGCGCGAGCAGCGCATAGATCGAGCGAGCATGCCGGAGTTGTCCTGCGATGAATTGCCGCCCCACGGCGGAGAGACCCCACTCGTCGTCCGGATCGGCGAATGCGTTCTCGCCGCTGTCCAACTGCAGGAGACACAGATGGTTGTGTGCGCCTGAACCAGCTGTGTCCGCGAACGGCTTCGACATGAAGGTCGCCAGCAGGCCGGCGCTGTGCGCAAGCTCCTTGACGCCGTTCTTGAACGTGAATGCCTGGTCCGGCCCCGCGAGCCCCTGCTTCGGTCCGTAGACGATCTCCCACTGCGAGCCCGCGTATTCGCAATTGGCCGTGATGATGTCGATACCGAACGCACGCATCTGCTCGACGATCTGCTCGACCAGTGGGACGTACGTGTTTCGCACGCTGTTGAAGATGTGGTAGCCGCTGAAGAGCGGCTCGCGTGTCTCGCCGTCGAGGAGGTAGAACTCCGGCTCGGTGCCGAGCAGCGGTTCGTAGCCGAGCTCGTGACAGCGGTCGAGCACGCGGCGAAAGACGTGCCGGGGGGCGGCCGCGAGCGGCGTGCCGTCGTCCCAGTAGGTGTCGCAGATCATGCGGCCGGTCGCATCGGCCCAGGGCACGATCGCAGCCGTGGCCGGATCGGGCTTGAGCCGCTGGTCCGCGTACGCCACTTCCTCGTTGTAGAGCGTCCCGGGCACGACGTCGGACCGGCTGTCGAGGACGACGACCCCGCCGTACATGTTCAGACCCGTCTCGGCGTACTTGCCGGCATGCTCGATCGGGACGAGCTTCGATCGGCTCGTGCCGTGCATGTCCGGCAGCTCGAAGCGCACGTTGCGGATCCCCTGCTCCTGCCACCGTGCGAGCACTTGCTCGACGGTCACGGATTGCTCCTCCAGCGTCGCCACCGTCGCTTACCTCCTCGTTCCGTTGTCCCAGATTCCGATCTCGCCCGCAACCGACCGAATCCCGTCGCCATCTCCTGCGGGTAGGACGGCGAGGACGCCTCCCTGACGTCCGTCGCCGCGCTCGAGGGCCGCGGCGACGAGTCGCGCCGGCTGCAGGTGGCGCCCCTTCCACCCGAGCGTCGGGTACGAGTCGTGGACGAGCACCAGCGAGCCGCCGATCAGTCCCGCGAGCTCGACGAAATGACCGACGTCCCACTCGTGCGGGCCGCCGTCCGCCTCTTCGCCGTTGAGCTCGGCGATGACCGCCTCGACGGGAGGCCTGCTCGACCAGAAGGGCCCCGTGCGGACGTTTGCCAGCAATCGAGAGCTTCCCCTTGCCGCCACGAGCCGGGCGACCCGCTCCGCGGTCCACTCACCGCGCATGGGAAGGCACTGCAACCCTTTGGCCTCGATCGCCTCCAGCAGTCCCTGCGCCGACGTCCCGGACTCCTCCGGCGGACCGGTGCGCAGCTCGACTGCGTAATCGGTCCTGCTTTCGGCGCCGGGCGGGACGCTCCCGTTGTCGGGATCGGGGAGGATCGTCCCGGCGCGCGAGGCGATCTCGTCCTCGTCTGCCTCGATGCCGAAGTCGCGCAGCACACGTGCGGCCCAGAACGGCCCGCAGAGATTGTCCTTTTGCTGCGCGGTGTCGACAACGGTCGCCATCACACCGTCCGTTCGTAGCGCTCGCGTTCCCAGTCGCTGACGGCCTGCTGCCACGCTTTCAGCTCCCACGCGCGCGACACCATGAAGTACTCGCTGAACTCCTCGCCGAGCGCGGCGCGAAGGTCGGCGTCGGCTTCGAATGCGCGCAGTGCGCTCTCGAGTGAGTTCGGGAGCGCCGGCAGGTCCGCGCGAGCAGAGGCGTCGCCGACGATCGGCTCGGGTGGCTCGAGGTTGCGCTGGATGCCGACGGCCGCCGAAGCGACCAAAGCCGCCAGAGCGAGATATGGATTGGCATCTGCTCCCGGGCGCCGGCATTCAATCCGGCTCCCGGGGATCACCCGGAGTGCACACGAGCGGTTCTCGATCCCCCAGCTGACGTTGACGGGCGCGAAGTAGCCCGGGACGAGCCGCTTGTACGAGTTCACCGTCGGGTTGAGCAGCAGCGACGCGGCCGGCAGGTGATCCAGCATCCCGGCCACCGCGGCGCCGTGCGTCTCGTCGAACGCGTTCTCTCCGTCACGCCAGAGCGAGAGGTGCACGTGACCGCTCGAGCCCTCCTCACCGGACACCGTCTTCGCGAGGAAGCTTGCACGCAGCTCGAGCGACGACGCCACTTCCTTCACCGCCATCTTCAAGAAGCACGCGTCGTCGGCGGCCTGCAGCCCGGGACGCGCGGCGATGTTCAGCTCGAGCAGTCCCGGCCCTGCCTCCGTGTGCACGGCGCCGAGCTCGATTCCGAGCCCCCGCAATGCCGGCGTCAGGCGCGTCACGAACTCGTCGAAGCGGAAGGTCTCGCCGACGCTGTAACTGAGCCCGCTCGAGAGCGGCTCGTCGTTGGCGTCGCGCAGGCGGATCTCGTATTCGAATGCTGCGAGCGTGTCGTAACCGATGTCGGCGAGCACTCGGCGCAGCACCTCGCGCGACGCGATCGTGCACGCGCTGCCGTCCTGCCAGAAAGGCGTCGCGATGCACACGCGCCAGCCGAGCCGCCAGGTCAGCTCGCGCAAGGTGTCCGGCTCCGCGCGCACGAGCAGGTCGCCGGCGCCGGTGTTGATGCCGAAGCGGTCGTAATCGGTGATCGGGTGATCGGTCGGGTCGAGTGCAAGCAGTAGGTCGGTAAAGACCGTCCCGTCGCGCACCGCCGCTTCGAATGCCGGCGGCGTCAGGGCCTTGCCGCGGATCGAGCCGTGCACGTCGGGAAAGCCGAGCAGGATGAACTCGCCCTCCCCGATTGCGCTCGCAAGCGCCTGCGGCTGCATCTCGACGTTTGTCACGCCCGCTGCTCCTTGATGCGACGGTCGACATCGGCGAATGCCTCGCCGACCCGCGAGACCATCTCACTCAACTCCTCGTCGGTGCTCGTGAACGCGGGCGCGAGCAGTGTCTGATGCCCGGTGTAGCCGTCGGGCGCGGAATTCGTCGAGGTCACAAGCACACCATGTTCCAACGCGACGTCGTCGACAAGCTCGGCCGAGCGCAACTCTGCTGGGAGGGACGAGCCGTCGTTCGGGTTGACGAGCTCGATCCCCAGCAGGAAGCCGCGACCGCGCACCTCGCGGACGGTGTCCAACGCTCCGACGGCCGCCTCGAGCTCGTCGCGCAGGCTCGGCCCGCGCTCGCGCACGCGCTCGACGAGCCCGCGCTCGAGGAACTCATCCAGCACGGCGAGGCCGACCGCGCACGGGAGTGGCGCTCCGTCCCACGTGTGCCCGTGCTCGAACTCGCGCGAGCCCTTTGCGATCGCGTTGTACACGTGCTGCCCGCAGATCACGGCTGCCAGCGGCGCGTAGCCGGCGCCGAGACCTTTGCCCCCGCTGACGACGTCCGGCTCGAGCGACAGCTGCTGGTAGGCGAACCAGCTGCCGGTGCGGCCCATGCCGGTGACGATCTCGTCGAAGCAGACGAGGAACCCGTGCTCCCGGCGCCGCTCGTCGAGCCCGCGCCAGAACTCGTCCGGCGGCGAGTACGCGGGATACGCGGCCGCGCTGACGGGTTCGCAGAAGAAGGCGGCGATCGTCTCCGGCCCAGCCTCCTCGAGCACACGGTCGAGCGCATCGAGATCACCGGGAGGAATGTGCAAGTGCGACGGGAGGTAGTCGCCGAAGGGATGCTGCAGCGTCGGCCGCCCAGGGAGACCAAGCGTGCCGAGCGTCGAGCCGTGATAGGCCTGCGCGGGCGAGATCACGCGCCAGCGCTCGACTTCGCCGCGGTCGACGTGGTACTGGCGCACGAGCCGCAGCGCCATCTCGTTCGCCTCCGAGCCGCCGGACGTGAAGCGGACGCGCGCAAGCTCCGGGGCGGCCGTCGTCATGAAGCGCTCGGCGAGTCGTTCCTGCGGTTCGTTCGTGAAGTGGTGGAAGTAGAAGTACGAGAGGCGCTCCGCCTGCTCGGCAGCGCGCGCGATCACGGACTCGAGCCCGTGCCCCAAACAGGCGACCATTGCGCCGCCCGAACAGGCATCGAGGATCTCCCGCCCGTCGTCGAGATAGAGATGCACGCCCTCGCCCCGCACGACGCTCGGGTAGTCGAGATCGAGGTAGCGCTCGAAGACCGCGCTCACCGGTTCCTCCGCCTTCTGATCGCGGCGAGCGTCGCTCGCACACTGCGGTCGCTGTTGTCGACGTGCACGAGCGTCGCTTCCTCGGCCGCGCGCGCGTCACGCGCATCGATCGCGTCGAAGATGCTCTCGTGCTCGCCGGAGATGCGGCGGTGCCACGTCTCCGACTCCGGCAGCAGGCTGAGGGCGTCGTTCAGCTGCAGGCGGATCTCCTCCATCTGCCGGACGAGGTAGCGGTTCTGCGTGGCGCGCGCGACCGCGAGGTGAAACTCGGTGTCGAAGCGCATGTAATCCGCCTCTTCCCTGGCGGAGACCATGTTGCGGATCGTCGTCCGCATCGCGCTCAGGTCGTTGCGCTTGCGCAACCTTGCAGCCATCTTCGAGATCAGCGGCTCGACCGAGCGGCGGTAGTCGAGCAGCTCCTCGAGCTCCTCGCGGCGCGCGAGCAACCGGGAGATGAGCTCGTCCTGCACGACCGTGTCGTCGGCAGGCTCGAGCACGAAGGTGCCGCCGCGCCGCCCGCGACGCGACTCGACGAGGCGATCCGCGGCGAGCTGCTTCAGTGCGAGCTGGATCGTCGGCCGGCCGACGCCGAACATCGACGCGAGCTCACGCTCCGACGGCAGCGACTCGCCCGGCGCGATCAGCCGCAGCGCAATGTGACGGCGGATCTGCTCCGCCACGTACTCGTGCGCCTTCGGCTGCTGCAGCCGGCTGAAGCGAATCGGACTGCGCCGGACCGAGACGGCCATCTCAAACGAGCCTCGCGACGCGCTGGATGAACGCGTCGAGGAGGCGCCACGACGTTTTGCGATTTTCCTCCGCATGCCTGTGCGTCTGCTCGAGCAATGCGTCGGGATCGACGCCTTCCGCGTCGAGCTCGTGCCGGTACACCCGCACCCAGTCGTCCATGATCCTCGGCGTCACCTCGGGGTGGAACTGAACGCCCATGCAACGGCCGATCACGTACGCCTGCGGCCCGACATGGCTGTCCGCGATCACGGTCGAGCCCGCCGGCGCGGTGAACGTGTCGAAGTGCCATTGGAACCACGGCCCTTCGGGCACGAGCTCCGGGTCTTCCGTGCGCACCGGTAGCCAGCCGATCTCCGACACGTCGGCGCGAAACGACTTTCCGCCGAGCTCGCGGGCAAGCTGCTGGCCGCCGAAGCAGATGCCGAGCACCGAGACGTCGGCGTCGACTGCCTTACGCAGGAGCTCGCGCTCGCGAGGAATCCAGGCGATGTGGTCGTCGAAGGCCGCAAACTCCGAGCCGAGCGGAATGACGAGGTCGTACTCCAAGAGATCGACATCACGGTCCTCGACATCGATGCGCAGCTCCTCGACCTCAGCGTTGTACGAGTCGAGCCAGTCGTAGATCAGCCCGCCGGGCGTCGCGCGCTCGTGCTCGACGATCAACGCCTTCACGCAGCCACCAGCGCTTCCTGCGCAACCGTGCGCACGACATCGGCGAAGCGCGACACCATCTCGTCGAGTTCCTCGTCCGTTGTCGTGAACGGCGGCGCAAACAGGCTCTGGTCGCCGGCGTAACCGTCGCGCGTCGGCTGCGTGGAGAGGATCACGAGCCCGCGCTCGAGTGCGAGGTCGTCGATCTTGGCGGCGAGCCTCAGCTCGGGCGGCAGGAACGTGCCGTCGTTCGGATCCGCGTACTCGATCCCGAGCAGGTAGCCGTGCCCGCGCACCTCGGCGACGAGCGGAACGTCGGCGAGTGCCTGCTCCAGCTCGTCGCGCAAGCGTGCTCCTCGCCCGCGCACACGTTCGATCAGTCCCTCGCGCTTGATCACGTCGAGCACCGCGAGTCCCACCGCGCACGGGAGCGGCGCGCCGTCCCAGGTGTGACCGAGCGTGAACTTGCGCGACCCTTGCGCGACGGCGTCGTAGACGTGCTGCTTGCAGAGCACCGCGCCGATCGCGGCGTACCCGGCGCCGAGTCCCTTGGCAGTGGCCAGGATGTCGGGCACGAGTCGCGTCTTGGCCGCGGCGAACCACTCGCCGGCACGGCCGATGCCGGTCACCACTTCGTCGAAGAGCACGAGGAAGCCGTGCTCGCGCCGCCGCAGCTCGAGCCCCTCCCAGAAACGGACCGGGGGCGTGTACGCAGGCAGCGCGGCCGCACTGATCCCCTCCATGAAGAACGCGGACACGTTCTCGGGCCCCGCCTCCTCGAGCGCACGGTCGAGCGCCGCGAGCGCCTCCTCTCCGCTCGGGTCGAAATGTCGTGTGGAGGGTGGAATGTGGAGGTGCTTGGCCAGGTAGGGGCCGAGCGGCCCATGCAGTCCCGGCCGGCCCGTGAGCGCGAGCGTTTCCATCGTCGGACCGTGGTAGGCCTGGGCCGGCGAGATCACCTGCCAGCGTTGCGACTCGCCGCGCTCGACGTGATAGCTACGCGCCAGCTTCAACGCCAGCTCGTTCGCCTCGGCGCCACCGGTGACGAAGCGGACGCGCGTAAAACCGTCCGGCGCGACGTCGACGAGCTCCTGCGCCAGCCGTTCCTGCCACGGATTCGTCAACCGCTCGTTGTGGACGTAAGTCAGCCGCTCGGCCTGCCTGCGTGCGGCGTCGACCAGATCGGGCCGTCCATGGCCGAGCGTCGCAGCCATGGAGCCGCCACTCATCGCATCGAGGTAGCGCTTGCCTGTGGAGTCCTCGAGCCACACGCCGTCGCCCCGCACCACGACCGGGTAGCGGCGGTCCAACTCCGGTGGCAACACGAAAGACGTGGTTGACACTCCGATAAGGACTCTATTTCATACCATTTCGAAGCCCAGATCCAGGGGGATCGAGGAGGCGTGATGGCGACGAGCACGGCGGCCATGCTGAAAGTCGTCGAGCCGGCGACCGAAGAGGTCCTGGCCGAGCTACCGCATGCCGGCGTCGAGGAGACGGACACGGCCGTCGCGCGCGCGAAGGCGGCGTTCCCGGAGTGGCGTGCAGTCACGCCCGCGGACCGCGCGAAGATCATCCGCAGCATTGCGGCCGCGCTGGCGGAACGCGTCGAGGAGGTCGCGCGGCTCGAGACACGCAACGTCGGCAAGCCGATCGGCGACTCGCGTGGCGAGGTCTCGATGGTCGTGGACGTCTTCAACTACTACGCGGGAGCGCCCGAACGGCTCCTGGGCGACACGATTCCCGTTGCAGGCGGGGTCGACATGACGTTCCGCGAGCCACTCGGCGTCGTCGGCCTGATCGTCCCGTGGAACTTCCCACTGCCGATCGCGTCGTGGAAAGTCGCACCAGCGATCGCGGCCGGCAACACGGTCGTGCTGAAGCCGGCCGAGCTGACACCGCTGACCGCGCTCGAGCTGGAACAGATCGCGCGGGACGCCGGCCTGCCCGAGGGCGTGCTCAACGTCGTCGTGGGCCCGGGCCGCGTGGTCGGCGAGCGACTTGCCGAGCATCCCGACGTCGCAAAGATCGCCTTCACCGGCTCGACGGCCGTCGGCCGTCGCGTCGGCGAGCTCGCCGCGCAGAGCATCAAGCGCGTGACGCTGGAGCTCGGCGGCAAGTCGGCGAACATCGTCTTCGCCGATGCGGATCTCGAGGCGGCGGCAGCATCGGCCCCGCTGGCCGTCTTCGGCAATGCCGGACAGGACTGCTGCGCGCGCTCGCGCATCCTCGTCGAGCGCCCAGCCGTCGACCGTTTCCTCGGGCTGCTCGAGAACGCAGTCCACGGGCTCCGCGTCGGCGATCCGCTCGACGACGCCACCGAGATGGGCCCCTTGATCTCGGCCGACCAGCGCGAGAAGGTCTCGTCCTACCTCGAGGACGAATCCCCCGTCGCGATTCGCGGCAACGCGCCCAACGGGCCGGGATACTGGTTCCCGCCGACGGTGCTCGCACCGGTCTCGAACGACGACCGCGCCGCGCGCGAGGAGATCTTCGGCCCGATCGCGGCGGTGATCCCGTTCGAGGACGAGGCCGACGCCGTCCGGATCGCGAACGACACGGTCTACGGACTCTCCGGCTCGATCTGGACGCAGAACGGCGCCCGCGCCCTGCGTGTAGCGCGTGCGCTCGAGACCGGAACGATTTCGATCAACTCGAACACGTCCGTGCGGGTGTCGACCCCGTTCGGCGGGTTCAAGCAGTCGGGTGTGGGACGCGAGCTCGGCCCGCACGCGCTCGAGCACTACACGGAGCTCAAGAACGTCTACATGTCAACGGTTTGACGAAAGGAGAGCGACATGAGTGACGTGACGGCGCCGGGCGCACACGTGCCGGCCGGCGCCGAGGAGCGGACGGGCGCGGACCGCGCGTCGATCTACGACGTCTCGGTCCGTGAGGACGTCCACTTCCTCCGCAAGCACGCGGTTGGTCTCATGGGCGTGCTGTTCCTGACCGTGACCGGTGCCGCGCCGATCTCGGCAATGCTGTTCAACACCCCGATCTCGGTCGGGTTCGGGAACGGGATCGGCACCCCCGCCGGCTTCATGTTCGCGACCGTCGTGCTCGCGATCTTCTCGGTCGGCTACTGCACGATGGCCCGGAAGATCACGGCTACAGGAGGGTTCTACTCGTTCATCAGCCACGGGCTCGGCCGCGAGCTGGGCATGGGCTTCGCGTTCGCGTCGGTGGCCGCGTACTCGGTGTTCGAGGCGTCACTCGCCGGCGGCTTCGCGTACTTCACGAACCTGAAGTTCGCGCAGCACGGCGTTCACATCCGCTGGTTCTGGTTCGCGTTGGCGATGGTCGCCCTCATCGCCATCCTGACCTACTTCGACGTCCGCCTGTCGGCCCGGCTCCTCGGACTGGCGCTGATCGGAGAGGTCATCGTCCTGCTGATCATGGACATCGGCATCTTCGGACAGGGTGGCCACAACGTCAGCGCCTCGGCGATCAATCCCGTCAACGCGTTCAAGGGGTTCCCGGGCGGCGGTGGCTTGGCAGCGGGAGCGGCGGGCATCGGCATCTTCTTCGCCTTCTGGTCGTGGGTCGGCTTCGAGATGGCGCCGAACTACGCCGAGGAGTCGAAGGACCCGAAGCGCATCGTGCCGCTGTCGATGTACATCTCCGTGATCGGGCTCGGGATCTTCTACACGATCACCAGCTGGGCAGCGATCTCCGGGTATCACTCGCTGCACGAGGCGGCGCAGACGGCACAGAAGAACTCCGCTGAGTTCTTCTTCATCCCGACGAAGGACTTCGTCGGCGGTGGTGTCCGTGACGTGATGAGCTACCTGATCATCACCGGCTCGTTCGCGTGCGGAATGGCGTTCCACAACACGGCGGCGCGGTACTTCTACTCGCTCGGGCGCGAACGAGTGCTGCCGCGGGCGCTCGGACAGACGCACCACAGGTGGCAGAGCCCGCACATCGCGACGCTGACGCAGTCAGCGATCGCGGCGCTGATCGTGCTCGGTTTCGCCATCTTCACGGGAACCCACGACCCGGCGTCGCAGGCGTACCTGCAGCTCTACGGCCTGATGGCGGTCATGGGCGTGATCATCATCCTCGCCGTGCAGGCGATCGTGTCGGTCGCGGTGTGGAACTACTTCCGCGTGCACTATCCACAGGAGCAGCACTGGTGGCGGACGATGCTCGCGCCGGCGATCTCGTTCGTCGCGCAAGGGATCGTTCTCTACCTGCTGTTCAAGAACCTCGACTTCCTGGGCAGCGGCTACCACTACGCCAACTACCTCGGCTGGATCGATCTGGGCATCTTCCTGGTCGGGCTCGGCGGCGCCCTGTACTTGAAGAGAAAGGATCGCGCGCGCTACGACGCGGTCGGGCGTCTGATCAACGAGGGCATCTAACTGACGACTGCGAGGGGAGGGCTAGGCCCTCCCCTCGCGCCTGGTTAAGTGGTAGGCGCATTCGCCAAGCGCGTTTTAGACGGGCAGTCGAGCAGAGCCCGACTGCCCTCCAGAAGGCATCGCAAGCGATGCCTTTGCCTCGTCGATTACGAGCACGACCTTGCCGAACCGGTCCGGATGCTCGAGTCGCGCATGCGCTGAAGCCGCATCGCGTAGCGCAAACGTGCTGTCGATGACCGGCCGCCACTCGCTCTGGGTGACGTGCTCGAGCAGCGCGTCGAACTCACGCGGGCTGCCCATCGTCGTCCCCTGAATTCGCAGGTACCCGAAGTAGAGACGGGAGAGCGCCACCTCGGCGGTCTCGCGAGCGGTGTCCCCGAAGTTGACGAGCCGGCCGCCAGGGCGCAGCGCGCGAAGGGCGCCGTCCCAAACCGGCGCGCCGACGCCATCGGCGATCGCGTCCACCGGCGCCACCCGCTCCGGCCAATCCTCGTCCGTGTAGAGGACGCCGCCTTCGGCTCCGAGTTGCCTGGCACGCTCGAGCTTTTCCTCGGATCCGGTCGTGACGAGCATGCGCGCGCCGAGCGCTGCCCCGATCTGGATCAGGAACGTCGCGACCCCGCCGCCGGCGCCTGGAATCAGGATCGTCCTCCCCGGTCCAGCTTCGGCGTGCGTGGCGAGAACGCGCCACGCTGTCAGCCCGGCGAGCGGCAGGGCCGCCGCCTCGAGCCACGAAAGCCGTTGCGGCCGCGGCCGCACCTGGTGGGCGTCGACGACGACCTGCTCGGCGTAGGTTCCCTGATCCGGCACGCCGAGGATGCGGAACTTCGGCCCCGAAGCCTCCTCAGACGGACCCCAGTCGAGCGACGGGTTGATCACGACCTCGTCGCCTTCCTCCACGTCGGTCACGTCCGGGCCCACCGCGGACACGACCCCCGCGCCGTCCGAGCCAAGAACCACCGGCAGCTCAACCTTCCCGCCGACCCGGATCCAGTAGTCGCGGCGGTTGAGCGCGGCTGCCACCAGGTCGACGCGTACCTGTCCGGTGCCTGGCACCGGAGCAGGCAGCTCCACCGGCCGAAGCCCGTCAGGGCTGCCGAATTCCTCGAGCTGGACCGCTAGCACGCGAGCTCTGCAAACGCCGGCTCGAGCGACTCGAAGAGGCGGCGGTAGCGGCGGTAGCCGTCTTCGAGTTGCGCACGTGCCTCAGGGTCCGGCTCGTGCACGTCCGGGGACGGCCGGGCCATCGCCGCGGCGGCGGTGGGGACGCCGTCGTGGAGCGCGGCGCCCGCTGCCGCGAGCATTGCCGCTCCGCGCGCCGTCGTCTCGACGTCCTCCGACCAGCCGACCGGCACGCCCGTGACGTCCGCGCGCAACTGCCGGACGAACGGCGATCGCGCACCGCCCGCGACACAGACGATCCGCTCGACGTCGAGTCCCGCGCCGCGGATCGCCTCGATCACGTCGCGCAGCGCATACGCCGAGCCCTCGAGCAGCGAGCGGCAGAGGTGCGCGCGGTGGTGCGCCGGCGTCAACCCGTACCACCCGCCGCGGGCGTCGGCGTCCCACGCGGGCGCCATTGCTCCGCCCATCCACGGCATGAACACGACACCGTCGGAGCCGGGCGGCACCGTCGCGGCAAGCTCGTTCAGCTCCTCGTAATCCGATCCGCCGAGCTCGTCGCGGAACCAGCGGTACGAGGCACCGGACGCCCAGCCCGGGTTTTCGAGCAGCCACCGCTGCGAAACGGCATGCGGATGGCACTCGGTCATGCGCGTGGGGTCGAGCAGCGGCTCCGGCGTTACGGCGCAGACCGGTTCCGCGGTCCCGAGCACGTCGCAGACGACGCCCGGCTCGACGACCCCGGCGCCGAGCGTTGCTCCCATCTCGTCGCCGCAACCCGCGACGACGAGCGTTCCCCGGGGCAGACCTGTCAGGTCCGCGAACGCGGGCGTGACCTCGCCGACGACCTCGTCGCAGGCCACGACGCGCGGGAGCCGCGACGGGTCGATGCCGAACGCGTCGAGCAGCTCCCCGTCCCAGTCGAGTGAACGCGGGTCGAGTGCCATCGTCGAGGACGCGTTCGCGACGTCGACGACGTCAGCACCCGAAGCCACACGGACTAGGAACGCCCCCGGCAAGAGGTAGTGCGCCGCCGTGGCGCCGCTCCGCATGTGCCAGGCGATCTTGGCTGCCACGTGCGAGCCGTCGAGGTTGCACCCCGAGCGGCGGTACCACTCCTCCTTCGAGACTTGCACCTCGTCGCAGAGTGCGTCCGCGCGACGGTCCATCCAGATGATCGCCGGTCCGACGGGCTCGCCCGCCGCATCCACCGCCACGAGCCCGTCCAGCTGCGATGCGAACGAGATGGCGGCTACCCGGTCGAGGTCGACGTTCAGTGCGGGGAACCCGGTGCGGAGCGCCTCTGTCCAGGCCGCGGGATCCTGCCCCGCCCAGCCCGGGCGAGGATACGAGACCGCGTACGGGTGGTAGCTCGTCGCCGCGCGCTCGCCGTCGGCGGAAAAGGCAGAGAGGCAAGCGCCCTGCGAGCCGACGTCGACGCCGACGACGAGCTCGCCGCCGCTCATGCAGGTGCGCCGGCGAGCTCCTCGAGCGCTTGCGCGGCAGAGACACGATCGACGATGACGCGGTGCAGCGCGCGCGTGATGGCCTCCGGCCGCTCGTGCATGAAGATGTTGCGCCCGACGCTGCAGCCGACCGCGCCGGCACGCATTGCGGCCTCCTGCCGCGTCAGCAGCTCCTCGTCCGAGATCCGCGAGCCGCCGGCGAGGACGACCGGCAGCCCGGTCGCCGCCTCCACGAGCTGAGCGAACTCGTCCTCGGTTCCCGGCCAGTTCGTCTTGACGACGTCGGCGCCGAGCTCGGCGCAGAGCCGGACGCTCCGCAGCAGATAGTCGGTGCCGAGCTCCGAGACGTCGTCGAGGGAGCTGTAGGCGCTCGGCCACTCCGCCTCGGCGATGAACGGAATGCCGTGACGCGCGGCGGCCTCGCCGACCGTTGCAAGTCGTTCGATCATCGGCCGCTCGTCGTCTCCGCCCAGCGCGACGTAAAGCACAACCGCATCAGCGCCGGTCCGTGCGGCCTCCTCGACCTCGGCCACCGCAGAGATGGACGGGTGGTCGGCGGGATTCGCGGAAGCGGAGAGCATGTAGGCGACCGCCGTCGTCTTCCGCAGCTCGTCCACGACCATGCGCGCCATGCCGCGCGACAGCATGAGCACGTTCGCGCCGCCGGCTACCGCCTCGCGCGCACGCTGTCCAATCTGGGCGAGCGGCTGCAAGAACACCGGCGAGGTCATTCCATGGTCGAGCGCGCAGATGAGCGAGGTGCCCGTGTCCGCGTCGACGACCCGTTTGAGTCGAATCCGTTTGCCGACCTCGGTCACGGCGTCACCACCAGCTTCAGCGCTTCGCCGCTCCGCAGCCGCGGAAACGCGTGTGGCGTCTCCTCCAGGGGGATCACCTCGCTGATCACACCGCGCACGTTGTGCGTGTTGCGCCGCAGCATGTCCAGCGCCTGCACCTGGTCACGGTATCGCGACGCGTAGGACCCGAGGACGGCGACCTCCCGGTAGTGCAGGACGTTGGACGGAAACTCGATCGTCGTCGTTCCCTTCGGCAGGCCACCGAAGAACAGAACGCGACCGCGCGGGGCCGCCATCTCCATCGCCTGCTCCTGCGCGCGGGCATTCGAGCAGGCGACGATCACACGTTCCGCGCCGTCTCCTGTCTCCGAGCGGACGTATTCCACCGGGTCGCTTCCGGACACGTCGGCAAACACGACGCCGTTTCCGCCGAGGACGTCCTCCGCGAGCTGCAGCCTTCGCGCCTCGGTCTCGAGCAGGTAGACCGTTCCCGCGCCTTGAGCGAGCGCGAGCGCGGAATGCGCCGTCCCGATGGGGCCCGCGCCGATGACCACGACCCGGTCGTCGAGCTCGATCTCCAGATCCTTCTGGCCGCAGATCGCATCCGAGAGCGGATCCGCGAAGGTGGCGTGCACGTCGTCGAGTCCGTCCGGAATCTTGAAGACGTTCTTCATCGCGATCGGTGGGATCGCGACGAGCTCCGCGTAGGCGCCCTGGTAGTCGAAGCCCATCAGCGCCCCGTCCTGGCAGAGGTGCTCGTTGCCGTTGCGGCACAGCTTGCAGTGGCCACAGTAGAGCGTCGAGATCACGTGGACGAGGTCGCCCACGGCGAAGCCAACCGGCTCTGCGTCCGGTCCGACCTCGAGAATCTCGCCGCAGATCTCGTGGCCCAGCACGGCTCCGGACGAGATGCGCCGGTCACCGTTGTAGAAGGCGCGCACATCGGTGCCGCAAATCCCGCACGCCGTCACGCGGAGGAGGGCACCGTCCGGGGGGCAGACCGGGTCGGGCACTTCGCCGAGCCGCATCTCCCCCGGCCCGTCCCAGACCGCAGCGCGCACTCAGCCCCCCGCTGGAAGCTTCGCGCGGTCGAGCCGGCGCTCCGAGCGCACGACGCAGCAGCGTCTGCCGATCCGCGCGAGACCGCGGTCGATCGCCAGAAGCAAGTGTGCGAGCTGCCGGCGGATCACAAGGGCAATCATAAGACGAGCCGCTCGGCCCAGCTCAGCTGTCGTGTCGCGAACGTGCCGCCGCGGAATACGACTCAGAGGGGGGCGTGGCAGTTCGCGGGATCCCGGCGGCCGCGTACGCGTCGTCCTCGTCCAGCGTCTCGTGCTCGAGCAACGCGCTCGCCAGCGAGTCGAGCCTCTGCCGGTTGTTCCGGAGCAGGTCGAGGACTTCCCGATGGGAGTCCTCGACGATCCGCCGCACCTCGTCGTCGACGAGCTTCTGCGTGTCGGGCGAGACCTCCGCGACACCGGGCAGGAGCGGCCCGGCGCCGTCGCGCGGAATCACAGCGATGGGGCCCACGGCCTCGCTCATGCCCCAGCGGCCGACCATCTGGCGCGCGATCTCGGTGAGCTGCTGGATGTCTGATTCGGCGCCGCTACTCGTCTCGCCGAAGACGACTTCCTCCGCCGCGCGACCTCCGAGCGCGACCTTGATCTTCGCGTACACCTCCGGCGCGCGATAGTTGAAGCGATCGGTCTCGGGAGCCGCAAAGGTGACGCCGAGCGCGAGTCCTCGCGGAATGATCGACACCTTGCGAACGGGATCGGCGCCCTTGGTGAGCATGCCGACGATCGCGTGCCCTCCCTCGTGGTAGGCGGTGAGACGGCGGTCCTCGTCGGTCATCATCACCTGCCGCTCGGCGCCCAGGACGATGCGCTCGAGCGCATCGGTGAAATCCGCTTCGGCGACAACCTCGTGTTTCCGACGCGCCGCCAGGAGCGCTGCCTCGTTGACGAGGTTCGCGAGATCGGCGCCGACCATCCCCGGCGTCGTTGCCGCGATGCGGCCCAGGTCGACGTCCGGACCGAGCGGCACGCCGCGCACGTGCACCTTCAGGATCGCCTCGCGGCCGGCTCGGTCAGGCGGCTGCACCGCGACCCGGCGGTCGAAGCGGCCCGGTCTGAGCAGCGCGGGGTCGAGGACGTCGGGTCGATTGGTGGCGCCGATGACGATCACGCTGGTGGACGAGTCGAACCCGTCCATCTCGGTGAGGATCTGGTTGAGCGTCTGTTCGCGCTCGTCGTTCCCGCCGCTGAAGCCGGCGACGCCGGACGTGCGCGACCGGCCGACCGCATCGAGCTCGTCGATGAACACGATCGCCGGCGCAGCCGCTTTCGCGTTCGCGAACAGGTCACGGACGCGTGACGCCCCGACGCCGACGATCGCCTCGACGAACTCCGACGCCGACAGCGTGAAGAACGGAGCATCCGCCTCACCGGCGACCGCGCGCGCGAGCAGGGTCTTGCCCGTGCCCGGAGGCCCGGACAGCAGGACACCGTGCGGAATCCGGCCGCCGAGCTTTCGGTACTTCTCCGGATGGCGGAGAAAGTCCACGACCTCGCTCAACTCGTTCTTCGCCTCGTCGATCCCCGCGACGTCGGCGAACGTGACCTTGTCCCCGGACGGCTGATACCGCCGCGCGCTCGAGCGCCCGAAGTTGCCGAGGATGTTCTGGACGTTGCCCGCCCGTCGCATCAGCCAGAAGAGGAGGAAGATGAAGAGGATCGTCGGCCCGAACCCGAGCAACAGGTTCTGCCACCAGGGCGCTCCCGTAGCGAGCGGCTGAGCATTCACGACCACGCCCTTCTTCTGCAACAGCTGAGAGAGGGCGTCGGTGTCCGCGAACGCAGGGATCTCCGTCTTGAACAGCGTCGTCGCCTTCGAGCCGTTGTACTGCTCCTTCTGCGTGAACGTGCCCTGGATGGCCGTGCCCTTCGACGTGATCGACTTGACATGGCCGTCGGTGACCTGCTGGAGGAAGAACGGGCTGTACGGAACCCGGAGACGGGAGCTCGGCTGCGTGGCCCGGGTGGTCAGGAAGAAGTTGAGAGCGAGGAGCGCAAGAAAGAAGGCGATCCAGCCGCGGCCCACGCGGAAACGCGGAGGCTGAGGCGACCCTGACGGAGATCCTTGCGACGAGCCTGGCGGAGACCCCGGCGACGAACCGCGCGACGGCGTAGGCGAGCTCGCCTTGGTGCGCCGATCCTCTGAGGTGTCAGTCACCGCACCTGACATCTTGCCCACCGCCGCCCCCCGTCTGCAGCCCAGCCCCCGAAATCCGACCGTAAATGGGGGTCAGGCTACGGTTTGTCCAACCGGTGCGTGGCTCTTCGGCTGTTCGCTGTCGTGCGCGGCGCGCTTGGGCAGGGAGATCGCAAAGGTCGTGCCCTTGCCGACGGTGCTGTCGAAACCGATCGTGCCGCCGTGGCAGTCGATGATCGTCTTTGCGATCGTCAGTCCGAGGCCTGAACCGGGGACGTTCTTTGCGTTTGCGATCGTGCTGCGGAAAAACCGTTCGAACAGGCGGTGCTGCTCTGAGATCGGTATGCCGTAACCATTGTCTGTCACGAGCAGTGTGTGGCTGGTTTCGCCGTTCTCGATCAGCAGCTCGACCTTCCCCTCCTCTGGGGTGAACTTGATCGCATTCGAGATCAGGTTGTCGAGTGCCTGGCCGATGCGATTGGCATCGGCGCTGACGATCGCCGGTTGATGGTGGTCGAGCACCAGGGTCAAATTCTTTGCTTCGGCCGCCGGTCGGGCCGCCTCGATCGCCTCGCGAGCGAGCTCGACAAGATCGGCGTCGTTCAGATCGAGTGAAAAGCCGCCGGCGTCGAGCTGGGCGAGGAAGAGGAGATCCTCCACCATGTGCTGGAGGCGAATCGCATTGCGCCCGACGACTTCGATGTAGCCCGCGTCCTCGGGGCTCAGCCGATCGGGGCCGGTGCCCAGCAGTTCGAGGTAGCCGATGATCGAGGTGAGCGGCGTGCGCAGCTCGTGCGAAACCGTAGCGATGAGTGCGTCGCGCATTCGGTCGAGTTGGCGCTCCTCGGTCACGTCGCGCAGCGTCCAGACTCGGCCGAGGTATTCGTTGTCGTCGCCGATCACCGGCGCGGTGAATCCCTGCAGGTCGCGCCCGTCCGCGGCCAGCTCGAACTCGTCGAAGCTCGGCGTGAACGGATCACCAGCGAGCTCCTGCATCCGTCGTACGTAGCGTTCCGGTTCCGTCGTCCTGTCAGCGATCGCCAGCAAGCGGTCGTGGATCGGCCCCTCATTCGGAATCCCCAGCCCGCGAACAAGGCGGCGCATCGGCTGATTCGCAATCAGGATCTCTCCCTCGAGGTCGGTCAGGGAGATGCCGTCTACGGTGGCGTCGATCAGCCCACGCAACAGCATTGCGTTCTGTTCGAGTCGCTTCTCCGCCCGCTTCAACTCGTTGATGTCGACGATGAAGCCCTGGCGTTGGGAAACCTCGCCGTTCTCGACCGCGGTCGACGAGTCGCGAACCCAGATGACCCCGCCGTCCGGGCCGATCAGCCGGTACTCACAGGAGAAGTGGGCCCGAGCGGCAACCGCCGCCGTGTAGGCAGCGATCACCTGGTCGCGATCCTCATCGTGCAGAATCCGCCGCCAGAGACCCTTGGACGTCAGCCACTCCGACGCCGGATAGCCGATGATCGACTCGATCTGTGGCCCTACGTAGCTCAGGCCGTGCTCTTCGGACTCGATGTAGACCGCGAGCGGAAGCCCCTCCACAAGCTGCCGGTTCTTGACCTCGCTCGCACGCAAACGTGCCCCCAACAGGCCGACGCCCGCGCCGATCAAGAGGAATGACGCGAGGCGGCCGACGACAAACGAAACCGTGAGGGTCGACCCCTGCTCCGAAGCCGGCACCAAGAAGAGCGCGAACACGACCACCGCAGCGACAGACCCCGCCGTGACGCCGAACTCGAACCCGAGCAACGCAACCCACGGCAAGAACATCGCCGACCCGACCGCCTGCGAGCCCGGCGCGAAGAAAGCCACCACGATCGTCGCGGTCAATCCGACAGCCGAAACCGCCAAAACCGCCCGCCGGTCCGCGAAGAACCGACGCGCAAGTTCACGCACGCGACCCGTCAGCATCCCACCGTTATCGGCGCGGAGCGGGAGAATCTAGAGGTCTCTGTCGATAGGATCCACCCGTTCCGAAGGCAAGCGCGCCCGAGAGGAGGCCAGATGGCGACTGTCGATCACACGTTCACGGTGCAGGCACCTCCGGCGGTCGTCTTCGCCTACCTGACCGATCGCGAGAAGGCGACGGTCTGGCAGGGGTCGCTGCTCGAGGCCCGCTTCAGCCCCGACGCTCCGGTGCGCACAGGGACCGAGATCCACGAGGTCCGGAAATTGCTCGGCCGCAGGATCGAGTCCGTCGTCGAGGTGACGGAGTTCGAGCAGGATCAGGTCTTCGCCGGTCGTGTGCGCTCCGGACCGGTGCCGTGGGAGTTTCGCTACACGTTCGAGAGCGTGGACGGAGCGACCCGAGTCGACTTTCACATGGAGGGCGAGCCCGGCGGCTTCTTCCGGCTGGCCGAGCCGCTGGTCGTTCGAACCGTCGACAAGCAACTGGAGAGCGACTTCTCGACGCTCAAAGCGCTCGTCGAGACCGCTTAGCCTGTCACCGCCGACCGAGACGATCATTCCGGCCTAGCCCCGGCGTAGCCGAGCGAGAGGGTGGCCCTACGGCGGTCGCGACCACCCTCTCACTCATCATCGACTTACTTGATCCTGGCCGTGAATTGCCGGCTGACCGTCGCTCCCTGGTAGCTGATGGTGACTGAGCCGTGGATCGCCTTCCTGCGTGCATTCCTCGGCACTCGCCACGAACAGCCCGCGCCCGATTGTGAGCCGACTTTCACGAACCCGGAGGCAAGCAGTCGCAGCGACTTGCCGCCGGTCGTGGCACGGCACTTCACCCGTCCTTCCTTGCCAACGAGGTCGCCCGTGTCGGAGCGTTTCGCCGCCATCACAGCGGTCAGCGTCTTTCCCGCCTTCACGCTCCTCGGCGCGAGGAACCCGGCGACGGTGAGCGCGAGCGGCGCAGGACTTACCAGACGGTAGTTCCAGGTGCCGTCGTCGGGTGCATCATCGAAGTGACCGGCGACCGCTTCCGGCCCGTCGAACGCGCGCACCCAGAAGTTCAGGCCGCTTGCATTGCCGAGATCGCTTCGGTTGACGGCGAAGGCGATGCTGGCGCTGTCACTGGTCGCCGTTGCGGTGGGCGCTGCAGCATCGACGAAATCCGTCCCATTCCAGCGCGCGAGGCCGAAGGCGTTGCTCGCTAGATCCGCGAGAAGCAGGTAGTCCGTCCCGGACTGTCCGGTTGCTGCGTTCTCGTCGCTGTCGATCGCGACGACGATCTGGACAGGCGACGGAACGGACAGTTTCGCCACATTGATGCGGAACGTGATTTGGCCGTTCGCGTCGTTGGAGACGACGACGTTTGCGATATCCGGCGCCGTCCCACTGTCCCCGGTCGGGTCTGTGAACGTCGCGGGATTCGATTTCGCGCTGGCGCTCGCGTAGTCCGCTATGCCCGCTCCGAAGAGCGACGCAAACACAAGGGTGAAGAACAACCACCTCAACCGCGGGCGGTTGCGCTTGAGTACAAGCGCCGAGCCGCCTGCCAGCAGAACAACACCAAGCGCACCGCCCGCGCCGATGCCCGCGTCGCCCCAGTCGAAGCCGCCCGCCTGTGCGACGACGATCCTCGTCGGCCGCTGCACGAGATCCGGATGGTGATGGCGTGTGGCCGCGTCGACGTAGCCTGCGGTTGTGGAGCCGAGCTGAGGCTCTGGCGGTGCGTGACGTGCCTGGGCCACCGGTACTGCAATGGCCGCGACCGCGAGCGTGAGCACACAAAGGCTCACCAACCGAGAAAGCTGCCGATCCTGCATCGCTCCTCCCTTCATCCGGCGAGCACTGGATGTCCTCGCGTTCCCTCGACGGTGCGTGCCGTCGGTTGAAGCCAGGTAAGGAACGCCTGAGAATCGGTAAAGACGGGTGCTCGACCGCGCTTCGCTCCAGTGCTACCGTCGGTTGGTTCGTCAGAGGAGACGGCCGTGGAATTTCGCATCCTCGGTCCCCTCGAGGTGGTCGAGGAAGGACACTCGCTCCCCCTAGCCGCAGGGAAGCAGAGGGCCCTGCTCGCCATCCTGCTGTTGCGCTCCAACGAGGTCGTCTCGACCGATGAGCTGATCGATGGGCTCTGGGGCGAGCGCCCTCCCGCCAGTGCTGCGAAGAGCATCCAGATCTACGTCTCGCAGCTGCGCAAGGTCATCGCCAACGGCGCGCTGGTCACGCGGCCGCCGGGCTATGTACTGCGAATCGAGCCCGGCGAGCTCGACCTCCATCGCTTCGAGCGTCTCCTGGAGGAAGGGAAGCACGCGTTCCGCGCTGGGGAGGTGGCAGCGGCCGCGGCCAAGCTCCGGGAAAGCCTCTCGCTCTGGTACGGACCGCCGCTCGCCGACTTTGCGTATGAGCCCTTTGCTCAGTTGGAGATTGCCCGCCTCGAGGAGCTGCATCTCAACGCGCTCGAGGAGCGAATCGAAGTCGATCTCGCGCTCGGTCACCACGCCGACCTGATCGGTGAGTTGGAGGCCTTGCTGACAAGTCACCCGCTCCGAGAGCGCCTGTGCGGCCAGCTCATACTCGCGCTCTATCGCTCCGGCCGGCAGGCCGAGGCGCTCGAGCTCTACCAGCGGACACGCCGACTGCTTCGCGACGAGCTCGGCCTCGAGCCAAGTCCAGCCTTGCAGGAGCTCGAGCAGGCGATCCTGAGACAGGATCCGGCGCTAACAGGACCAAAGCCTGTGATCTCGCGCGCCAAGGTCCGCGATCCGCGCACGCTCGTCCTTGTCGGTGCGATCCTGCTTCTCGCCGCGGTGGCAGCGGCGCTCTTCGAGCTCACCCGCAGTTCGGCGCCGGCCGGCCTGCCCTCAGTCGCGCCTAACACTCTTGCGGCGATCGACCCGAAGGCGAATCGAATTGTCGCTCAGGTCTCCGTCGGCGCGCAGCCCTCGGATGTGATCTACGCACACGGATCACTGTGGGTTTCGGACGAGATCGACGGGACGATCTCGCGGGTCGACCCGAAAGCCCTTCGGCAGACGCGCGCGATTCAGCTCGACGCGGCGCCGAGCGGGCTCGCTGCCGTGGAGGGCTCGATCTGGGTCGCCACCGACAAGGGCGTCGAGCTGATAGATCCCGCCTTCAACAACATCAGCCGAACGCTCACGATCCGTGGGCGTCAGCCAACCGCCGGCTATCCGTTCCCTTCCGCACTGACCGATATCGCATTCACACCCGGCGCAGCGTGGATCGCGACCACACCCGGCGGCCTGGGTGGAACTCTCGTCCACGCCAACCCGAGGACGGGCCGCACTGTCGAGGTGATTACCACAGGCGATAATCCCGTCGCTATCGCACCAACCGGCAGCGGAGTGTGGGTCGCCGACCGGTCCGACAACAAGGTCTCGCATGTCGACTCAACCGGCGCTGTCACTGATGTCATCCCGGTCGGACATGCACCGAGCGACATCGCCGCGGGATTCGGTGCGGTCTGGATCGCCGATGCCGATGACGACGACGTCAAGCGAATCGATCCCAAAACCGGTTCGATCGCGACGACGATCTCCGTGGGTCGCCACCCGGCAGATGTGGCGGTCGGGGCGGGAGCGGTTTGGGTCGCGAACCAGTTCGACGGGACGATCTCGCGGATCGACCCCGCTTCCAACAAGGTCGTGAAGAAGATCAACATCGGCGGCAGTCCCGTCGGTATCGCGATCTCGCCCCGCTTGGTGTGGGTAACCGTTCAGGCGAATCCCCTTGCCCCGGTCGGCAACATCGGCGAAGGAGGCGTCGTGCGGATCGATGGACGTCCTAATGTCGATCCCGCGCAGGGAGGCCTCGATTTCGACGCGCTCCAAATGTACTACGCAACCTGTGCGAGACTTTTGGACTATCCGGACAGGTCGGGTCCGGAAGGGTCACGCCTCCAACCAGAGGTTGCACGCGCTATGCCGACTGTGTCGGCAGGCGGCAGGAGCTACACGTTCACGCTGAGGTCGGGATACCGGTTCTCACCTCCCTCGAACGAACCGGTAACCGCAGCAACTTTCAAGTACACGATCGAGCGTACGCTCGATCGGCGGGCCAAATCACCCGCTCTGTTTGGGGGATATGCGAACGACATCGTTGGTGCACGGGCGTACGAACGGGGCAAGGCGCGGCACATCGCTGGAGTGATCGCACGAGGCGATGAGCTGACGATCAAGCTGACCAAGCCGGCCGACGACTTCCTTGCCCGGATCTCGATGCCGTTCTTCTGTGCCGTCCCGACCAATACTCCGATCGACCCCAAGGGCGTGGCGATTCCCTCCGCAGGGCCCTACTACGTCGCCTCAGCCGCGCCGCAGGGATTGATCCTCAGGCGCAACCCCAACTACAGAGGGCCGAGGCCGCGCCGTCCGAGCGAGATCGTCTATAGCCGGACCGGCAATCCGGGGCGAGCTGTGGAGCGCGTGGTCAGCGGCGAGATCGACTACGCACCCGTATGGGCAGCTGACGCCGACAAACTGCGGCGTCTGTACGGCACCCACAGCGAGGCCGGTCACCGCCAGTTCTTCGTGAACCCCATATCGGCCGTTGACGCCTTCGCCTTCAACACGAGCCGGCCGTTGTTCTCCGACCCGAAGCTGCGCCGTGCCGTCAGCTACGCAATCGACCGCCGCGCTCTCGCCGAGGAGGGAGGCTTCTTTCTCGGCGGTGGCGGCCCGCTGTCGGCCGTCCCGACGGACCAGTACCTGCCCTCGGTCGTACCGGGATTCAAGGATGTCTCGATCTATCCTCTGAGCCCTGATGTGCCGCGGGCTAGACAGTTGGCAGGCCGTGTACACCGACGAGCAGTGCTTTACACCTGCAACTTCTCCCCCTGTCCTCAGGAAGCGCAAATCGTCAAAAGAAACCTGGCCACGATCGGTATCACTGTGGAGGTCAGGGAGTTCACGGGCGCCAATCTTGGCGACAGGGAGCAAAGACGAGGAGAGCCCTTCGATCTGGCTCTCGTTACGTGGGCCACGGACTATCCGGACCCCTACGATGTCCTCAACGTCCTGCTCGACGGCACTCTGGCTCGCAAAGGTCTGGGCCTCAACCTCTCGCACTTCGACGATCCGACTTACAACCACAGGCTCGAAGCGGCTGCCAGGCTCTCCGGCGCCGCGCGCTACCGCGCCTACTCTCGCTTGGATGCAGATCTCGCGCGACACGCGGCGCCTCTTGTGGGCTTCGCCAACGAGACAGCCCGCGACTTTTTCTCGGCACGCATTGGCTGCCAGGTCTACCAACCAGTCGTTGGCATGGATTTGGGCGCGCTCTGCGTACGGGGGTGAACCGACCGTCCACAAGACACCTCGCCTTGTCCCGGAGTTCTCAGCCCGCCGCCTGCTCGTCCAGCTTGGTGGTAGCGAACTCGCCTGCGCCAGGACGTCGTCGTCGAGGTCGTCCCCAAAGAGCTGACTCTCCGAATCGCGACGGCGCCCGTTACGCAGCCGCGCCGCGTCCGCGACGCCTCCCGCTGCGGCGTCGAGCTCGCCGGGCGTCGGCGAGGACAGCCTTCGCTGCGTTCCGCCCCGGGCCGCCGGTGACTCCGCCCCCGGGATGTGCGCCCGCTCCGCAGAGGTAGAGGCCGCGAATCCCGGCAAGGCGGTAGCGTGCGTGGCCGAGGAGCGGTCGCCAAGCGAAGACCTGATCGAGGGCGTGCTCGCCGTGCATCGGGTGTCCACCGCTGAGGCCGTACTCTCGCTCGAGGTCTTCAGGCGTCACGACGTGCCGAGCGACGACGCTCTCCGCGATGCCCGGTGCGTAGACCTCGAGCGTCCGCACGGTCGTGTCCGCCACCCGATCGCGTGCTGCTTCGTCCCAGTCTGCGTCACGGAGGCGCCGCGGTGTGTACTGGAACAGCGCACTGACGACGTGGTTGCCCTCGGGAGCGAGGGAAGGGCTCCAGAGGGTAGGGATCGTCGCCTCGAGATACGGGTGTTCGGAGATCCGGCCGTACTTCGAGTCGTCGAATGCACGCTCGAGGTCGTCGAGGCTCGGAGCGACGACGATTCGCCCCCGCAGGCGCTCTTCGTCCACCCCGCCGAACCTCGGCAGGCCGTCCAGGACGAGGTTCACTTTCGCCACCACGCCCGGCATGCGGATGTGCTCTGCTCGCCAGCCGAGGGTCGGACCGAGCTCCGCCGGGTCGAGAAGACGCAGGAGGGTCTGCTTCGGGTCGGCGCTCGACGCGACGATGGGGGCGTCGATCTCCTCGCCGCTCGCCAGGACCACCCCCTCGACGGTGGATCGCCTCGTCCGAATTGCCGCGACGTCCACACCGCATCGCAGGGTCGCGCCGTAGCCTCGTGCCGCTGCGACGAGCGCTTCGACGAGAGCGTCGGGCCCGCGCCGTGCGAAGACGGTGCGCCCCGCCGCTCCGCCCCCGGCGGCCGAGTCCCACAGGAAGTTGAGCGCCGTCCCCGCCGACCGCGGGCCCATGGCCGAGTAGCGAATGCCGCGCGCTCCGAGGACGCCACGAAGCGCCTCGTCGACGACTCCCTCGCTGACGAGGTCCGCGACGGACATCGGCAGGACTCGCAGCGTCTCGCGGATCTGGGGCCCACCGAGCTGTCGGAGAGCGTTCAACAGCGTGAGGCCCTTGACGGCATCTGCGGGAGCGGCAGACGCGAGGTCGGGAGGCTCGATCGCCTGGACGCGGGCCAAGAAGGAGACGAGGGAGCGAACCTTTCGGTCGAATTCGAGGAAGGCCTCCGCGTCACGCGGTCGTTGTGTCCGAAGCTCTTTCGCAGTCCGAGCCGGGTCGCGCCACAACGTCAGGCCGGGCCCGTCGGCAGACGGTGCGAAGGCGGCCACGTCGGGCTCGAACACTCCAAAGCCGCGCGAATCGAGCCCGAGGTCACGGACCACCGCGGCGCGGAGACCTCCCATGCCGTCCGCCGCAACCGGCGCGCGCACACCCGGGGCAACCTCTTCGGTCGCCAGTGCACCACCTGCACGGTCCCGTCGCTCGACAACGAGCGTTCGCAGCCCGGCCTTCGCCAGATATCCCGCCGTCACCAGGCCGTTGTGGCCGGCACCGACGATGACGGCGTCGTACCGCTCGGCCACGAGAGCCTCAGGCCGCCCTTCTCGTACGGAGCGAGCGCAGGACCTGCAGGGCGGCCAGACGTCCCGGCGCCCCCATGATCCCTCCTCCCGGATGCGTGGCCGAGCCACACATCCAGAGGTTCCGCAGCGGCGTCCGATACCGCGCCCAACCCGGTACCGGCCGGCTGAAGAAGAGCTGCTCGAGCGAGAGCTCTCCCTGGAAGATATTGCCCTCCGACAGCCCGAACCGGTCCTCGATGTCCTTGGGCGTGAGAACCTGCGCGTGCAGGATCAGCTGACGGATGTTCGGTGCGCGCTCTTCGATGGTGTCGATGACGGTCTCCCTGAATGCCTCGCGCCGTGCGTCGTCCCATTCGTCCCCGTCGACCAGGCGGTAGGGCGCGTACTGGACGAAGCAGCTCATGACGTGCTTGCCCGGGGGCGCCATGGACGGATCCACCAGGGTCGGAATGATCATGTCGATGTAGGGACGCCGGCTGAAGCGCCCGGCCTTTGCGTCGTCGTACGCCAGCTCCATGTAGTCGATGCTGGGGCTGAAGCTGATCGCTCCGCGCAGGTGCTCGCCCGCACCGGGCAGGCACGTGAAGTCGGGTAGCCCGTCCAGAGCGAGGTTCACCTTTCCGCTGGAGCCGCGGTATCGGTAGTGGTCGACCTCGTCGAGGAACGAGCGCTCGAGGAGGCCGGGTTGCACGAGCCGCACGAACGTCTGGCGCGGGTCCACGCTCGACAACGTGACCCGCGCCGTCACTTCCTCGCCCGAGCGCGTTACGACGCCGGTGACTTCGTCGCCTCGCGTCAGGATCTGCTCGACAGGGGCCTCGGTCCGGATCTCGGCGCCGAACGACCGGGCGGCGCTCGCGATCGCCTCGCTGACGCCGCCTGTTCCTCCCCTGGGTATGCCCCACGCCCGCAGGACGCCGTCGATCTCGCCCATGTAGTGATGGAGGAGGACGTAGGCGGTCCCTGGGGAGCGGATCCCCTGGAAGGTGCCGATGATCCCCGAGGCGCTCATCGTCGCCTTGAGCGGATCGGTCTCGAACCACTGGTCGAGGAAGTCGGCGGCACTCATCGTCATGAGCTGGATGAAGGCCGCGCGTTGGTCACCGGACAGGTCGTTGAAAGAGCGGGCGAGACGCGCAACGGGAAGCCATTCCCGAGGATCGAGCCGGCCGGGGTCCGGTGGTGCCATGGACAGGATCGGCCTGACGAATCTCGCGATCTCGACCATCAGGCGGCCGTACTCGTCGTAGGCCTCCGCATCGCCCTGCGACCACCGGCGGAGCTCGCGGACCGTGCGGCCGTGGTCGTTGACGCGCCAGAGGTAGTCCCCGTCGAGTGGCGTGAACGTCCCGTCGAGCGGCAGGATCTCGAGCCCGTGCTTCGGCAGGTCGAGTTCCCGGACGATCTCGGGGCGAAGCAGCGACACGACATA
>JBKPTB010000089.1:0-5591 GCA_046735315.1 Actinomycetota bacterium
CTCCGTTCTCGTCTCCAGTCAGCTCCTGGAGTTCGCGAAGCTCCTCGACCGTGCGGTGGGGCTGCAGAGGCACGCGGCGACTTTAACTTCCCCCCTGCGAGTGTGGTAAGCATGGTCGATGTCGGCGATCGCGGTCGAACGGCCGAGGCGGGGACTCGCCGGTGCCCTCCCACGCGCGGCCATGCGCGCGGTCCTGCTGCCCCTCGGACTGGCCGCGCTCTGGGGCCTCTGGGAGGGCTATCGCTGGCTCGGCATGCGCGAGCAGTGGACGTGGCCGTTCACTGTCAACGACACGAACATGCCGAAGATCAGCACGATCTGGCACGCGTTCGGACAGCCTCTGCAACCCGACGGGCCGCCGCTCCGGCACTACCTCTGGCACTGGTCGCTCTTCACAGGGAAGGAGGCGCTCGCGGGATTCGCGCTCGGTGCCGCAATCGGCTTCCTGCTGGCGGTTCTGCTTGCACACTCCACGGTGCTACGACGCGGCTTTTTGCCGTACATCGTCGTCTCGCAAACAGTGCCGATTCTCGCGATCGCGCCCATGGTCGTCGTCGGCCTCGGAACGAAGGGAGTGAAGCCGTGGGTCTCGGTCGCGGTGATCGCCGCGTACCTGACGTTCTTCCCGGTCGCGATCAACACGCTACGAGGGCTTCACTCGCCCGATCCGCGCGCGCTCGAGCTGATGCATTCCTACGCGGCGGGGCGCTGGAAGGTCCTCTGGCGCTTGCGCGTGCCGGCTTCTCTGCCCTACGTCTTCTCGGCCCTGAAGATCTCCGCCACGGCGAGCGTGATCGGCGCGATCATCGGCGAGACACCCGCTTCGCTGCAGGGCGGGCTCGGCTACGCGCTCGTGAACTTCAACCAGTACTACTCGACGCAGCCGGCGAACCTCTGGGCGACGATCGTCGCCTGCGCGCTGCTCGGGATCACGTTCTTTCTAGCGGTCGTCCTCCTCGAGCGGCTCGTGCTCAAGCGAGCCCCGGAGCACGTCGCATGAAGGCGGTGGAGATCAAAGCCGTCTCGAAGCGGTTCAAGGCCGGTGTGACCGCGCTACAAGGGATCGATCTCGACGTCGAGCCCGGCGAGTTCGTCTCGCTGATCGGCCCGTCGGGCTGTGGGAAATCGACGCTGCTACGAATCATCGGTGATCTGACGAAACCGACCGCCGGCACCGTGCACGTGAACGGAAAGCCGGCCGAGCGGGCGCGGCGCGACCACGAATACGGGATCGTCTTCCAGGACGCAGTGCTCTACGACTGGCGCACGGTCGCGAAGAACATCTCGCTCCCGCTCGAGCTCCTGCGCTGGAGCCGCGCAAAGCGCATCGCACGCATCAGGGACATGCTGGAACTCGTCGAGCTGACGGGCTTCGAGAGCCACCATCCCTGGCAGCTCTCGGGTGGCATGCAGCAGCGTGTCTCGATCGCGCGCGCGCTCTCATTCTCACCCTCGCTCCTCCTGATGGACGAGCCGTTCGGGGCGCTGGACGAGATGACGCGGGAGCGTCTGAACGCCGAGCTGCTGCGGATCTGGCAGGAGACCGGCTCGACGGTCGTGTTCGTGACCCACTCGATACCGGAGGCGGTGTTCCTCTCCACCCGGGTCGTCATCATGTCCGCTCGTCCTGGACGCGTGGCCGGCATCGTCGAAGTGGATCTGCCGCAGCCGCGTACAAACGCCGCTCGGGAGCAGCCGCGATTCTTCGAGCTCGTCACGACGGTGCGTGAGAGCCTGGCCGCCGCCGGCGCGCCGCTCGGCGAGACGCAGGAACCGGCGCTGGTCGAGGAACCCGTTTGATGAGCACGATCGTCCAGCCCGCACCGCGCAGCGTTGGGCGCCGGGTCGGCCGGACCGCGCTCGACTGGATCCCGGCCCTCGCGGTGTTCGTGCTCGGGATCGCGGCCTGGCAGGGACTGGTGGCCGCCTTTCACGTGCAGGAGTTTCTCCTGCCGAAGCCGACCTCGATCGCCCACGCCTTCTGGATCGAGAAACACACGCTCTGGAGCCAGGGGATCTACACGTTCAAGGAGGCGCTCGGGGGCTACGCGCTCGGCTGCGGGATCGGGCTGGCTGTCGCGCTCGTGTTCGCCGCATGGCGCCCTCTCGCCAGCGCCTTCATGCCGTATGCCGTCGCGGCCAATGCCGTACCGATCATCGCGTTCGCGCCGATCATGAACAACTGGTTCGGGCTGTTGAACCCATTTTCGAAGATGGCCATTGCCGCCGTCCTCTGCTTTTTCCCGGTGATGATCAACACGCTGCGCGGGTTGACTTCGGTGCATCCCTCGTCGATCGAACTGATGCAGTCTTACGCCGCCGGCAGACTGTCGGTGTTCCGGCGAGTGCGCATTCCGAACGCCCTTCCGCATATGTTCACGGGTTTGAAGGTGGCGACGGTCCTGTCCATGATCGGCGCGATCGTCGGGGAGTACTACGGTGGCCCGATCGAAGCGCTGGGGGTGAAAATCCTCAACGACTCGTCGTACGGGAACTTCACCGACGCCTGGGCTGGGATCGTCATGGCGAGCCTGCTCGGAATCGCCTTCTATGCGGTTGTCGCTCTCGTGGAGCGGCTCACGACGAGCTGGCACCCCTCCGCAAGAGCCTTCCATACCGAGTGAGTTGTAGAGAGAATGGCGGAACGTCGGACTAGAGGAGGAGGCGGGATGAAGCATAGGTGGGTCGTGGGAATCGCAGCGCTCGCGTGCCTGGTCGTGGCGGCAGGGGCAGCCGCGCGCACGGAGATGGCATCGAGCTCGAAAGCGACGAAGGTAACCCTGCAGCTCAAGTGGGTAACGCAGGCGCAGTTCGCGGGGTATTACGCCGCGAAGGCGAAGGGGTACTACTCGAAGGCCGGACTCGACGTGACGCTCAAGGTCGGCGGGCCGACGATTACGCCCGAACAGGTCGTGCTCGGGAAGCAGGCGGACTTCGGCATCGACTGGGTACCGAGCTTGCTGTCGTTCCGCGACACCGGCAAGAAGATCATGCAGATCGCGCAGGTCTTCTCGAGGAGCGGAATGACAGAGATCAGCTGGAAGGACAGCGGAATCACGACGATCGGAAAGATGCGTGGCAAAAAGGTCGGGGTCTGGTGCTGTGGGAACGAGAACGAGCTCTATGCCGCTCTCACCAAGAATGGCATCGATCCCAAGAACAAGAGCGATGTAACCATCGTCAACCAGCCGTTCAACATGGACCTCTTCCTGAGCCGCGAGGTCGACGCTGCCGCGGCGATGACCTACAACGAGCTCGCACAGGTCCTGGAGACCAAGAACCCGAAGACGGGCAAGCTCTACACGCTCTCCGATCTGAACGTGATCCCGATGGAGAACACGAAGAAGGGGGCTGGCACCTCGATGCTCGAGGACGAGATCTTCGTGCGGGACGACTGGATCAAGGACAAGAAGAACCAGGCGATCGCGAAGAAGTTTCTCGCAGCGTCCTTCCGAGGTTGGATCTACTGCCGTGATCACGCGAACGACTGCGTGAAGATCGTTCTCAAGAACGGACCGGCGCTGGGGAACGGACACCAGCGCTGGCAGATGAACGAGATCAACGCGCTGATCTGGCCGAACAAGCTCGGGATCGGGGTCACGGATCCAAAGGCGTTCAACCGGACGGCGAGCATCGCGAAGCAATTCGGCGTGATCAAGAATTCGCCGTCGGGCGCTTACCGGACCGACCTCGCCAAGGCAGCCGTGGCGCAACTCAAGGCTCAGGGCGCCGACGTGTACGGCAAGAAGTGGAAGAAGGCGAAGATCAAGGTCACCGAGAACGGGAAGTAGAAGCGAGGCCGAGGAGAGGAGATCTGCAGTGTCCGTTCTGATCAAAGGCGGCCGCATCATCACCGCGGCGGACGACTACGTCGGCGACCTCTACGTCGAAGGCGAACGGATCTCACTCATCGGCGAATCGCTCGACGTGCAGGCCGAGCGGGTGATCGATGCAGCCGGGAAGTACGTGCTTCCCGGCTGCATCGACCCACACACGCATCTCGACATGCCGTTCGGCGGCACGGTGACCGTCGACGATGTCGAATCGGGACAGACCGCCGCCGCGTTCGGTGGCACGACCTGCCATGTCGACTTCATCATCCAGCCGCCGGGCTCGTCGTTTGCGGACGCGATCGACGAGTGGCGCGCCAAGGCGAACGGCAAGCAGGTGATCGACATGGGCTACCACATGGCGGTCACCGATCTTCGGGAGGGCGGCACGCTCGAGGAGCTCGCGTCGCTGCCGGACCAGGGGATCACCTCGTACAAGCTCTTCATGGCCTACAAGGGCGCGCTGATGGTGGACGACGAAACGCTGTTCAAGACGATGGAGGTCGCCGCCGAGACGGGCGCGCTCGTGATGGTTCACGCCGAGAACGGTGACGCGATCGACGTCCTCGTCAAGAAGGCGCTGGCGGAGGGCCACACCGAGCCGCACTGGCACGCGCTCACACGGCCGCCCGAGACGGAGGGCGAGGCGACGAACCGAGCGATCCAGCTGGCACGCGTCGCCGGCGCACCGTTGTACGTCGTTCACGTCTCCTGCAAGGAGGCGGTCGAGCCGATCCAGCTCGCACGCGAGAAGGGCTGGGACGTCTGGGGCGAGACCTGCACGCAGTACTTCTTCGTCGACTACACGTTCCTCGAGCGACCGAACTTCGAAGGAGCGAAGTACGTCTACACCCCGCCGCCTCGGACGAAGGAGAATCAGGACGTGCTTTGGAACGCGGTGCGCACGGACACGCTCTCGGCGATCTCGACCGACCATTGCGCCTTCCTGTGGGACGGCCAGAAGACGATGGGCCGCGACGACTTCTCCAAGATCCCGAACGGCGGCCCGGGCCTCGAGAACCGGCTGCAGATGATCCACGAGTTCGGTGTCCGCAAGGGGCGGATCTCGCTCAACCGGATGGTCGAGCTGCTTTGCACCAATCCCGGAAAGCTGTTCGGGCTCTATCCGCGGAAGGGGACGATCGCCGTCGGCTCCGACGCCGATCTCGTCGTCTTCGATCCGGAGAGGAAGGTGACGATCTCCGCGAAGACGCAGCACTCGAAGGTGGACTACAACCTCTACGAGGGCACCGAGGTGACCGGATCGCCCGAGACGGTGCTGCTACGCGGGCAGGTGCTGGTCGCAGACGACGAGCTGGTCGCCGATCCCGGCATCGGACAGTTCGTGAGACGTGCCAGGTTCGGAGAAGAGCTGAAGCCCGCCGCCACCGCCGCGGCATGAGGCAGCAGGACTAGCTCTCGTTAGACGCGACTCCGATGAACGAGTCCCGACGGGCAACGTCTAGGGACTGTCCCCGAACGTGCGCGCGAGTGCCATGTCCCGACCGAGTCCGGTTTTGACGGGACGGCTGTCAGCAAGGTGTGACTTTTCTTCCACAGCCGGTCACATCGGACACGGCTCGTCGCAGCCAGGTGCGTATCTTCCGAGACGACGGCACGCCGCAGTCCCGTCCGCGGGCGGACCAAGCTAAGCGCGTCAGCGAGTCTGGGGGAAGCCCAGATCGACCTTCGAGGTCGCCGGGTCGGGCCAGCGCGAGGTGACGACCTTTCCGCGCGTGTAGAAGTTGATCCCCTCCGGGC
>JBKPTB010000090.1:0-8001 GCA_046735315.1 Actinomycetota bacterium
ATCGGCGGTCTTCTGGCGGATCGTCTCGTCGTAGAGGATGACCCCGCTGATGTATTCCTCGACTCCTTCCGTGGTGAAAAGCAGCTCGCGGTAGGCGCGGCGAGTTTCCTCGGTGGACTCGACGGAGATCGAGTCGAACCGTTTCTTGATCGTGCCGCTGCTCTCGTCCGCGGCGAGGATCCCCTTGCCGTCGGCGACGATGGCGCGGGCGATCTCGTTGAGCTCGTCGATCTCGCTGGGCTTGTGGGCAGCCATTGGATCCTCCCTCGTCTTTGTTTCGCAGGAAGTATCGCCTAAGCTTTCGGCCTTGGAGGGGCGACGCTGCGGCGGTTCGCCCCTCCTCTGTCGTTTGGCTGGGCGGCGATCCGGGGACCTTGGTCAACGCTCCGAGCGTAAGTACGATCCGTCAGCACATGCTTCGCCGTCTTGCAGTGTCTGTGCTCGTCCTCGCCGCGCTTGCACCTGCGCTGCGTGGGGATGCGGCGCGCCCGGTGCTCGTCCAGCCCGGGGTGACGATCGCGGGCGTCCCGGTCGGAGGGATGTCCAACGAGCAGGCGCAGGCCGCGCTGCGGCCGGCCTTCGCCCGGCCGATCCGCCTCGTGTACGGCGACCGGAGCTGGAGGCTCCGGCCAACTCGGTTCGGAGCGAAGGTCGCCATCGCCGAAGGAGTCTCCCGCGCGTTGCAAGCGCCCGAAAGCACTGCGGTTCCGCTCGAGCCGCAGGTAGACGTCGAGAGCCTTCGGCGTTTCGTCAACTCACTCAACGCGCGCATCTCGTATCCGGCCCAGGACGCCGAACTGAGTGGTCTGGTGCGTCTCATCCCGCAGTTCACGCCGGACAAGCCCGGCGTGCAGGTCTTGCGTGCGTTGACGGCCCAGCGAATTCTGCGTGCACTGCGCACCCCGGCCGTGCGGCGCATTCGGGTCGCGGTGAAACCGATCCCCGCGGAACGAACGCTCGCGCATTTTGGCCCCGTGATCGTGATCCGGCGTGTCGTGAACCAGCTCCGCTACTACCGCGGCACGAAGCTCCTCCGAACGTTCGGAGTCGCCACGGGTCAGGCGGTCTATCCCACGCCGACCGGGACCTTCAGCATCGTCGACATGCAGCTCAATCCCTGGTGGATCCCGCCGGACTCAGCCTGGGCGAAAGGCGAGAAACCGATCCCGCCCGGACCCGGCAATCCGTTGGGCACGCGCTGGATGGGACTCTCGGTGGCGGGTGTCGGCATCCATGGCACTCCGGACGACGCCTCGATCGGCTACTCGGCGTCGCACGGCTGCATCCGCATGCACATCCCCGACGCCGAGTGGCTCTTCCACCACGTCGACATCGGCACTCCGGTCGTGATCACGAACGCCTAAGGGAGCCAAAAGGCGGCGCTAGAATGACCGCCACGCGGACGTAGCTCAGTTGGTAGAGCATCAGCTTCCCAAGCTGAGGGTCGCGGGTTCGAACCCCGTCGTCCGCTTCCGATAAGCCCTGGAAATCGGGGCTTTCTCTTTGCTCGGCCCTGGTGAAATTGCCGATTCGGTCGTTGTATTCGTCGCAATTGAGTGGGAAGATCGAGGGTGCCCGGACCGTCTTACTTCTTGGTGCCGATGGGCACCGGCAGCGAGCGAAGGGAGGACCATGCAGGAGGTGCGAGACAGGGTGCGTCTCGTCGACGCGTCCGAGATCGGCGCTCGCGAGATCCAAGCGACCGTCCCCCGAACGGAGATCCAGGACGTGCTGGGGTCGAAGGACGGGGAACCGGAGCTCGTGATCGAGGTGACTCAAGGCGGCGAGGAAGCACACACGCTGCGGCTCGCGTGGGATCCCGGGGAGCTCGAAGAACTCCTGCGGAAAGCCCACGGCGACAATGTCACCCTCACGTTCAACGGCTCGGAGCTCGAGCAAGCCCTCGAGGACGACGTCGCGGCTCATGGCCTGCGGGAAGCAGCTGTTGTGCTCGCGGTCGCGGCCACGACGGCTGCGGCGGGAGCCAGCGTCGCTCCGGCCGCCCAGTCACCCGGCTCCTCGGTGACGGCCGCGGCTCCGACCAGCGCGCTCGTCAGTGAGCGGGAGTGGCCGGTTGGTGAGGCTGCTGCGCCGGCGGCGAGCTCGGGTGTCGTGAGTGAGCGGGAGTGGCCGGTTGGTGAGGCTGCTGCGCCGGCGGCGAGCTCGGGTGTCGTGAGTGAGCGGGAGTGGCCGGTTGGCGAGGCTGCTGCGCCGGCGGCGAGCTCGGGTGTCGTCAGTGAGCGTGAGTGGCCGGTTGGCGAGGCTGCTGCGCCGGCGGCGAGCTCGGGTGTCGTCAGCGAGCGTGAGTGGCCGGTTGGCGAGGCTGCAGCGCCGTCAGCGGGCGCAGCCTCGGCGAGCCAGCAGGTCGTCAGCGACAGCACGTCGGTAGCGTCCGACGCTGCGACTGCGGGAGCGGTCGCCGGCGGGGTGGCGCTGATGATCGCGGCGGCCGGCTTTGCGGTGCGACGCCACCGCAAGATCGAACCGCGGCCCGTTTAGACGGAACTGCGGAGGGCGCCGGGATGACTCGGCGCCCTCCTTTCCGATCGAAGTCCGGCTCCGCCTCGCGGAGCCATGATGACTTCGATCGGCGTTCTCGGCTTTGGGTCGTCGGTGGCCGACGCCGGCTGAGCCGGCATCGGCGGCGCTGGAGCTCTCGGCCCGCGCTTGTTTCTGCTTTTGCGCTACAAAGCCGACTAGGCGGTTTCCTGAGCGCAACTCGAAAACGAGGGTGTTGAGTGTCGACGACTGTTCTCACACGAGACGGTATCTCCGGGGCGACTCCGGTCGAGATCCGGCGACGCGCCGCGGCCGCCGTCATCGACTGGGCGATCTGCACCGTCGCCTGTCTGCTCGTGTCCATTCCGCTCGGACTGATCGAGGGATTCGGGTTCGTGCTGCGATCCGAGTCGTCGACGGCGGCGCCCGGCCGGATCGTGACGATCCTCGCTCAGATCGCGGTCTTGCTGCCGATCGTCCTGTACTTCACGTTCGGGCTGAAGGAGGGGCACACGCTCGGCATGGCGGCCTTCGACTTCAAGACCCTGGACGCACGTACCGGCAGGCCGCCGGGAATCGTCCGTTCGCTGCTCCGCTCTGTCCTTTCCTTGATCTTCGGTACCGCTGTCTATGCCGCGTACATGGGCCATTCCGCGGACCACACCTACTGGTCGTCTCAGGAGAGGACGCTGTACGTCACAGCGCTGGTCTTGACGGCGATCGTCGTGGTCGACAAGGCCTTCGTGCCCGTCAACCGGTCCGGTCGAGCCCTCACCGATCGTCTTTTCCGGCTGGCCCGAGTCACAGGCGCAGCGGGGGATACCGACCGGGGGCTCAGCGACTGGCTGGACCGACGCGTCGGCCGCTGAGGGTTAGCCCCGACTGACACCCCGGGGCAGTCTCCCTCGTCAACGACGGACACCGGTGTCACCATCTGAACATGGCACGGGCGATCGTCGTCGACGACCACCAGGCGTTTCGGGCGTCGGCGCGGCGGTTGCTGGAGCTCACCGGGTTCGAGGTCGTCGGCGAGGCAGCGGACGGCGCCTCGGGACTCGCCCTCGCGCGTGAGCAAGAGCCCGACCTCGTCCTGCTCGACGTCGCTCTACCGGACATGAGCGGTTTCGACGTTGCGGAGGAGCTCGCCGAGAGCCCGTCATCCGTCGTCTTCGTCTCCAGCCGGGATCAGCGCGACTTCGGCCGGCGGGCCAAGCGGACCGGCGCACTCGGATTCATCCCGAAGGATCGGCTGTCGGAGGAATCGCTCCTGGCAATCGTCGAGAGGGCGCAATGAGGGCGTTTCGGTTCGCGCTCGCGGTCGCGGCGATCCCATTCGGGCTCCTCGGGTACCACATCCTCGTCCACGACCTGGACTCGTCGCCGCAGAACGCGGTCGCCAGCGTCGTCGTCGCCTGGACGTTCGTCGCGGCAGGCCTGGTGGCCTGGTCGCGCCGACCAGCAAATCGGGTCGGAATCTTGATGGCCTTCGTGGGTTACGCCCTTCTCGAACGGAAGCTGCAATACAGCCACGACTCGCGAATCTTCACCCCAGCGTTCGTCTTCGCTGAAATCGGGCTCGGCGCGGCGCTCATCCACGTTGTGCTCGCCTATCCGAGCGGACGCCTTTCCAACCGCGTTGAGCGCTGGTTCGTCGCTGCGGCCTACACCGCCGCCGTCTCGTTCCCGCTCGCGATGCTGCTGGTCTGGGACTACCCCGCCTCGTGCGCGTACTACTGCGGACGAACGTTTCACGAACGAAGCTTGATCTCGATCGCGCCGAACCAAGGCGTGTTCAACATGCTCGACGATGTCTTCAGGATCGGCGTCTACGGCGTCTTCGCAGCGATGTTCATCGGCTTGATCGTCTGGCGGCTCTGGCACGCCACGCCGCGCGGGCGCCGGTTGCTGGCGCCGCTCCTCTTTGCCGGAGTCGTGGCAGGAAGCCGCGGTGTCTGGGGGAGCATCCATGCGATCAAAGGGACGTCAACGGACAATGCGTTCTACTGGTGGCAGGTCTCGGGCCAGATCGCCATCCCTCTCGCCCTGCTCGCCGGTCTGCTGAGCGCGCGTCTCGCGCGTGGTGGTGTCGCGGATCTCGTCGTCGAGCTCGGGCGCACCCCGCAAGGAGTAGGAGTACGCGATGCGCTCGCCCGCGCCGTCCACGACCCGACGTTGCAGGTTGCGTACTGGTTGCCGATGCGCCAGAGCTACGTCGACGAAGACGGACGTCCGGTGCGGCTCCCGGAAGACGGCCGGGCAGTCATGAAGCTCGAGGACATCGCAGCGATCGTCCACGACCCTGAGCTCGATCCCGATCTGGTCGAGGCAGCCGGCGCCGCTGCGCGCCTTGCACTACACAATGCTCGTCTGCAAGCCGACGTGCGGGCACAGCTCGGCAAGGTGCAGGAGTCGCGGCGTCGCATCGTCACGGCGGGCGACGACCAGCGCCGCAGAATCGAACGGGACCTGCACGACGGAGCGCAGCAACGTCTTGTCGCGCTTGCGCTGGAGCTCCGGCTGGCGCAGCGCGAGCTCGGTGCCACCATCGACCCCCAGCTCGAACGGATCCTCGCCGGCGCAGTCGACGAGCTCCAGTTGGCGGTCGAGGAGCTGCGCGAGCTCGCGCGCGGCGTCCATCCCGCTGTCCTCACGGAGGAGGGCCTCGCGGGCGCGCTCGAGTCGCTGGCCGGTCGCACACCCTTTCCCGTCCAGATCGAATCCGCCCCCGACGACCGCCTACCGCCGGAGATCGAGGCAGCAGCGTATTTCGTCGCATGTGAGGCGATCGCGAATGCGGTCAAGCATTCGCACGCCACGACGATCCGCGTGAACGCGAATCGCCGCAACGGTCGGTTCGTGATCGAGGTGGAGGACGACGGCATCGGCGGCGCTAGGGAGAACGGGGGCTCAGGCCTCCGAGGTCTCGTCGATCGGGTCGAAGCACATGGCGGCACGCTCCAGATCGAGAGCGAGCCGGGACAGGGGACACGCGTTGTCGGAGAGCTGCCGTGCGCGCAGTAATCGCCGACGATTCGGTGCTCCTGCGCGAAGGCGTGGCCCGAGTGCTCGCCGATGCCGGCATCGAGGTCGCCGCGAGCGTCGGTGACGCGGACGCCCTACGCCGCGTCGTCGCGACAGAGAAGCCCGACGTGGCCATCGTCGACGTGCGCATGCCGCCGACCCAGACGGACGAGGGCTCGCGCGCAGCCGAAGCGATCCGCGAACGGCATCCCGAGGTCGGGATCCTGATGCTCTCCCAGGTCGTGGAGGCGCATACCGCGTTGCGTCTCTTCGGCGAGCGTCCCGAGGGCTTCGGTTATCTGCTCAAGGACCGGGTACTGGAGATCGACGACTTCGTCGAGGCTGTGAAGCGCGTCGCGCGCGGGGGCACGGCAATGGATCCACAGGTCGTCTCTCAGCTCGTCGGCAAGCGCAGGAAGGACGATCCGATCGACGAGCTCAGCCCGCGCGAACGTGAGGTGCTCGAGCTCATGGCCGAAGGTCGATCGAACGCGGGCATCTGCGCCAAGCTCTTTCTCAGCTCGAAGACCGTCGAGACCCACGTGAGCTCGATCTTCAACAAGCTTCGTCTCGCCCAGGCGGCCGACGACCACCGCCGCGTACTGGCCGTTCTCGCCTATCTCCGGGCGGAGGCCTAGAAACTAAGCTGTCGCGGCGTGGACCCCGATGCCGTCGAGATCCGGGTTCTGGGCTGTCTGATCGAGAAACAGCGCACGACTCCTGACGCGTACCCGCTGTCCCTGAACTCGCTCAGGCTCGCCTGCAATCAGACGACGAACCGCGATCCCGTCGTCGTCTACGAGGAGCGCGAGATCAAAGCCGCGCTCGACCGGCTGTCGAACCGCGGCTGGACCCGATTCGCGAGCGGTGCCAGTAGCCGCGCGCTGAAGTACCGCCATCTCTTCGACGAAGCGCTGTCGCTCTCGAGTGAAGAGCTCTCGTTGCTCGCCGTGCTGATGCTGCGCGGCCCGCAGACGGTTGGCGAGCTGAAGCAGCGAAGCGAGCGACTGCAACGATTCGGATCGGTCGCCGAGGTGGCCCAGACTCTCGACGGCCTGGCTCAGCGCGAGCTCGTGGTCCGCCTCGACCGACGGCCGGGGCAGAAGGAGGAGCGCTGGGCGCATCTCCTCGGCGGCGAGAGACACGATGCGGCCACACCCGAGCCGCCGGCGACCTCAGCGCCTGTGTCCGCCGACCGTCTCGGTGCGATCGAGGACCGGCTTGCCCGTCTCGAGGGCCTCTTCGAAGAGCTGCAGGCCCGGCTCGCTCCCTAGTCCCGGCCGGGCCAGGCTGCCGCGAGCCTCCTGCGTGTCTCCTGGAGATGCTCCGGCAAGACCTTCACGTCGGCGAGCACCGGCATGAAGTTGGTGTCGCCGCCCCAACGGGGGACGACGTGCAAATGGACGTGATCGACGATTCCTGCGCCCGCCACTCGACCGAGGTTCCAACCGAGGTTGTAGCCCTGCGGTCCATAGAGCTCGCCGAGTGCGGCCATGCCGGCCGAAGCGAGGCGGTGGAGCTCGAGCGCCTCGTCGTCGTCCAGCTCGCCGTACTCCCCGATGTGGCGAATCGGCGCGGCCATGAGATGACCTGAGGAATACGGGAACTTGTTCAGCAAGACGATGCTCTTGCGCGCGCGGCGGACGACAAGCTTCTCTGCATCGTCGCCGTCTACGGCCGCACAGAAGACGCAGCCGGTCTCCTCGTCGGCCGACTTGATGTACTCGAGGCGCCACGGCGCCCACAGCTGCTTCACGCAGCGAGTCTAGATCGGCTCGTCAGGCTGCTCGACGAGGACTGGCTCGGCTTCGAGCCTGCCGCGGAGCGCCGCGAGGTACATCACCGACACGACCATGCCCAGCACGATCAGGAGAGAGGAGGTGAGGAGGAGCGCCTGAAGGGTGAGCATGTCGTGAGTGGAACGTTCCACACACGGGTTCGGGTGCGCGCGGCTGACTCCTTCCGGCGCTGCTACGGAATCGCGACCGCCGCGGTGAACCTCCCGGCGCCGCCGGCGACGAATCTGGCGGAGACCGTGCGCTGACCGCAGAGAAGCCCCGCGGACAGCGTCGAGGAGAGCCGCTTGACCTCCGCGGGCCCGGTGAGGCGTAGCGTCGAACCGTGGGGACCCCGCAGCTGCGTCGCGAACACGCCGTCGAGAGGCGTCTTGAAGGTGAAGGTCTTCGCCTGGCCGCGGCGGCCGAAGCGGCCGGTCCAGCGTTTGACCGCGTCGTCCTTCCAGGGCTTGAGCACGTCCTGCTCGATCGCGGAGAGCGCGCCGGCGTCAGGCGCGAACATCGGGTCGTACCCCCATGGCGGCTCGGATAGGCTCAGCTTCGCCAGGTTCAGGTGCATGAAGGATTCCGCGAAGGACTCCCCGGGATTCTGGAAGTAGTGTTCGCCCTCGTCTCCCGGGAAAGCGGCACCGGCGACCGTCTTCGCGCAGACGCCTTCGTAGCTCGCCCACCGCTTCGTCCCGAA
>JBKPTB010000091.1:0-7393 GCA_046735315.1 Actinomycetota bacterium
GACCGATCAGACCGCCGATCCCTCACAGGAGCTCGGCAGCTCGAAGTGCTGGTCGGGTTGCGGCGGTAACGGCCAGGAGCAGAACGTGGCCCAGATCGCAGTGACGAAGCAGGACGCGGATGCGGACGCGATCGCCAAGCAAAACGCCCTGAACGCCAACGTTCCGGTGAGCATCGCCGGATGGAGCGTGAGCGGCGGCTCGAGCTCGGCGACGCAGACGGCGAACAACAACGCCGTCGCCGATGCCAACAACTACAGCAAGACGAAGCAGGATGCGGCTCCCCAGCAGATCGGTGGGAGCGGCAGCTGCTGGTCTGGTTGTGGTGGCAACAGCCAGGAGCAGAACGTGCTCCAGCTGGGGCTGACCAAGCAGGACGCCAACGCTGATGCGTGGGCGAAGCAGGACGCCCTGAACGCGAATACCCCGGTGTCGATCTCGGGCAAAGGTCCGAGCAGCGGGGACTCGAGCTCGTCGACGCAGACGGCAAACAACAACGCCGATGCGAACGGGTCGAACAAGAGCAAGACCGAGCAGCTCGCCGATCCGATCCAGCAGCTGGACAGCTCCTGGTGCTGGTCGGGATGCGGCGGCAAGGGTCAGGAGCAGAACCTGGCCCAGATCGGGCTGACCAAGCAGCACGGCAACTCGGATGCGTGGGCGAAGCAGCACGCACTCAACACGGGCGCGCCGATCAGCCAGCAGCAGGCGCCGTACGTTCGGCCATACGGAAAAAAGGAGGAGTGAAGAGCGAGCTGACGGCCGATCAACCGACGCGCCCCACGAGACCGACGTGAGGCGTTGAGGAACATCCGGAGTGGCCGCGGCATGGTCGCGGCCACTCCGGGCCTCGGCCGTCGTCCTTCTCCCGCGAACGGGACGGTGCTACGTTCCGCTGGGAGCGCCGATAGATGGTTGAGACGACGCTCGACATCCGCTTCCACTCAGGCGATGAGGCTTGTGTCATCGTCGACTCGACTGCGCCGGACGAGATCGCGGAACAGGCCGAGCTGGTCAGCTTCGGTCATTACTCCGCCAGAATTATCGGGCGGCTCGGACCCGGCGATGCACTTCCGCTCGTCCATCTGCTGACGAGTCTCGGAGAGGCGTCGATGGAGTACCTGCTGAGGCTCGTGGAGAGCGAGGGTCCGCGACTCGACGACGTCGACGAGAGACGAATCCGGGTGCTGCCTCCCGAATCGATGCCCCCGTCGGATCAGGCATTCGTCGTGCGGGCCAGGTTCCTCGACCCCTGGCGTGGGCCTCGGATCTCGTTCGCAGTCAAGGCTCAGGGTCTGCCGCCGCCGGGCCGCGGCGACGGCTACCACGCCTCGGCGTCGGTGCAGGTCCTGCTCTATGCATTGCTCAAACGTCGAGCCGGCGACCGACCCTATCTTCGCCGTCTTGCCGGGACGGCCGGCCTCGTCGGACGATTGGCGGTGAAGAACGAGATCAGACCGGACAACGAGTTCGACGTTTCTCTTGCCGCCGCCGACGTCGCCTGGCGACGTGGTCTCCCAGTCGACGGGTTCCGTGGCGCGGGCGTTCCGGTGCGCTGTCCGGCTTGCGGAAACGAGGGATCTACGGCACAGGACGACAGGGCGTTCGACTCGATGCTGTGGCCGAGCGACCGGGCCGAAATCCGGAAGTGCAATCAGTGCGGGGCAGGTCTCTGGTTGAGAGCCGGCCGGAGGCCGCGTCGCATCGCGCGCGACAGCTGGCGGGCCATGGAGCTGATGCGAAGCGAGCTCACGGGCGCGTCAGACGTCGTGCCCGGTGGTCCGGCCCCAGCCGAGCAGCATGTCGAGAGCGGTCTCCTGGAAGACCTCAAGCTCGCCTTCGCCCAGAACGGGTGGCCGTTCGCCGAAGTGCTGGGTGCAGATGCGCTCGTCAGCGAGCTGTCAGGCCCGCTCGGGACGTGGAAGTTCTACGCGCAGATCGTCCCGGAGCAGGAGTTGCTCCTCATGTACTCCGTGTGTCCGTTACGCGTGCCCGCCGAGCGCCGCCCGGAGGTTTCTCACTTTCTCACGCGAGCCAACTACGGACTCTCGGCCGCCACCTTCGAGCTCGACTTCGACGACGGTGAGGTGCGATGCAAGACCGTTCTGCACCTGGACCGAGGCGAGATCGACGCGACCACTCTCAAGAGGTTCGTCCGTACGAACGGCCTGGCGATGGAGACCTACCTGCCCGGGATCGGCGCCGTCATCACCGGCACGCCGGCGCTGCCGGCTCTCGAGCGTCGCACGACCAGCTGACCGATCGGTCCCGGTGCCTCACGGGGCAACAAAGTCGCGGTTGAAATCCGCGTTCGACAGGAGTACCTTCGAGACGCGTCTTCGAGACGCGTATCGGGGAGGGAGCGGTGACGACAACCCCAAGGTCGTTACTGCGGCGACTGCTGGGGGCCTGGGGAGCGGCCCTGCTGACCTTCGGTGCTCGCGATCCGGGGAAGGCGCTCACCGTCGTTGCGATCCTCGGGGCCGCGCTGTGGTGCGGCGCACTTGCGCGGGCCGACACGACCCCCTCCCCGACAACTCCCACGACGACAACGGACGCACCGCCGCCGGATCCCTACAAGGCTCCGGCCCCGCCGGTGAAGAAGCAGCTCGCTCCGCGTCACGTCACCGTCACGCACCCGGCGCCTGCCGCGCCTGCACGGACCTACACACCGCCCGCCGTGTCGAGGCCGCAAGCGCCCGTCCGCAGCACGCGTCCGCGCGTGAAGCCGCAGGCAAAGCCGGTCCGAAGGCATCGCAAGCGGCCCGTGCACGCGAAGCCCGCTCCGATCTCACTTGCGCCTCTTGCGGACGTCCTGGCAGCCGTGCGGGCGCCGTTGCCTCCAACGGCCGACGACCGACCGCCGTTCCGGTTGCTTGCCGGGATCTCGTTGGCTGTTCTCGCCGTCGCCGGGTCCGGGTTGCTCCTGTTCTCGCTACGCGCTTTCCGAACGGGGTGGGAGTGAGATGAGAAGTCGTTGGCGGTATCCCTTGGCGTTGCTTCTCGTCTGCTTGCCGCTTCTCGTCTTGCCGCCGGCGGCAAGCGCCGCCCCGATCACCGTGACGTGCAACGGAGGAGGCTGCTCGACGGCCTGGTACAAGACGAGCGTCACCGTTGCGTTCGCGTGGGACCCGACCGGGGTGACGATGACGCAAGGATGCGACACCAACACAGTGTCGAGCGACACAACGGGCTGGTCGAAGACGTGCATCGTCAGCTACACGAACGGTTCGAGTGCGCAGCTCGGAGTCACGATCAAGAAGGACGCCACGCCACCGACGGTCAATAGCGGTTCGCCGAGCCGGGGTCCCGATGCAAATGGGTGGTACAACCACCCGGTCGGGATCACCTTCAACGGCTCCGACGCAACTTCTGGCATCGCGAGCTGCACCTCGACCAGCTACGGAGGACCGGACAGCGCGTCGGCATCATTCGCCGGCTCGTGCACGGATCAGGCCGGAAACACGAGTGGTCAGACGAGCTTCGGGCCGATCAAGTACGACGCCACGCGGCCGTCGGTGTCGCTCGCGCTCTCACGCGGTCCCGATTCGAACGGTTGGTACAACCATCCGGTCGACTTCCACGCGAGCGGATCCGACAACCTCTCGGGCATCGCTTCCTGCAACTCCGGCACGATCGGCGGTGGATCCGCCGTCGGAAGCTGCACCGACAACGCCGGCAACAGCGGCACTGCCGGCGCGTCGATCAACTACGACGCCTCTGCGCCTTCCATCACGGGCGTCACGCTCGACCGGCCGCCCGACAGCAACGGCTGGTACAACCACCCGGTCCGCGTGACCTTCCACGGGAGCGACGACGCATCGGGCATCGACTCCTGCACCGACGTCTCGTACAGCGGTCCGGACACGGCCGGCACCACCGTCAACGGCACGTGTTCGGACAAGGCCGGGAACCGCGCGGGCGGGGCTTCGCCTTCGTTCAAGTACGACTCCACGCCGCCCACGATCACGAACGTCGGGGTCGACTGGGACGACGGATCCGCGACGCTCACCTGGACCGCCTCTGCCGACACGAAGTCGGTCGAGATCGATCGAGCCCCCGGCCCGGCGGGTCCGGGTCCGGCAGCGGTGTTCCAGGGCTTGGCCTCGAGCTTCGAGGACAAGGGCCTGACGAACAAGGTGAAGTACCTGTACACGATCAACGCCTTCGACGAGGCCGGCAACAAGGCGGTCGAGACCGTCAGCATCACTCCGGCAGCCAAGCTCTACTCGCCGGCTCGGGGCGCGACGGTAACGAGCCCACCCCTGCTCGGGTGGAGAAAGGTTCCCGGGGCGTCGTACTACAACCTCCAGGTGTACTTCGGTGTCTCGCGCAGCGCGATGCGGCGTGTGGCCTCGCTGGAAGTCAGCGGGCGGAAGGTGCTGACCGCGTGGCCGCGGCAGCCGCACTACAGGATGAAGAAGAGCTGGACCTTCAAGGGGAAGAAGCGAGGGCTCAGCGTCGGCCACTATCGGTGGTACGTCTACCCGGGGGTCGGCAAACGGTCGGCGAACAAGTACGGGCCCCTCGTCGGGCAGAGCGACTTCTACGTCAAGAAGCGCTAGCCGGAGCCGGTCAGACCGGGATCCCGTGCACCCGCTTGCCCGGCTCGCCACTGGGTGGGCTCTGTGCCGTCGGCGGCGCCAGTCCGAATTGCGCGAGCGCGAACTGGAGGTAGCCGTGTCGCTTCATCTCGGTCGTGTGCGCCCAGGTGCCGACGTACTGCGTCACCGGCGCCTCGGGGTTGAGACGCTTGATGTCGCGGTAGAGCAGGCCGGATTCGTGTTTCTGATCGTCGACGATCGTGTCGCGCGTGCTCCACCAGATCTGCAACGGCACATGCGAAAAGGCGATCTGCCGGGCCCAGTCGAGCGGGCTGCGGATCTCGTATCCCCTCGGATCGGCTGAGGGGGTCCCGCCGATCTCCCGGCGTGCAAGTCGCCGGAGTCTGTCGCCGAAGCGCAGGTGGTCGAAAGCCTGGTAGCGGGCAGCCATGTTCGTGGGCGCGTCGAACGAAGCCGCGCCGGCGAGGACTCGCGGGAACCGCGCCGTCAAGAGCAAGGTTTCTTGCCCACCCATGCTGCCGCCGAACGCGTAAACCCGATGCCGGTCGATCCGAAGCCAGGGCACCGCGCTCTCGGCGAGCTGTGGCATCCGTGCGAGGTCGCGAATCTCACCGGGATCTCCCCAGGAGAAGAGGGTCAGCCTTCGTCCCTGGCCTTCGGGGTTGATCACTGCGAAGCCTCCGATCGCCGGGAGGTTCCCCCAGCGCTTCACGTTGATCCGTCCACCGACGCCCCTCCCGTGGGGTGAGATCACCAGCGGAATCGGTGGATTCCGGTCCGGGCCGTACCACGCCGGGAGGATCAGGTAGGCGCCCCGCATGACCCCGTCGTGGGCGCGATAGGAGATCCGCAGGACGCGGACGGCGCCGGGGATCCTGGACGGGTGTGCGGGCGCAAGGCCGGGGAGCAGTGCGGCCATGGCACAAAGAAGAGCCGTCCCGACGGCCGCGCGCGTCGTTCTGTTCATGCCTGCGAAACGTAGGCCGCGACGGTACGTGTAGTCACCCCCGCAACGAACGCTTAACCGCAGGACAACGAAAACGACGCAATCCACGGCGCCCTCCACACGCGTCGGTTCCGCCGCGGCGCGACCGGCGATGCCTCGGCCCGGCTCATGTAATCCTGGGCCTGCATGCCCTACGTCCCTGCAGCCGAGCGCTACGAGCGCATGACGTATCGCCGGTCCGGGCGGAGCGGCCTGCTGCTTCCGGCGATCTCGTTGGGGTTGTGGCAGAACTTCGGGCACGAGCGCCCGCTCGAGACGAGCCGCGCGATCATCCGCCGCGCGTTCGACCTCGGGATCACGCACTTCGACCTCGCCAACAACTACGGCCCGCCCTACGGGTCGGCGGAGGAAACCTTCGGCAAGCTCTTGCTGGACGACCTGCTCCCGTACCGCGACGAGCTGGTGATCTCGACGAAGGCCGGCTACGACATGTGGCCGGGGCCCTACGGCGAGTGGGGCTCGCGGAAGTACCTCCTCGCGAGCCTCGACCAGAGCCTCACGCGGATGGGCCTGGACTACGTCGACATCTTCTACTCGCACCGCTTCGATCCCGAGACGCCGCTGGAGGAGACGATGGGAGCACTGTCCAGCGCCGTCCACCAGGGACGGGCGCTGTACGCCGGCATCTCGTCGTACTCGGCCGAGCACACGCGGAAGGCGGCCGAGATCCTCCGCGACCTCGGCACGCCGCTGCTGATCCACCAGCCGTCCTACTCGATGCTCAACCGCTGGATCGAGCCGGAGCTGCTCGACACTCTCGGCGAGCTCGGGGTCGGTTGCATCGGCTTCTCGCCGCTCGCCCAGGGGATGCTGACCGACAAGTACCTGCACGGCATTCCCGAGGGCTCGCGGGCGAGCAGGGACGGCTCGTTGTCACCAAAGCTGATCACCGACACGGCGATGGAGAAGATCCGCGTCTTGAACGAGATCGCACGCGGGCGCGGCCAGACGCTGGCGCAACTCGCGCTGGCCTGGACGCTGCGGGACCCACGCATGACCTCGACGCTCATCGGCGCCTCGAGCGTCGAGCAGCTCGACTCCAATGTCGCGGCCCTCGACAAGCTCGAGCTCACAGCGGACGAACTGGCCGAGATCGACCGATACGCAATCGACGCAGACATCAACATCTGGGCCGAGTCGAGCGAGTAGGTCTAGAACGGAACCCGGGATGGCAGCAGGTAGGCAGCCAGTGCGAGCGCCAGGACCTGAGCGGCGGCATCTTCTTCCACCGCTGCGAGCGCGACGGGCCAGGCCGCGTACCAGGGCAGAAGCCACGGGCTCGTCACGATGAGCAGACAGAATCCGAGCGCCATCCGAGCACGGCCTCGCAGAGACTGTCGGGCCAGCCACACGCCGCCCGCAACGAGCGCAGTCAGCGCGAGCGGATGAACCAGGTGGTCCGGAAGGCCGGCCTGCTCGAGCCGCGAGGGCAGCGCGTAACGTGATTCGTGGTTCTCGAGATGGAAGAGGGCTGTCAACCAACTCGATCCAAACGCAACCGTGGCCGCGATCGACACGGCGAGTGAGGCGAGCGCTCCGCCGAGCCAGAGCCTGCGCGGCGCGTGCACAAGCTGGAGGGGGAAAAGGAAGAGGGCGGGCGACTTCACCGCGCCGGCCAGGATCCAGGTCGCGCCCGCAGCAACGTCACGTCTCCGCCTCGCCAGCGCAAGCGCCGCGAGGATCAGGACCAGCATCAAGGCGTCGTTGTGACCGCCCCCGGCGAAGGCGACCGCGAGCAAGGGGTTCCAGCCGACGAATGCAGCGGCGAAGGTCTTGCGCCGCGCAATCTGCGCAGCGAGAAGAGCAGCGCCGATCGCTGCAAGC
>JBKPTB010000092.1:0-27314 GCA_046735315.1 Actinomycetota bacterium
CGAGCGGCCACGCGGTGGGGCCTGAAGCGCTCGATCAGCAGACTGCGCGCGTATGGCCTCGCCACCTCAAACACGTTGAAGTCGGGATAGAGGTCGACGCCGACGGAGCCGAGCGTCGCGATCGCCTTGTCCAGCATGAGAAAGCGCGTCGGCAGGCGGAGGTTCATCGAATAGATCAGCTGAAAGGCCTCCCGAATCACCTGCAGCGGGTCGATCTCCGCAAGACTCGCGCCGTAGTAGCGGTAGTACATCTCGCGGAGCTCGCCGAGAAACTCCTCCTCCCGTTCTTTTGGATAGCGCACGCCCAGCTCGGCGAGGCGGCGCGGAAGCGCGTCGACGTTCTCCGAAGCCGCATCGATGAAGATGCGTGTCAGCTTCGACATGTCGTCGTCGGTCAGCTTTCCGACGGCGCCGAAGTCGACGAGCCCGATCTGTTCGCCGTGCCCGAGCACGAGGATGTTCGCCGGGTGCGGGTCGCCGTGGAAGAACCCGTGGCGGAAGATCATCGTCATCCACGTCTCCGTCATCAGGTAGGCGATGTGGCGCCGCTCCTCGAGCGTCCATACGTTCGCATCCAGGTCGGCGACCTGTATGCCGTCGATCCACTCCAGGGTGAGCACCCGGCTCCGTGTGTAACTCCAGAAGACACGCGGAACGCGCACGTGGGGATGCCCCGCGAAGTTGCGATGGAAGGTGTCGGCATTTCGCGCCTCGAGCCGGTAGTCGAGCTCCTGGCGGATCGAGCGTGCGAACTCGTCCACGAGCTGGTGGGCGTCGATGAAGTCGAGCGCACGAACGCGCTCTTTCGCAATGCGCGCGGCCTGGTAGAGCAGCGCAAGGTCGGCCTCGATCTGCCGCGGCGCACCGGGGCGCTGCACCTTGACGGCCACCCGTCGCCCATTCGGGAGAATCGCTCGATGCACCTGGCCGATCGACGCGGCCGCAATCGGCCGCGGGTCGAACTCGGCGAAGAGCTTGTCGACCGAGAGCCCGAGGTCGTCCTCGATCACGTTCTCGACGTCGCCTAGCGGGAAAGGCCGCACGTCGTCCTGCAGGCCGCGGAGCTCGGCGATGATGTCGGGTGGTAGGACATCAGGGCGTGTCGACAGGAGCTGGCCGAACTTGACGAAGGTCGGACCGAGCTCGTCGAGCATCTCCCGCAGGTGCTGGCCGCGCTGCGACGGCTGGCCGTCGACCTCCATCCGTGGCCCTCGGCGCGGAAAGAGATCCGTCAGGCGATGGGTGTCGAACCAGTATCCGAAGCCATGCCGAACGGCGACCTGGGCGATCTCCGAGAGCCGTCCGAGATTTCGCGTTGCCGGCTGCGCCACGAGATCAGTGTTACACGCAGGTACGCCGGCGGCGTGGCCAGGCCTGGGCGGCTCAGGTTTGTCCTGATTCTCGCCGCGAAGGTCGCCGGCGCCGTTGCGGTCGTCGTCCTGATCGTCGTCCTGCGTCCCTTCGTCAGGTGGGCGCGGTTCGCAGCGCGAACCCTGGCCGGGAACGCCCAGCTCGTCGGTCCGATCATCGTGTATTCACACGATCAGGGCGCTTGCTCGGTGACGGGGGCTACGTCTACCGCGGCGCAAGGTCGCCGCCGCAGTCGGACGGTACTTCTACGACCGGATCGTGGACTAGCCGCCCGCGGGCGGCACGGCCCGGGGCCGCGACTCGACGAGACGGAGGCGATGCTCGAGCTGCGCGACCCGAAGCTCGAGCTCGTCCCACTCGTCCCTCGTGACGAGCCCGAACTCGCGCAGCGCGCCGTGGAACGTTGCACCGGCGCGCTCGCTCACGCGCACGGCGTCCCCGCGCCAGCGGGTCGTTGCGTCCTCGATCCAGCCCCGAACTTCGTCCCGGCTCAAGCCGCCGCGCTCCGCAAGGGTGTCGGCGAGCTCGTCGGCGCGATCCGCAGTCAGCGCAACGGCGCCGAGGGCGGCGAGCGCCAGACGTTTCAACGTCTCAGCGGGCTCGTCCATGTGGCCGTGCACGGCGACGCTGCCGGCGGCGTTCGCGTTTCGCCTGGGCGGCCGCAGCAGCGCCGGCGCCGTCGGCCGTCTCGACGAGCGGGACCGGCGCAAGCGTGGGCGCGGGCTCGTCCGCCGCCTGCTCCGTGGCCTCCTCGAAGGCCGTCTCGAGCTGGTCCCTGGTCAGGATCTGGTCCTTGCGCCGCGCGTATTCGGGCTCGCGCTCCTTGAGGATCGTCAGGAGCGGCGCCGCCACGAAGATCGAAGAGTACGCCCCGGACGCGATGCCCACCATCAGCGCGAAGGCGAAGTCCTTCAGCGTGTCGCCGCCGAAGAGGAACAGCGCGCCGACCGGCAGCAGCGTGATGAAGGACGTCGCCAGCGACCGTCTGATCGTCTCCCACAGCGACACGTTCGCAATCGTCGCGAAGGACGCGCGCCGCATCGTCGGAATGTTCTCCCGGATGCGGTCGAAGATGATGATCGTGTCGTAGATCGAGTAGCCGAGCACGGTCAGGATCGCGGCCACGGTGGAGCTCGTCACCTCGCGCCCGAGCAACGCGTAGATGCCGATGCAGATGAGCACGTCGTGCAGCATCGCCACGATCACCGGCGCCGCGAACTTCAGATCGAAGCGGATCGCGATGTAGAGGACGACGAGGAAAAGCGAGAAGAGAATGGCGACGATGGCCGATTTCGCGATCTGACGGCCGAAGCTCGACGAGACCGTCGTCGCGCCGGGAGCGGTGGTCTGGAGGCGGCTCTCGAGCGCATTGTTGACCTTCGTCAGGTTCGACCCGCTGAGTGCTTTCGTCCGTACCTGGAAGCTCTTGTAGGCGCCGTTCGTGGACGCGCCACGACCCTGGATCACCGCATCCGCGTAGCCCTCCGTCCGCATCACCGCGCGCACGTCACCGGTCGTGTGGGCGACCGGGGTCTTGAACGACAGCTGGCTGCCGCCCTTGAAGTCGATGCCCAGGTTGAGCCCCCTCACGCCGAGGGCAGCCGCACCGAGCAGGAGAAACGCGCCGGAGATCGCGAACCAGAGATAGCGGCGCCGCATGAAGTCGATCTGCAGCCACTTTGCGGTCTGCTGGCCTTGCGCGCCCATGAAACGGGGGTTGCTGAACCACGAGAAGCCGCCGAGGAGGCCCAGCATCGCGCGCGTCGCGCCGACCGCGGTGATCAGCGAGATGACGGTTCCGATCAGCAGCATCAGGGCGAAGCCCTTGACCTGCGCGGTTGCGACGGCGAACAGAACCAGGGCGGTTATCGCCGTCACGACGTTCGCGTCGAGGATGGTGTGGAAGCCCTTCGAGTAGCCGGCCGCGATCGCGGCGCGCACGGACTTGCCCGCGCGCACCTCTTCCTTGATGCGTTCGAACACCACGACGTTCGCGTCGGCGGCAACTCCAATCGTGAGGATCAGTCCCGCGAAGCCCGGCAAGGTCAGCGTGACGTGGAAGAGCAGGATCGCGGCGTAGAGGAAAGCGGCGTAGATGCCGAGCCCGATGACCGCGACGAGGCCGAGGAAGCGATAGAGCAGGAGCAGGAAGAGCGCGACGACGAGCAGGCCGACGAGCGCCGCCTTCTTCGCCTGGTTGAGCGAGTCCTTGCCGAGCGTCGCGGAGACGTCGGTCCGTTCCGCTGTTTCGAAGCTCACGGGCAGAGCACCCGTCTGCAGGACGAGCGCCAGCTTCTTGGCGTCGCCGAGGCTGCCGCCGCCCATGTCGATCTGTGCGCCGGTATCACCAGGGATGCCGTCCGGGTTGCGGACGAAGTCGATGTACGGCGCGGACTGGACCTGGCGGTCGAGCACGATCGCGAAGTGCTGCGCGCAGCTCTGCACGGAGGCGCTGTCGGTCTTGCCCTGGCAGAGGATCGCTCCGCGCTGCGCCTCGCTCCGGGTGATCTGGTGGAAGATCTTCTTGCCCTTGCCGGTGAACTGCATCAAGACGACCGGCTGGTTCGTCTGCGGGTCGATGTCCGCGCGCGTTCCGGAGAGCTTGAGGTCGCCGCCCGTCATCTCGGGGATCGCGTTCTCGCCGTTCTTGTTGGGCTCGCGGTGCTTGAGGAGATAGAAGCCGGTGGTCGAGCTGATCTGCTGGCTGGTGAGACAGTTGCCGCCCGCGACGTCGCAGCTCACGACCACGGTGTTCTGCGGGACCTTCAGGACCGACCAGTCCTTGGGGATCCGCTTGCCGAGCCCACCCTCCGCCGTCGGCTTCTGGACGATCTTGCTGTTCAGGAGCTCTTTCTCGTTCGGCGTCGGCCCGGCTTTGACGACGTGCTTGGCATCGAAGAGGTACCACTGGGACGGCGTCCCCTTGTCCCCGAGCGTGCGCGTCGCGGGCGCGGAGAGGAGGGCATAGAGGCTCGGCGCTGCGACCGGCAGCGGCCTCAGGCCCCCGCTGATCGACGGCCCGGTGAGGTCGGCCTCGAAGTCGTAGAACTCGAGCACCGCTGTCTTGCCGATCAGCTTCGCTGCGGACGCCGGGTCGTGCACACCCGCGAGCTGGATCACGATCTGGTCTGAGCCTTGCTTACGGATCTCCGGCTCGGAGACGCCGAGCTTGTCGATCCGGTTCCGCATGATGTCGATCGAGCGGTTGAGATCGTCGGAGGTCAGCTTGTGGTTCTTGGGCGGAACGGCCTTCAGCACGACCTCGAGGCCGCCCTGCAGATCGAGCCCGAGCGTCGCCTTCCTGTGCGCGGGCGACCCGGGAACCGCCAGGAGGGCCACTCCGGCGAGCGCGGCCAGGATGAAGCCCAGGACGATGAAATGTTTGCGCCGGTCGGACACGCTCAGTCGGGAAGGGTAGCCGTGGGCTCTTCCGGAGGCTCTGTTACCGCCTCGAATTCGTCCTCGTCGTCGGAGACGATTCCGGCCACCGCTCGCTTGGCGATCCTGACCTCGACGCCGTCGGCGATCTCGACCCGGAGCTCGTTGTCTTCGACCGCCCTGATGGTGCCGTACAGGCCTCCTGCGGTCACGATCTCCTTGCCGACGTCGAGTCGTTCGATCAAGCGTTGGGCTTCGACCTGCCGGCGCCGCTGTGGCCGGATCAGCAGGAACCACACCAGGACGAGCAGGACGAGAACGAAGATGTATCCGGGCACAGCGCCTCCCTCACGCGGCCGCAGATCGAAGTCGGCCGAGTGCCTCCGCCTTGTACCCCGACAGACGGCCCTGCTCGATCGCCGCGCGTGCATTTGCGGTCAGTTCCACCAGGAATCGTAGATTGTGGAGGCTGAGGAGGCGGAGGCCCAGCAGCTCCTGCTGGTTGATCAGGTGACGCAGGTAGGCGCGGGAGAACCGGGTACACGCCGGGCACGAACACCCGTCGTCCAGCGGACGCGGGTCGCGGGCGAAGCGTGCGTTGCGCAGATTGAGCCGGCCCTCCCACGTCAGCGCGCTCCCGGTACGAGCGGTTCGGGTCGGCAGGACGCAGTCGAACATGTCCACGCCACGCTCGATCACCTCCAGTACACCCTCGGGGTCGCCGATTCCCATGAAGTAGCGCGGCTTCTCCTGCGGGAGGAGCTCGGTCGACCAGGCCGTCGTCTCGAACATCAGCTCGCGCTCCTCCCCGATCGCGAGACCCCCGAGCGCGTAGCCGTCGAAGTCGAGGGCACGCAACTCCGAGATCGAGCGACGGCGCAGCTCGGTATCGGAGGCTCCCTGCGCGATCCCGAACAGCAGCTGCCCCTCGGGGCGCGGCGCGGCCCGCTGGCGAGTCGCCCACAGAGTCGTCCGCCGGACGGCCTCTGCCAGGCTTCTGCGGTCGGCATCCGCGGGCGCGCAGATGTCGAGGCACATGGCGATGTCCGACCCCAGCTTCGTTTGGACGGCGGCGACCGACTCGGGGGTGAACCGGACCAGGGCACCGTCGTAGACCGAGCGAAACGTGACGCCGTCGTCGTCGACGCCGGCGATCGTGTCGCGAAGTGAGAAGACCTGAAACCCACCCGAGTCGGTGAGGATCGGTCCGTTCCAGCCCATGAAAGGATGGAGGCCCCCGAGCTCGCCGATCAGGTCCTCGCCGGGACGGAAGTGCAGGTGGTACGTGTTGCCGAGCAGGATGGTCGCGCCGAGGGTACGCAACTCCTCGGGATCGACCGACTTGACGGTCGCCTTCGTCCCGACGGGCATGAACGCAGGAGTCGAGACGTCGCCGTGTACGGTCCGGAGAGTGCCGGTGCGTGCGGCACCGTCAGTCGCCGTGACGGCGAAGGAATCCGTCACGGCCGCACCGGTCGCTCGTACAGGCTCATCGGCCGGCCGCCCTGGATCAGGTCCCCGCGGTGTTCGAACCCGAGCTGCTCGTAGTAGTCACGAATCCCCGGATTGTCACGGAGGCAATCGAGTCGAAGGAACTCCCGTCCGGCGTCGACCGCTTCGGCGCTTGCCCAGGCCACGATCGCGGCGCCGATTCCACGTCCGGAATGGTCGCGCCGGACGGCGAGCTTGTGGACGTATGCGGCATCGGCCGGCCGCTCCCCCCAGTACATCGGGTCCTCCCAGAGCAGCGTGACCGTCGCGACCGCCTCCCCTTCCTCCTCGACCAGGAACACCTCGGCGCGGTCGATCGCAGCGGCGAGCTCGTCGCGTGGGAACGGCAGCGGCCACTGCTCGTAGCCGAGCGCGTGCACCCAACGGGTTGCCTCGTCGAGGAGCTCGGCCACTGTGCCCGCGTCCTCGTGCCCGGCAGGCCTGACGTTCACAGGACGAGCATCGCATCGCCGAAGGAGTAGAAGCGGTAGCGCTCTGCGATTGCCAGCCTGTAGAGCCGCCGCGTCTCCTCCACCCCTGCGAACGCCATCACCAGCGCGAGCAACGTCGATCGGGGCAGATGGAAGTTGGTCAGCAATGCGTCGGTCCTCCGAAACTCGAAGCCGGGTACAACGAACAGCTCGGTGCGACCGGTGAGCGGCGCCCCGCGCGCGAGCGTCTCCAGCACGCGAACCGTGGTCGTTCCCACGGCGAGGACACGCGGAGCGCCGCGGATTCGCGTCCAGGCCGGCGGTGTCACCTCGTACCGCTCGCCGTGCAACGCATGGTCGGCCAGGTCGTCCACCGCCACGGGGCGGAACGTGTCGAGGCCGACGTGGAGGGTGATCCGCTCTGTGTCGAGACGACCGAGTACGTCCTCCGTGAAGTGCAGGCCGGCCGTCGGCGCCGCTGCCGATCCCGCTTCCCGCGCGTACACGGTCTGGTAGCGGGCCGGATCGGCCAGGGGCTCCGTGATGTACGGGGGCAACGGCGGGTCTCCGTCGGGATCCCCGTCCAGGCGCAGGCGCCAGCGTCCTTCGCCGAGGTGCTCGAGCAACTCGACCGGGCCGTAGCGTCGTCCCGCGCGGAGGCGCCGCGTGGGTCGCGCAAGCCCTTCCCACAGGCCCTCCTCGTCGAGCCGCTCGAGGAGCAAGACCTCGCCCTTGGGTCGTTCGATCGGGATGCGAGCCGGGACCACGCGGGTGTCGTTGACGACGACGAGCGCGTCGCCCAGCACGTCCGGCAGCTCTGCGAACCTGCGATGGTGCACCCGCTGGCTCACGCGTTCGTAGACCAGCAGTCGCGAAGCATCGCGGCGCGGCACGGGATGCTGCGCCACGAGCTCCGCCGGGAGGTCGTACTCCAGCTCCCTCGTTTTCATCCGGCGCCCACGGTAGCCTTGTCCGACATGGACGACGGCGCGATCGAGCGCGCAAAGGAGCGAGTCGAGCAACGCGCTGAGGGCGCCGCGCTCGACGCACTCATCACTCGGGCACGTGAGCAGGTGGACGCACTCACGACCGCCGCCACCTCACTCGAGGAGAGCTTGCCTGCGCGTGTCGGCGAGGCAGTGCGCGACCAGGCGCAGCCGGTCGGGCGCAATCTCGCCGAGATCCGCGGCCTGATGAACCAGGTGATCCGCCGCCTCGAACGAGTCGACGGAGACCTCCTCGCCGACCGGAATGCGCGCATCGACGATCTGGCGTTGCTCGTCGACCTGATCACGTCCGGATGGCAGGGCGTCGACGCGCGGCTCTCACGAATCGAGGGCGTGCTGGAACGGCTCGAGCAAGGCATCCAGGAGAACCGCGGCGCGATCGTCTATCGCATGGAGGACCGTAGGCCCGACGCCGCGAGCTCCTAGCTGAGGCACAGGCTCAGGTGACCGCGAGGATGATGGCTGCGCATGCGGCCCAGCCGCCGATGCAGACGAGTATTGGCACGTCGCGCAGGAGCACCTCCTCCGGTTCCTCGCCGAGATCGCGGCGATGCATGAGCAGCAGGTAGCGGAAGACGCCGAAGACGACGAACGGAATCGTGACCATCATCGCCTTCGATTCGCGAGCGGTGAAGCTGTACAGGCAGTACGAGATCACCGTCGACGCGGCGACGACGGTCACCAGCTGGTCGACGAGCGCGAGCGAGTAGCCCTCGAGCACCGGTCGGCCCGGCGTCGCCTCCGCCCCGACGAGCACGAGCTCGCCGCGGCGCTTGGCCAGTGCAAGGAAGAGCGCGAGCAGGGCCGTGCACAGAAGCAGCCACGGCGAGATGCGCACCTCGACTGCGGCGGCACCCGCCGCGGCCCGCACGACGAAGAGTCCGCCGATCGTCATGACGTCCAGGAGGACGATGTGCTTGAGCGCGAGCGTGTAGGCCGCCTGCAGCCCGAAGAACGTACAGAGCAGAAGGATCGAGGCGATGCCGAGCGGCGCAACGAGCAAGACCGCCGTGACGAGCAGGAGCGCCGCGATCGCCTCGGCAGCTCGTGGAGAGAGCTCGCCGCGGGCGATCGGGCGTGCACGCTTCACGGGGTGGGCCCGGTCGTGCTCCGCATCGCGAATGTCGTTGACGAGGTAGCTCGCGCTCGACGCGGCGCAGTAGCCGCCGAACGCGGCAAGCGCCTCGCCCCAGCGTGACACGTCGCCAAGCTTCGCCGCGAAGATGATCCCCGCGAACAGGAGGAGGTTCTTCGTCCACTGGCGCGGACGGAGCGAGACCAGCGCGGCCCGAAGCGGCGATCGGCGCCGCGGCAAGTCATAGACCGTTGTCGTCTCGGGAAGGGTCACCGCGGGATCGTAGAGTCCGGCTAGAGCCTGCGCTCGGCCGGAAGCACCAGCTCGAAGCGGCTTCCCTGCCCAGGTTTCGACTCGAGCTCGATTCTTCCCCCGAGTGCGACCGCGAGTTCGTGCGCGATCGCCAGGCCGAGGCCGGTCCCCGAGTCGTCCCGCGACCAGAACGGCCGGAAGATTCGCTCCTGCTCCTCCAGCGCGACACCCGGACCGGAGTCGTCGACCGCGACAGCGACACGACCGTTCGTCGCGCTCAACTCGAGCTCGACGTGCCCGCCGTTCGGCGTCCAGCGGAAGGCGTTCGAGAGCAGGTTCGAGATGATCTGCAGGACGCGGTCGCCGTCGGAGACGATCGTCGGCGTCCCGTCGAACCGCTTGTCGTAGTCGATCCCGCGCCGTCGCGCCTCTTCGCCGAACGCCGCATAGGCGAGGTCGCACAGGCGGCCCATGTCCACCTCTTCCTGCAGCAGCGTGAACCGGTGCGCCTCGAGCTTCGCGAGGTCGAGGACGTCGCCGACGAGGCGTTCGAGCCGTGCGCCCTCGCGCGCGATCACCTCGAGCGACGCAGCGCGCGCTTCGGGGTCCTCCGCGACGCCCTCGCGAAGCGCTTCGACGTGTCCGCGGATCGCGGTCAGCGGCGTGCGAAGCTCGTGGGAGACGCTCATCAGGAAGTTGCGCTCCCGTTGCTCGGCTTCCGACAGCCGCCGCGCCATGTCGCGGAACCGATCGGCGAGATGCCCGATCTCGCCGCCGCCGGGAACCTCCGGCACCTCGATCGAATAGCTACCCCGCGAGATTTCGTCCGCGGCGTCCGAGAGCGCGAGGACCGGGCGGGTGATGCGCCTCGAGAAGTACCACGCGAGGAGGCCCGCTACGAGGATCCCACCCACGAATGCGAGGGCGAGTCGGCCGAGCAGCGGGGCGAGCGAGCTCTTGATCTCGGTCTTGGGCGTGGCGACGATCAGCGCACCGAAAGGCGCGCTCCTCGGTGCAAGGCGCAAGGGCTGGAGGACAGCGAGGTAGGTTCGCTTGAAGCCAGGCGGACGGAACTCGAAGGTCCGGACCTTGTTCGAGCGCCAGTCGACGGAGTTCTGAGGCAGCTGCCGCAGCCCGGAGATCTGGTCGGGGAAAACGTTGGCTCCCACGTAGAAGATCTTGTCGCCCGTCGCCCGCTCGAGCTGGGCGGGTGCGAACCGCAGAGTCTTGGCGCCGGTGTCGTTCGCCGCGATCGCCTGCTTCTCGTACAGCTGTGTCAGCCCGTTCGCCTCGCGACGAAGCTTCGTCAGCAGCTGCTGGCGCGCGTAGTCCTGGAAGAGAGCCAGCGCGATCGCGGTGGCGATCAGCCCGCTCACGCCGATGCCGACGAGGAAGAGCGCCGGCAGACGGAACCGCAGCGAGCTGAGCATGATCCTTACACGGTAGCCCTACGCGTTGACTGCATCCCGCGCGGGGCCGACCTTGTACCCCACTCCCCACACGGTCACGATCGGGGAGGCTTCTCCGAGCTTCCGTCGCAGTTGCCGCACATGGACGTCGACGGTTCGCGTGTCGCCGGCGAATGTGTAGCCCCAGACACGCTCCAACAGCTGGTCGCGCGTCAACACGAGGCCGCGGTGGTCGAGGAGCTCCCAGAGCAGATCGAACTCCTTCGGTGCGAGTTGAATCTCGTCGTCGCCGACCTTGACCTCGCGGCGGCCGGCGTCGATGACGAGGTCGCCGTGGGTGAGGGTTGCGCTCTCGGGGTCCTTGCGCTCGGGCGCGGAGCGACGCAGGATCGACTTGACGCGCGCGACGAGCTCGCGCGGGTTGAACGGCTTCGTCATGTAGTCGTCTGCGCCGACCTCGAGACCGATGATCTTGTCGACGTCTTCGTCCCGCGCAGTGAGCATGAGAATCGGGACGTCCGACTTCTGGCGGATCCGCCGGCAGATCTCGATGCCGTCGATGTCGGGAAGCATGAGATCGAGCACGATCAGGGACGGATGGTCGTTCTGCGCAGAAGCCAGCGCCTCCGCCCCGTTCGACGCCGTGCGAACCTCGTAGCCCGCGTTCTTCAGGTACAGCGAGACGAAGGACGCGATCGACGCTTCGTCCTCGACGACGAGCACTGATTGGCTGCTGCCCGTCACGGTGATTCGCCTAGGGGCTGCTGGCTGACAGCGCGAATTGGTACTGGAACGGAATCGGGGCGTAGTCGCTGCCGTTCACCGAAAACGTTCCGTCGTCCACCGTGCCGGCTCCGGCCAGGGTGATGTTCCCCTTGCCGACGACGGAGAGATTGATCCCACGCCCCTTGACCCAGACCTTGAACGCACCGCCGATGATCCGGAACCGAACCCTGGTCCCCCTCCAGGTCGTGGTGGTGTCGTTGCGCTCGATCGGGGGGAAATCGTCTCCGGTCACAATCGGTCCCGTGCCGTCGCCGTCGACCGGGTCGCTGATCGTCACCGAGCCCTTGCCGATGGTGCCGATCACTCCGCCCCTCGCCGCGATGACGATCTTCCCGTTGCCGTCCTGGACCGACAGGGTGCCGTCGTTGATCCCGGCGGGACGTGCGAGTGCCGCTGCCGGTAGGACCAGCCCAGCGAGCACGGCAAAGGTGAGGAGGCGCCTCATCGCCAGAGAGTATCGACCGTGCAATTGTGCCCTGCATCATTGGAACGTAAGGAAACTGTAAGCGAGATGACGACCACGTGATCGGAGCCGTACTCGCGTCGGCGAGCATGCTCGTCGGGCCCGCTCCCGCGCTCGCCGACCTGCACGTCACCAACGGTTCCGCACCGTTCGCGGGCGACGGCCCTCTGCTCACCACGGTGAGCCCGAACCGCGACGGTTTTCGCGACGCGGCCGTGGTTCATTTCCGGCTGACGCGAGCCGCCACCGTCGCGCTGGAGATCGTCGCGACCAACATGGTCCGCGCCGGCAAAGGAGGAACGACCGTGCTCTGGCGAACGGCCCGGCGCTTTGACGCCGGCAGGCGCTCGCTCACCTGGCAACCCGCACCGTCGACCCAGCCGCGCACGTACATCGCACGCCTCACCGTGGGGCACAGGGTGTACGGCGCCTATGGCCCGAACGGTCCTCAGAACGCGCCGGTCGTCCGAGTCCAGGGAGTCGACGCCGCCTTTACGAGACGCAGCTACGCGCCGGGAGAGACCGCCGAGCTCCGCCTCGCCACCGACGCACGGCAGCTCCGGCTGCAGGTGTTCGCGTATCAAGCACCCGGACGACCGAGCGAACAAGACGTCAAGACGAGCGGCGTCGCGAAGACCGGTCCGATCCGGGTCGACTGGAGCGCCCACCGAGACGGCCCTGCCCTCCTCGGAGTCGTCCGTGCGGGCGACTGGCCGAGCGGGCTCTACTTCCTCCGAGCAACCGCCGCCGACGGCCGCGTCGGTTACGCACCCTTCATCGTCAGGCCGCGGCGTCTGGGCGCGCACCGTATCGCCGTCGTGCTCTCGACGAACACGTGGGCGGCGTACAACTTCGCCGACGCCGACGGCGACGGCTGGGGAGATTCGTGGTACGTCACCGCGCGCCACCGCAGTGTCGATCTGCGCCGGCCTTTCCTCGACTTCGGCGTGCCCTTCCGTTTCCACGACTGGGACCTGGAGTTCGTCGCCTGGCTGAACCGCACCGGGAAGTCGGTGGATTTCCTCTCGGACGACGACCTGGACGCGCTGGCGAGCGGTGACGAGCTCGCGAGGCGCTACGACCTCGTCGTCTTCCCCGGCCACGAGGAATACGTGACGAGTCACGAGTACGACGTGATCCAGCGGTACCGCAACGACGGCGGGAACCTTGCTTTCCTCGCCGCCAACAACCTCTATCGCCGGGTCGACCGGGCTGGGCAGACGCTCGTGCGCGGAGCGACGTGGCGCGAGCTCGGACGGCCGGAGTCGAGCATCGTGGGCGTGCAGTACGTCGGGTCCGACCAGGGTCAGCGACAGGCAGGCTACGAGATCACCGGATCCTCTTTCGCACCCTGGGCATTCGAAGGCACCGGGCTCGCCGACGGTGACGTGTTCGGTCGCTACGGCATCGAGATCGACGCTCGCACCGCGGCGTCTCCGAGCGGGATCCACGTGCTCGCGCACATTCCCGATCTCCTCGGGCCGAGCAGGTCGGCCGAGATGACGTACTACGAGACGCCGGGCGGGGCCAAGGTCTTCGCGGCGGGCGCGCTCAACTTCGCCGCGTCTCTCGGGCAGCCCGTCGTCGATCGCCTGCTCGCGAACGTCTGGGCGCGGCTGGCGGCTCCGTGAGGCGTCCGATCCGCGCGCCAAGATGCGAGCGTGATCGACGAGACTCGGTCCGAGCGGACGACACGGCTCCTCGTCGCACGGCTCGACGCGCTCGCAAAGGTCGCGGCGGGCTTGCACCACGCAGAGGCGACGCGACTCGTCGAACTTGCCTCGGTGGCGACGATGCACGCGGTCGCACTCGAGACGCTGCAAGCCGAGCAGGCTGATGCGATCTGGCGCGAGGCGCACGCGCGACACCCCGAGCTGCCCGAGGTCGCGATCGCGCTCCCCGAACGCGTCGCCGCCTAGGCGGTACTAGTACTCGTAGAAGCCGCGGCCGCTCTTGCGGCCGAGTCGACCCTCGCGCTGCATCTCCGTGAGCCGTTCGGGCGGAGCCATGCGCGGCTCGCTCAGCTTTGCGTGCAGCGCTTCCGATGCGTGCACGTGCACGTCCACCCCGATCAGGTCGATCAGCGCGCACGGACCCAGCGGCCAGCCGGCGCCGTTCGTCATCGCCTTGTCCATCTCGTCGGGCTGGACGCTCGCTTCGTCGAGAACGCGCACGCAGTCGTTCAGCAGTGGGATCAGGATTCGATTGACGATGAAGCCGGGTGTGTCGTTGCAGCGGACCGGCTGCTTGCCCGCGCGTTCTGCCCAGGCATAGGCAGCGTCGACCGCCTCGTCGGAGCTCGTCGAGGCACGCACGATTTCGACCAGCGGGAGGACGGGAGCCGGGTTGAAGAAGTGCATGCCCACGACACGCTCGGGCCGCTCGGTCGCCTCGGCGATCTCTGCAACCGAGAGCGCCGATGTGTTCGTGGCCAAAACGGCGTCGGGGGCGGTGAGGCGGTCGAGCTCGGCGAACGTCTGTCGCTTGAGCTCGAGATCCTCCACGACCGCCTCGATGACGAGATCGCACTCGGCCAGGCCGGCGAGGTCCGTCGTCAGCGTGAGACGGTCGACCGCGGCCTCGCGCTCGGCTTCGGTGAGGCGCCCCTTCTCGACCCCACGGGACAGGTAGCGGTCGATCGTGGCACGACCGCGCTCTGCCAGCTCGTCGCTGATCTCGCGGCCCACGGTCTCGAACCCGGACTGGACGCTCACCTGCGCGATGCCGGCGCCCATCGTCCCGAGGCCGACGACCCCAACCCTCCTGATTTCGATCACGTGTTTGCTCGAGCCAGCAGCCATCGGAAGGAGACCTCGCCGTGGCCGGGCTCATGCTGCGGAATGACCTCTTCGCGAACCGTCCCAAGGCCGGCATGGCGCAGCAGGGGCCGGTAGGCGTCGCCGCCGAGTGAGGCGAAGAACATCGGAGCGCCGAGCCAATCCTCCGCGACGTCTTCGCCGGCCTCGCCCACCCCGAGCGTCGCGAGCAGGTGGCCGCCCGGCCTGAGCCAGAGGCCGATCCGCGCGATCAGGTCGGGCTGCTCACCGACCGGGACGTGACCGAAGAAGAAGAGCGCCACGACCGCATCGAGCGACGCTTCCGCGACCAAGAGCTCCGTCGCGTCGGCGTGCACGAAGCTCGCCTCGGGCACGTGGTGACGCGCGAGCTCGATCTGGACCGCCGAGATGTCGACGCCGGTGACGCGATGCCGGCGCGCGAGCTCACGCGTCGTCGGAACGCCTCGGCCACAACCGAGCTCGAGCACGTCCGAGCCGTCAGCCAGATGCGCATCGAGGTCGCGCACCCACTCGAGCATGGGCGATTCGATCTGTCCGGCCCACTCTGCGTAGCGCAAAGCGATGGCGTCGTACCCTCGAGCCACGATCTCCTTCGGTTCTCGCGCGACCGCGCGACCGGCAAGCTCCCCCACGGGCCGGAGGGTAACCGGGTCGGACCGGGCCTGCGCTACACCCGCTCGATCACGGCCGCGATCGCCTGACCGAAGCCGATGCACATCGTCGCGATCCCGAAGCGGGCGTTCCGGCGTTCGAGCTCGTTGAGCAGTGTGGCGGTCATACGGGCGCCGGTCGCACCGAGTGGATGGCCGAGGGAGATGCCGCCGCCGTTCGGATTGATGTCGTCCCAGCGATCCTCGAGGCCGGCGTCGCGCGCGAACTGCAGCACGACCGATGCGAACGCCTCGTTCACCTCGATCACCGAGACGTCGTCCCAGTTGAGCCCTGCGCGCTTCAGTGCGGCGATGCAGGCTTCGGGGTTGCCGTGAAGCATCCGATACGGGTCGACGCCGGCAAGGCCGAACGAGACGAACCGGCCGCGCGGCTCCAGCCCGAGCCGGCCTGCGGCATCCTCGCTCGTCACGAGGACGGCCGCGGATCCGTCGCAGATCTGCGAGGAATTGCCGGCGGTCACCTTTCCGTCCGGGAGGAAGGCCGGCTGGAGCGCGGCAAGCGCCTCTGCAGAGGTGTCGCGCCTTGGCGTCTCGTCGACCGTGAAGACGAGCCCGGTATGCGGGTTCGTCAGCTCGATCGGGACGATCTCGTCCTCGAAGCGCCCTTCGTCGGTCGCCGCGATCGCACGTCGGTGAGACTCGAGGGCGAACGCGTCGAGCTCGTCGCGCGCGAACCCCCACTCGTCGGCGATCACCTCCGCCGAGATCCCCTGCGGCACGATCTGCCAGCGGCCGAGAAGCTTGTCCGAGAGGTTGCCGCCGTTCGAGCCCATCGGCACGCGCGACATCATCTCGACACCGGCCGAGAGGACGACGTCGAGCTGGCCGGACCAGATCGCCGTTGCGGCGTTGAAGTTCGTCTGCATCGACGAGCCGCACTGGCGGTCCACCGTCGTCCCCGCAACGGTCTCGGGCCAGCCGGCCACGAGCGGCACCATCCGTCCGAGGTTCCAGCCCTGTTCGCCGATCTGGGTGACGCAGCCGAGCTGCACGTCTTCGACCTCCTCGGGATCGAGATCGTTCCGCTTGACCAGCGCGTTTAGCACCTGCGCGGCGAGCTCGTCGCCCCGGATCGACGCAAGCGTCCCGTTTCTCTTGCCGATCGGCGAACGGACCGCGTCGACGACCAGCGCCTCGTGCAGACGTCCCGTCACGCGGTCCACGATAGATCGCGTGCGCTAGTGCAGGGAGTACGGGACGAGCACACCCACCGCCGCTGCAAGCAGGCCGGCGGCCGCATACCACCCGAGTTGCGGATGGTTGCGTCGGATCCTGTGCATCGCATACGCGGCTCGAGGTGGCATCGCCCTCGCGCCGGTCAGAAAGCGGCTCGTCGGAGTGTCGCGGACCGGGCTCGCGAGGACGGCCTGACTCCGCGCGACGCTGCCGCGCCAGACAAGACCTGGCGGACTTCGCCGGGACGCCAGCCTCACGAGACCGCGCGGGGGGTTCGCGACGGAGAGCGCCAGGACGACTCCGGCGGCGAGCGCAAGCATCCCGCCGAGCATCAGATGTCCCGTGCCCGGCCGGCTCTTCTGCACTTCGGCCTGAACTGCTTTCGTCGGCCAGGCCAGACGGGGATGGCGCGCCGCCCAGACGTCGTAGCTACCGCCGCGAGCCGTGAGCCAGCGGTCGAGGGAGGCGCTGTCCACGAAGACACGTCCTGCCCAGACGACTCCGGTCGGGCGCAGCGGCGCCGGCCGGTCCTCGCTCAGCCGGTGCCCGACGTACGCGGCGGGCAGCAGGACCGCAACGGGAAGCAGCAGAGCCCCGAGGACTCTCATCGCGTCACCGAGTGTTACACCGAAACCCCCGGCTGCCAAGGCTCGCGTCGACACCGTTCGCCCAGCCCGCCTCGGGCGGCATAGGCTTCCACCATGGCCGCGACGGTGACCGAACGGAAGCTTTTCGTGGGCGGCGAGTGGATCGAGACCGGTGATTGGGTGGAGGTTCGGTCTCCCTACTCCGGCGAGGCCGTCGGCCGGGTGGCGAAGGCCGGCGCAGAGGAGGCCCGGCGCGCGATCGACGCGGCCGAGCAGGCGATGCTCGAACCGCTGCCGGCACACAAGCGCGCGGAGATTCTGGTCCGGGTCGCCGGCGCGCTCGGGCGCCGTCACGAAGAGGTCGCACGCGTGATCTCCGACGAAGCAGGCAAACCGCTCAAGGCCGCGCGCGTCGAGGCTGCGCGCGCGATGTCGACGTACACGTTCGCCGCGGTCGAGGCGCGAAAGCTCGCCGGCGACGTGGTGCCGATGGACGCCGCCCAGGCAGGTGAGGGAAAACTCGCGTTCACGCTACGCCGACCGATCGGGATCGTCGGCGCGATCAGTCCGTTCAACTTTCCGCTCAACCTCGTCGCCCACAAGATCGCGCCGGCTCTGGCAGCAGGTTGCGCCGTTGTGCTGAAGCCCGCAAGCCAGACACCACTCTCGGCGTTGCTGCTCGCGGAGCTCGAGGAGGAAGCGGGCCTTCCGCCGGGTTGGCTCAACGTCCTCGTCGGTCCCGCCTCGGAGATCGGCGATGTGCTCGTCGCGGACGAACGCGTCAAGCTCATCACCTTCACCGGTTCGAGCGAGGTCGGCTGGAAGCTGAAGGAGCGAGCGGCGAAGAAGCGCGTCAACCTCGAGCTCGGAAACGCAACACCGTTGATCGTGACCGACGACGCCGACGTGGAGGCGGCGGCCACCAAGGTCTCGCAGAACGCGTTCTCCTTTGCAGGGCAGAGCTGCATCTCCGTCCAACGCGTGTACGTCGAGCGAGCCGCGTATGACGAGTTCGTCAACCGGCTCGTCCCGCTTGTCGAGGCGCTCAGGCTCGGCGATCCCGCGGACGAGGACACCGACGTCGGGCCGGTGATCGACGAAGGCGCGCGCGAGCGCATCCTCGACTGGATCAAAGCCACGAGCGGGGACGTCCTGACAGGTGGCGAGCTGGACGGCGACCTGATCCGACCGACCGTGATCGCCAACCCGGGGCGCGACGACGACGTCTCCTGCCAGGAGGTGTTCGGTCCGGTCTGCACGGTCACGGCGGTCGACTCGCTGGCAGAGGCGATCGAGCTCGCGAACGGAACCCGGTACGGCCTGCAGGCCGGGATCTTCACCTCCAGCCTGGACAGCGCGCTGCGCGCCGCACAGGAGCTCGAGTTCGGCGGCGTCACGGTCAACGAGGCGCCGACCTTCCGCTCCGACCAAATGCCGTACGGCGGGGTCAAGGACTCCGGCAACACCCGCGAGGGACCGCACTACGCGGTGCGGGAGATGACCGAAGAGCGGCTGGTGGTCGTCGATCTGCCGTAGTTTCGCGCGGGCCCCGACGGGAATCCTCGCCGCATGATCGGACTGGTACTCGCCCTGGCAGTCATCGCCATCGTCACCACGCTCTTCGGCGGGTGGATCTTCGGGATCGCACTCGGCGCCGTCGCAATCATCCTGTTCGTGCTGTTCCTCGCCGGGTTCGGCCGCAGAGCGGCGGCGCCGCGCCGGCCTTAAGGCATCACACCTCGCTGTTACCTTTATCCGCGTGGCGCGGCCTTCGCTGCTGGCACGCTTCCGCCGCAAGAAGGAGCGGGGATCTACGGGCGTCCGCCCGGCCGGTCCGCCGCGGCGGTCGCTGCCTCATCCTGGCCAGTTGCGCAAGGAGCGGCGCGCACTGCTGCGGGTTCGCGAGGAACGCCTCCGCGATCTCGGCGGGCTCATGCTGGAGATGTTCCGCCGTGACCAGTTCCGTCAGGACCTCCTCGTCGAGCGCTGCGACGAACTGCTCGCCCTCGACGAGCGGTTGCACGAGGTCGACACCCTGCTCGCGGCCGCGGTCTCGGTACGCAGGGCAGCCCCCGCGGCACGATGCGCCTGTGGCGCTCCGCTCGTGTGGGGCTCGCACTTTTGCGCCAACTGCGGGCGCCCTGTCGCGGCAACGCCTCCGGTCATCGGTTGCGTTGAGTGCGGGAGTGCCCTCGCCGCCGACGCGAAGTTCTGCCCGGTGTGCGGCCGTCCGGTGACGGCCGAGCAGCAGGCCGTGGCTGCGGGCGCTGAGCCGTCGGCGGAACTGCTCGAAGCGCTTCCGGCCTCGGCGCAGGATCCCTGGGAGCAGTGAGCACGGCGCCGGAGACACCGCGCTGCCCACGCTGTGGAGCGGCGCATGGTCCCGATCAGGAGTACTGCCTCGAATGCGGTCACCGCCTCCGGGCCGCGGCCGGCGCGTTCGGCCGGCTCTCCTCCGCCTGGGAGCAACGGTTCGGCTGGTATCCCGGCGACTGGGTCTGGCCCGTTCTGCTCGGGTTCCTCATCGCGGTTGCCGGAGCGACGGCGGCAATCGTCCTGGCGGATGCCGGCGCCGAGAACAGCGCCATCGTGGCGACGCAGGGCGGCTCGGCTCACGCCCCCACCACTGCCCCGCCGACCGCCACCGTCGCTCTGCCGAGCGTCCCGAGCGGCACGCCCTCCGGGGCGCCCGCGACCCCGAGCAAACCGCCCCCCGCCACGACCACGGGGCCTCGGCCCGGCGTCCTGACGGCCTGGCCGGCCGGACAGAACGGCTTCACGGTCGTCATCGAGTCGATCCCGGCGGGTGGGTCGGGGCGGGCGCTGGCGGTCGCGCGGGCCCGCTCAGCCTCGACTTCCGGGCTGCCGTCGGTCGGCGTCCTGGATTCCGGCCGCTTCTCGAGCCTTCATCCTGGGTACTTCGTGGTCTTCAGTGGGGTCTACGCGTCGGATGCCCAGGCCGAGCAGGCCCGCGCGGCCGCCTCCGCCAAAGGGTTCCAGGCCGCGTACGTGCGACAAATCACACGCTAGCCGTTCTCAGCGAAGGCAACGGCAAGCCGGACTTTGTAACAGGGGCCGGAACCCTATAGACTCCCCGCGGAAGCCACGCCGGCCGTCGACGGTTTACCGCGGCTTAACAAAGCTTTGCGGGGGATTAATGGGAGCTAGAGATACTGTGATCGAGGAGTACACCGCCCAGCTTCAGGCCTGCATGTATCAATACTCAAGAGCCATCTACAGGTCGATTAAGGACCTAATCGATCCCTATGTGGCTCCGGAGCTCCACCTCGAGTATCGCCGCGCCGTCCTCGAGCAGTGCGAGCAGACGATGGAGCGGCTGGCCCGCGATCCGCTCTATTTCGCAAAGCCCGGCCAGGCGCTTTTCCAGGACATCAGGCGGTACTTCCCGATCACCGCGCAGGCGCAGGTCGCCTGGGCTGTGAAGGAGGGGGTCGCGGCCGCGGCGGCCTTCATCGAGGAGCAGATCGAGTCCGGCGTGCTCGACGGCGGCGTCGCCCGCTGTCGCGCCACGACGCGGAAGGGCAAGCCCTGCCAGCGCACGCCGCTGCCGGAACGGGACTACTGCCCGTCCCATCAGCACCTCGAGCGATCCAAAGTCGCGGCCTAGTCCAAAACCGACAGGCCTCCCCCCGCCACGCACCCTCCTCCCAGGTCTCGTGCCTGGCACGTGACACGGCTGCGCCAGACGTGTGCCGGAAGGCTTGCAGAGCGGGACAAACGCTTCCGACGGGGCTACTTTCGAGGGATGGGAAGACCTCTCCGTCCGATCTTCGCCGGCGCCTGTTACCACGTTGGGAGCCGTGGGAACGACCACGCACCGATCGTGCTGGACATGGAGGACCGGATCGTCTTCGTCCACATCCTCCGCCGGATCGAGCGCCGGTACGGGTGGCGGATGCACGTCCGCTGCCTGATGGGCAACCACTACCACCTCCTGGTCGAGACGCCCTCGGCCAACCTCGATCAGGGCATGAGGGACCTGAACGGGGCGTACGCCCGTGCTTTCAACGAGCGGCATGGACGCAAGGACCACCTTTTCGGGCGCCGCTACTGGTCGAAGGTGATCGAGTCGGAGGAGCAGTACGACGCGACCCTCGAGTACATCGTCGAGAATCCGGTCCACCACGGCTTCGTCCGTCGGGCCGAGGACTGGCGCTGGACGTCCGGGCTGGCGGTCCGTCCGATAGATTCGGTCGGTGTCCCACGACACCGACAAGCTGATCCGCCAGCTCTCGCTCGTCGCCTTCCTCATGGCCGAGCGTCGCCTCCTCACAGCTCGGGACGTCAAGTCGAACGTCGAGGGCTATTCCGAGATGTCCGACGAGGCCTTTGCGCGCCGCTTCTACTCGGACCGCGCCGAGCTGCTTGCGCTCGGCGTGCCCCTCCAGTCCCAGCGTGACGAGTTCACCGGCGAGGAGCTCTACACCCTCCGCTCCGAGAACTACTTCCTGGACAAGCTGGAGCTCGACGATGACGAATTGGCGGCCCTGCAGACGGCGCTCTACCTCCTCGAAGGACAATTCGCATACGCGGAACCGCTGAGGCTCGCGCTGCAGAACCTGGCGCTCGGACGGCCGGGGTTCGGGGAGCCGGCAACGCAGACCGCCGTCCGTGTCGAGGTGCTCGATCCCGACTACTCGCCCGAAATGCCGGGCCGCCTCGGGAAGTTGGAGGGCGCGATCTCGAAGCAACGGACGATCAAGTTTCCGTACTACTCAATCTCCAGGAACCGCCAGAGCGAGCGCACGGTGAATCCGTACGGGCTGTTGTCGGACAACGGCAGCTGGTACGTGATCGGGCAGGACCTGGATCGCAAGGACATCCGCACCTTCCGCGTCTCGCGCATTCGCGGCGATATCAAGTTCGCGACACGACGCGAGCGCGACTTCCGGATCCCCGCCGAGTTCGACATCGACGAGTACCGCGGGCGCCCGCCGTGGCAGATCGGCGACATCGAGGGCGAGGCGCGGATCGAGCTTGCCGGCGACACTGCGTGGTGGGTCGAGCGCGCGTTCGGCAGCGCGGGCGAGCTCGAGGACGGCGTCTTCGTCACGGGCTACTCGTCCCTGCCGCAGCTCGCCTCGTGGATCCTTCGGCAGGATGGGCGGGCGATCCCGCTCGAGCCGGACGAGCTCCGACGCGAGGTCGCCCAGGCTCTCCGCGCCGTTCGCGACCGCCACGAAGAGCCGCCGCCGAAGCTCGCAACCCCCGCCCCGCCGGCGAGTGCCGACCCCACCGGCGAGCGCCCGGCCGGGCCCGTCGTCCCTGAGCGCTTCGCGGTCCTGCAGTCTCTGCTCGCCTACCTCCTCGCCGCCTGCGGCGAAGAGAACGATGCGGTCATCCCGGCGCGTGAGATCGTCGAGCGTTTCCACATTCCCGAGGAAGAGCTGGAGGAGCACTTGCAGCTGCTGAACCTCGTCAACTTCGGCGGTGGCTGCTACACGGTGTACGCGGCGCTGGACGGCGACGTCGTCTACGTGGACAAGGAGCTGTACGGCGACACGTTCCGCAGGGCCCCGCGACTGACGCCGCTCGAGGCGCGCGCGATCCGGCTCGCGCTCGAGTTCGTCGGACCGATGATTGCCGCCGACGCGCACACACCGCTCGACCGGGTACGCAAGAAGCTCGAGGAGACCTTCGGACAGTTCGAGCTCGCTCAGACACCGAATCCGCAGGTGGAGGATGCCGAGGCAGACCTCGTCGCGACGCTGACCGAAGGAATCCGCGAGCGTCGCCTCGTCGAGATCGAGTACCAGAAGGAGGGCGAACAGACCTGGTCGAAGCGGGTCGTCGAGCCGTACTCGCTCGAACGCGAGTTGCCGAACTGGCGGGTGCACACCTGGGATCGGTCCCGCGATGCGGAGCGCAGTTTCCGGCTCGACCGCATGCGCAGCGCACAGCTCACGAAGGAGAGCTTCGATCCCCGACCGGCCTTCGAGCCGCGGGGGTTCCGCGACGCGCGCACCGCCAAGATCCTCTACCTCAAGGGTGTCGCGGCACGCTGGGCCGCTGAGCGAGGCGCCACGCCGCTCAAGGACGGCACCGCAGTCGCGGAGATGCCGGTCGGGAGTCAGGAATGGCTGCTCGGCGAAGTGCTCTCCCAGCGGGGCGAGGCGGTGCTGCTCGAGCCCGACGCGCTGCGTGCGGTGGTCGCAGGTCGCGCGCGGGAGCTCGCGAACCAGCTCGGCGTCGCCCGCCTGCGCGCGCGGGCCTAGTGCTCGCTGAACAGTCCGACCTCGAGCACCGCGAAGCAGACCGCTGCCAGCCGGACTCTGGCGATCCACAACTCGATCGCACGATCACGATCCCTGCTTCGGAGCTCAGTCGGCATGCCGTTCCTGAATCCGCGTCACCGTCCATGCCGCCTGCTCACGCAGGAGCTCGTCGTCGTCGTCGAGGAACGACTCCGCCAGCGGCAGATCCTCGAGTCCGCCTGTGTTACCGAGCGCAACCAGCGCATTGCGGCGGAGGTAGCGCGGATCGTTCCTCGGGACGTAGAGCCGTTCGTACTCCGCCACGAGAGCAGCGGCGTCGCCACGCAGCCAGTCGGCCAGGCGAACGTGTGGGGTCGCACCGTCGGGTGCCGAATCTCCGCCACGGCGTCTCTCGACGCCGCGGTTCCAGGGACAGACGTCCTGGCAGATGTCGCAGCCGTACACCTGCGGGCCCAGTTCCCGTCGATACTCCTCCGGAATCGCGGTGGGAGACTGTGTCCAGTAGGACAGGCACTTGGTCGAGTCGACGACGCCCGGCTCGTCCAACGCGCCGGTCGGACAGGCGTCGATGCAAAGAGTGCACGAGCCACAGTCGAGCTCGAGCGGGGACGAGGCCTCGACCTCCACGGTCGTCACGAGCGTGCCGAGGACGACCCACGACCCGTGGCGTCGCGTGATCAGCATCGTGTTCTTGCCGTAGAAGCCGACGCCGGCGCGGGCCGCCGCCTCGCGGTCCACGTGTTGGTTGGCGTCCACCAAGACGCGGTAGTCGCCGCCGAGGCGGCTCCCCAGCGCATCGAGGCGCTTGCGCAACAAGGCGTAGCCGTCGTGCCAGGTGTAGCGCGCCAGCCTGCCGTCGCCCGACTCGAGCGGCGGCTCGGGCGTGTAGTAGCAGTAGGCAGCGGAGACCACCGTGCGCGCCCCGGCCAGAAGCGTCTCGGGATGGCAGGAGATCTCCGGCTGCGCCATCGTGAAGCGCATGTCCGCGAAAAGGCCGCGAGCCTTCCGCTCGTGGATTGCCCGTTCCGTTTCGCGGTAAGCCGTTGCGGGCGCCGCCCCGACGACGTCCAGGCCGAGCTCGCCGGCGAACTCCTCCAGCTCAGCGGCCGTCATGTGGAAGATTGTGCCCCGTGAAAGCGATTCGCATCCACGAAGACGGCGGCCCCGAAGTGCTCAGCTTCGAGGACGCCCCGGATCCGGTGCCAGGCACCGGACAGGTCGTCATCGCGTTGCGTGCCGCTTCGCTTAACCACCTCGACATCTGGGTCCGCAAGGGTCTGCCCTCCGTGCCGAAGCCGCGCATCCTCGGTGCCGACGGCGCCGGGATCGTGGTTTCCGGAGATGGTTTCTCCGCCGGCGACCGAGTCGTCATCAACCCGGGACTCGACCACGGCGATGGTCGGATCACCGTCATCGGCGAGCACACCGATGGAACGCACGCGGAGCTCATCGCGGTCCCTCGCTCGCAGGTGTACGCGATCCCGGACGGCCTCGACTTCGAGGCAGCGGCGGCCTTCCCGCTCGTGTTCGAGACCGCATACCGGATGCTCGCGACGAAGGCCGCTCTGCAGGCCGGCGAATGGGTGCTCGTCTGGGGCATCGGCGGGGGCGTTGCCACTGCGAGCCTCGCAATCGCGAAAGCGTTCGGCGCGCAGGTGATCGTCACCTCGTCGAGCGACGACAAGCTGTCTCGGGCCCGCGAGCTCGGTGCGGACGCGACCTTCAACCACGACACTGACGACGTCGTGGCCGGGGTCAAGGAAGTGACTGGCGGAGGTGCGCACGTCGTCGTCGACGACGTCGGCGAGGCTACGTGGAAGCGCTCACTCGACTCCGCGCGTCCTGCCGGACGCGTCTGTGTCTGCGGTGCGACGAGCGGGCCGAACCCGCCGGCGCAGCTGCACCGCATCTGGTGGAAGCAGCTGACGATCTACGGGTCGACGATGGGCTCGCGGGAAGATTTCGAGGCCGTCTACGAGCTCGTCGCGTCGGGGAAGGTCGTCCCGGTCGTCGACGCAGTGTTTCCCCTCGCTGACGCGGCTGCGGCGCACGAGCGTCTCGAGGCCGGTGAGCAGCTCGGCAAGGTCGTCCTGCGCATTCCGGCCTAGTCCGGCGCCGGACGCTCGAGCCACCCCTCGACCTCTCGCGGCGAACGGAGATGGACGATCTGCAGGTTCGGATGCCTCTCGAGCGCACCGGGCCAGACTCGCCGCTGCTTGAAGTGCTGCTTGACGGCGAAGGAGACGAGCGAGTCGCGCGTGAAGAACGCGAAGCGCCACGTCTGACGGTTTCCGTTGAAGAGGTCGCGCCTGGTGACGATGTCCATGACCGCACGCTTGACCAGGCGCAGGAGCACCAACGGCAATCGCAGATCCAACCAGACGAGCGTGTCCGCCTCTCGAAGGATGAGATCGCCGGTCTTCCGCTCGTAGAGGCCGTCGAGCACCCAGCCTTCCGGGGAGCTCATCGCCGCCTCGACGGCGCGGCAGAAGTCTTCGTCGCTCGCCTCGACCCAACCCGGCTGGTGGTTGAGCGCGTCCAGCTCGGTCACGGGCAGGCCGAGTTTCGCGCCCAGCCGCCGCGAAAATGTTGTCTTGCCGCTCCCGCTGACCCCGACGACGACGATGCGCCGCCGGCTCAACCGATCCCGAGAATGAACTTGGCGTCGTCCGACATGCGCTCGGGTGTCCAGGGCGGATCCCAGGTCAGCTCGATGTCCACGTCCTCGACTCCGGGAACCTCGCGGGCGATGCGGCTGATGTCCTCCTGGATCATCGGCCCGGCCGGGCAGCCCATCGACGTGAGGCTGTGCGTCACCTTGACGCGTGGCCCCCGAACTTCGACGTCGTACAAGAGGCCCAGCTCGACGATGTCCATCCCGAGCTCGGGGTCCTCGACCTGGCGGAGCGCTTCGAAGACTTCTTCCTTGGTCGGCATCTCGGCTCGAGTCTAGCGTCGGCGGGCTAGTAGCCGAGCAGCCGAACCTCTTCGCGCCGGTCGCGCGCGAAGAAGTGGACCCCGTCGGTGAAGCGGACCCAGTTGCAGCGGGTGCACATCACGAGCGAATGCGTGCGCGCGGAATCCGCCAGGAAGCGCACCCCGCGCAGGAGGTCGCCGTTCGACACGCCGGTCGCGGCGACGATGACCTCGCCGGGGGCCAGCTCCTCGGTCGTGAAGACACGCGTCACATCGTCGATGCCGGCCTCGTGGGCCTGCTCGATCTCCTGCCGCGAGGTCGGCCAGAGCTGAGCCTGGACCTCCCCGCCGAGGCAACGCAGGGCGGCCGCAGACATCACGGCCTGGCGCGTACCGCCGATACCGACCGCGAGGTGATCGTTGGTCCCCCGGATCGCAGCCGAGATCGATGCCGTCACGGTTCCGTCCTGGATCAGCTTGATCCGGCCACCGGAGGCCCGGATTTCTTCGATCAGGTCGTGGTGGCGCGGGCGGTCGAGCACGATCGACGTGATGTCGTTCGGCCTTCGGCCGAACGCCTCGGCGATCGCATGAACGTTTTCCCCAACGGGCTTTAGCAGGTCGATGGAGCCGCGCGCTCGTGGTCCGACGGCCATCTTGCGCACGTACATATCGGGGAGGTTGAGCAGCGAGCCCCGCTCGCCGACGGCGATCATCGCCATCGCGCCGTTGCCGCCGCGCGCGACGACGCCGCGGCCCTCGAGCGGGTCGAGGGCAAGGTCGACCTCTTCGCCGCCGGCGCCCACCTCCTCACCCGAACGTAGCGGCGAGTCCTCGTCCGCCGGCCCGATGACGATCCGCCCGAGAATGGGGAAGTCCTCGAGGACCGCGCGCATCGCCTCGGCGGCGTCACGTTCGGCGGCTTCCTGATCCGCCCGTCCGAGCCAGCGCGCGGCGGTCAACGCCGCCCCTTCTGTCACACGGACGTATTGCTCGCAGAGGCAGAGCGACGGCCGCCCTGAATGCACCCGCGCCGAGGCGCTTTCCACGATCGTCTCCGCCATTAGTGGTCTGGCGGGTGGCATTTTCGGATTTCTGGGGTGCGAGCGCCAAGCAAGAGGCCGCACTCGCCCGCAGCCAAGGCTGACAGCCTTGGTAAGGGCGAGGGTGGAATCTGGCGCCGCGTGATCGCGGGCCAGAAACCGAAGGATGCCGCTGGCCAGGCCACTAGACCCGTTGTACCTGCTCGGCGCTCGCGAGGACGAGC
>JBKPTB010000093.1:0-3712 GCA_046735315.1 Actinomycetota bacterium
CTGCTCCGCGAGACGGGCCTCGAGCCCGTGGATCCGATGCGGCGGGACTTTCGCGGCAACACGACCGGTCACGAAAGCGAGATCGTCGAAGGAGACCTCGAGGACATTCGAGGCTGCGACGCGGTGTTGGCCGCGTTCACCGCGCCCGACGAGGGGACGGCAATGGAAGCGTGGTATGCCCACTCAGTGGGGAAACCACTGATCGCCTACACGGGCGGCTCACCGGTTCATCCCTGGACGGCCTACGTTTCCGCCGGGATCGCAGCCGACCTCGACGAGGCGATCGTGATGCTGATCGAGACACTCGCTCGCGTCCCGGGCTGAGCCGTGAAGCGCTCGTATCTGCCGCAGCTGCTGCTGTTGTCGGCGATCTGGGGCTCGTCGTACATGTTCATCAAGATCGGCCTGCGGGACTTCTCGCCCACGGCGATGGTCGAGTTGCGGTTGCTGCTCGCAGGTGCGGTCCTCGTCTCGTTCCTCAGCGTCCGGCGGGGCCTACGCGGGGTGCGTCCTGCGCTCGCTCCAGGGGCGTTCGTGGGCGTGGTCGGGATGGCGTTGCCGTTCCTGCTGATCTCCTGGGGTGAGAAGCACGTCGACTCGGGGGTTGCCGCCGTGGCGAATTCGTCGGTTCCGATCTTCGTCGCATTGCTGGCGCTCCGGTTCGCAACGAGCGAGCGCTCCAGCGGGCTTCGTGTGCTCGGCCTCGTGATCGGACTGGCAGGTGTCGGCGTCGTCGCCGGCGTCCATCCGAAGGGCGGCTGGTGGGCGGTCGTCGGCGCACTGGCGGTGGTGCTGGCGTCGCTCTGCTATGCGGTCTCGAGTCTCTCGATCCAGCGGAGTCTCGTCGTCGGCGGGCTGGAACTGGCTGCTGCGTCCACGCTTTGCGGCGCGGTCGCGATGCTTCCGTTCGCGCTTGCCGAATTGCCCGGCTCCGTCAGCTGGAAGCCGCTGGCCTCGGTCGTGGTGCTCGGCGTCGTCGGAACGGGCTTCGCCCAGTTGATCGTTAACCGTCTGATCGGCGGACACGGCGCCGCTCGCTCGATGCTCGTCAACTACCTGCTCCCGGGCTTTGCGCTCTTGTACGGTGCGACGATTCTCGGCGAGCCGCTGACAGGAGCGAAGGTGGGCGGGCTTGCGCTCATCCTGGCCGGTGTCACGCTCGCCTCGGGCCTAGTGGCCGCGAGACGTACGTCTGGCGCGGCCGTGTCGGAGTCCTGATCGCTGGGCCTGGTGTTCCACCTTGCCTCCGGCGGGCGCAGCATGGAAGCTACGCCCGTGCAAGACCGCGTCGTCCTTGCGATCGATGTGGGCGGCTCGCACGTCAAGCTGCTCACCTCGACTGGTGCAGACGGACGTCGCCGGTTCGTGTCCGGGCCCGATCTCGCGCCGGAGCGACTACTTGCAGGCGTGAATGCCGAGACGCGCGATTGGTCGTTCGACGTCGTGTCGATCGGCATTCCCGCGCTCGTGCGCGAAGGCCGTGTCGTGGCCGAGCCTGCGAATCTCGGTTCCGGCTGGGTGGGATTCGACTTCCAGGAGGCGCTCGGCAAGCCGACGAAGGTGGTGAATGACGCAGCGATGCAGGCGCTCGGAAGCTACGACGGCGGCAAGATGCTGTTCCTCGGGTTCGGTACGGGTCTCGGCTCGACGCTTGTCGTCGAGCAGGTGGTCGTGCCGATGGAGCTCGGCCATCTTCCTTTTCGGGACGCGACCTTCGAGGACTACGTCGGCGAGCGCGGCCGGGAGCGTTACGGAAAGAAGAAATGGCAGAAGGCGGTTGCAGAGACGATCGAACTGCTGGCTGCCGCTCTCGAGCCGGAGTACGTCGTCCTCGGGGGAGGAAACGCGAAGAAAATCGAAGAGTTGCCGCCCAACGCTCGACTCGGCGAAAACGAGAACGCCTTTATGGGCGCGTTTCGGCTGTGGGATACGACGATGCCGGACTTAGTGGCTCAGAGCCACTAAGTCTCCGACCGCTTTGCTCACCGGTGACACGGTGGTGTCGATCCGGTGGCGGTCGATTTCGCGCCGGCCGACGTCGGCACAATCGGAGTGCAACTCCCTCCCCGACCGCAGGAGGAACTATGACCGAGCCGTGGCCACAGGAGGAACCCGAAGACGAGGACGCACAGCCTCCGACTGACGAGCCCGAGCGACCGAGCGACACGGTCGTCGCCGAGCTCGACGACGACTGGGAAGACTGAGCTCGCAAGACAGGGCGGCGCGCCGAACGGCGTGTCGCCCGTTTGCCCCAGGAGCTAGTCGCCCGCAGGCGGAGCGGCGTGAGCGCAGCGCGGCTCGTGCTTTTCGGCGAGCCGGAGCAAAAGTGCATGCAGGTTCGCGCGTTCCTTCTCACTGAGAGGCGAGAGGAACTCGTCTTCGATCTGGCTCGCAAGCGCCCGATACCGCCGCAGCGTCCGCTTCCCGTCGCGGGTGGTGCGCACGATGTGACGGCGACGGTCGTTGGGATCGCGACGGCGCTCGACCAGCCCGCGCTCTTCGAGCTCGTCCAGGAGCCCGACGAGCTGGCCCCGGTCGTAGCCCAACGCGTCCGCAATCGAGCCCTGCGTCTCGCGGGAGCCCTCGTCGAGGACGAGCAGGATCGCGTGATGGTACGGGTGAAGGCCTGTGCCCTCGTACGCCTTCATCGTCCGCTCCTTGACCGCAAATCCAAGCCGCTTCAGGAGGAATGAGCTCGACGCGACGAGCTCCTCGGGCAGTCGAGGACTCTTCGGAAGGGCCGCCTCATCGGGGGTCGTCAACGTCATGTCACATAGAGTAGCGTGCTCAAGCGTTGGTGTGCTATACAGTTGAGATCATCAACGATTGTGGAGGACAACTGCGTGAGCATTAGCACAAACGAACGGCGCTGGAGCGCGCTCGCTCTGATCGTAACGGCCCAGTTCATGGTCATCCTCGACGTCGCCATCGTGAACGTCGCGCTGCCGTCGATCAAGTCGGATCTCAACTTCTCACAGACCAACCTCCAGTGGGTGATCTCCGCGTACGCGATCATGTTCGGCGGCGTCTTGCTGCTGGGCGGCCGACTTGCCGACCTCCTCGGCCGTCGCCGGCTCTTCGTGGCCGGCCTGGCGCTCTTCGCCGCCAGCTCGCTCCTTTGCGGGCTCGCGTGGTCGGAGGGCTCGCTGATTACTTTCAGGGCAGTCCAAGGGCTCGGCGGCGCCCTGCTCGCACCGGCCGCGCTCTCGCTGCTGATGACCACGTTCGCCGAAGGGCGGGAACGAAACCTCGCACTCGGGATCTACGGTGCCGCGTCCGGTAGCGGCGCCGCCGCGGGCGTCCTCCTCGGTGGGGTGCTCACGTCCTATCTGAGCTGGTCCTGGATCTTCTTCATCAACGTTCCGGTCGGCGTGGCGGCGATCGCCCTGGCACCCGTGCTCCTGCGGGAAAGCCGAGCCGATCTGGCCCATCGTCACTTCGACGTCCCTGGCGCGGCCTCCATCACGGCCGGCCTCATGCTCCTCGTCTACGCGACGACACGCGCGACGACCGACGGCTGGGGCGCGAGGGGCACGATCGCGCTGCTTTCGGCCGCTGTCGCCCTCGTGGCGGCGTTCGTCGTGATCGAGCTGCGGTCGTCGTGGCCGCTCCTCCCGCTGCGGATCTTCCGACGGCGGACGCTCACCGCGGCCAACGCCGCCATGGCGATCGTCGGGGCCGTCGCATTCTCGGAGTTCTTCCTGCTCACCCT
>JBKPTB010000094.1:0-20994 GCA_046735315.1 Actinomycetota bacterium
GTGCGCACGCGTTTCTTCCTCAGCATCGCAGCGGGGTTGCTGTGGGCGGGGCTCTCGGCCTGGGTTGCGACCGGCTGGACGGAGTCGCTCGGACGCGTCGTGACGCTGCCCGTCGCGATCCTGATCATCGCGGGAATCGCAATCATCCCCGGCTATCTCAACGTCCAGCTGGTCTCGTCGCTGATCCTCGATCGCCCCCGGCCGGTCGAGTTCGACCACGACTATCCCGACGTGACACTGCTGATCGCGGCCTACAACGAGGAGAGCAGGATCCAGGAAACTCTCGAGTACGCGCTTCGCCAGGACTATCCGGGCGAGCTCCACGTCGTGGTCGCAGACGACGGCTCCACCGATCGCACTCGTGAGCTTGCCGAGCTCGTCGGCCGCGAGGATCCGCGCGTTCGAGTGGTCACGACGAACCACGGCGGGAAGTCGGAGGCGCTCAACGCCGCGTTGGCCACGGTGAGCACACCGCTCGTCGCCACCATCGACGCCGACACGCTGCTCATGCCTTCAGCGCTACAGCGTGCCATTGCGCGGATGCTCTCGGCTCCGCCCGACACTGTCGCCGTCGCCGGCTCGGTCCTCGTTCGCAATTCCCGGGCGGGTGCGCTCGCCCGGGTGCAGGAGTGGGACTATTTCCTCGCTATCGCCTCGGTCAAGCGGCAGCAGGCGCTCTTCCAGGGGACACTGGTTGCACAGGGTGCGTTCAGCGTCTATCGCACCGGGGCCGTGCGCGCCGTCGGCGGGTGGCCGGACAGGATCGGCGAGGACATCGTCCTCACCTGGTCTTTGATCCGCGCGGGCGGGCGGACCATCTTCGAGCCGACCGCGATCGCCTTCACGGATGCGCCGGTCCGGTTCTCGCACTTCGTGCGCCAGCGGCGGCGCTGGGCGCGCGGCATGATCGAGGGCCTGCGCGAGCACGGTCTGTCGCTGCTCCGAGGCCGGAAGCTGCACGTGCACGCGGTCGCTGCCAACTGCCTGTTTCCCTATCTCGACTCGGTGTACACCGTCGCAATTCCGGTCGGCATCGTTCTCGCGCTCACCGGAAACTTCCTGATCGTCGGCCCGATGACGGCGGCGGTGCTGCCGATCAGCTTGCTGATCGCGTTGACCATGTACCGCAGGCAGCGTGCGGTGTTCCGGTTGCTCGGACTGCGGATCCGGCGCAACGTTCTCGGCTTTGTCCTCTACGTGCTCGCCTATCAGTTGGTGATGTCGCCCATCTCCGTTTCCGGCTACGCGACGGAGCTGGTACGGGCGCGGCGCGTCTGGTAGCTGGTGCCCCTGCCAGTAATGCCGCCGAGCTTCTGGGTCGCGAGCACCAAGCCGGAGGCCGCACTCAACCGCAGCAAGGCTGGACAGCCTTGCTAAGGGCGAGAGTGGACTCCGGCGCCGCGTGATCGCGGGCCAGAAGCCGGCATGTATTGCTGGGAGGGGCACTAGGCGGGCTGAAAGAGCTCGATGGGATTCCCATCCGGGTCCTCGAGCAATGCCTGCTTCCCGCCGGGGCCGCTGACGCCCTCGGTTCTGAAGCTCACGCCCGCCTTCTTCAACTCTCCCACCTCTGCATCCAGATCGTCCACCTCGAGCACGAGCCGGTTCCACCCGCCGGGCTCGGGTTTGCTGCCGTCCGGCATTGCTCTCGCCGCTGAGCTCTTCGGGCCGGCGAGCCAGAGCCAAAGATCCTTGTACGTCACGATCGCGAAGGCGGGTCCCATCTGTTGCTCGAGCGTGAAGCGAAGGCGCTCTGTGTAGAACGCGATCGCCGCGTCGACGTCTTGCACGAGGTAGCGAACTGCGGCCACGAGGACTTCTTATCATCACCTCGTGGACTCGATCCTCGGTGCGATCGGAAACACCCCGCTGGTGCGTTTGCGGCCCTGCGCCCCTGAAAACGACGCCGAGCTCTGGCTGAAGCTCGACTACTTGAACCCGACCGGGTCGATGAAAGACCGGATGGCTCTCGCGATGATCGAGGGGGCGGAGCGCGACGGCCTCATCTCGCCCGGGGACACGATCGTCGAGTACACCGGCGGTAGCACGGGTCCGGCGCTGGCGCTCGTCTGCCGCGCGAAAGGCTACCGGGCGCTGATCGTCATCGCCGACTGCTTTACCGAGGAGCGCTTTCAGCTGATGCGCGCACTCGGGGCCGAGCTCGACGTCATTCCTTCCGTCGAAGGCCGACCCAGGGTGACCTCGAGAGACATCGACAACATGGTCGCGCGCGCTGCCGAACTGGCCGAGCAGCCCGGTCACTACGCGACGGATCAGTTCAACAACCCGTACATCGTTCCGGATCACCGCGACAAGCTCGGCCGCGAGATCTGGGAGCAGACCGCGGGACGAGTCACCGGCTTCTGTCAGGGGATGGGTACGGCGAGCTCGCTCGTCGGCGTGTCGGACGCCCTCAAGCCGAAAGGCGTATTCATCCAGGCGCACGAGCCTGCGAGCTCTCCGGCGATCAGCGGCGGCGAGCGGGGGCCGTTTCTCATCCAGGGCTGGACCGGCGGCGTCATGCCGCACTGGAACCAGGACAAGGTCGACCATCTCGAGCCGATCGGCGATGAAGAAGCGGTGGCGATGACGCGACGGTTGGCGAGCGAAGAAGGCATCTTCGCCGGGATCTCCACCGGTGCGAACGTCGTCGGCGCGCACCGACTGGCCGAGCGCCTCGGGCCCGATGCCGTGATCGTGACGCTCGCCGTCGATACCGGGTTCAAGTACATGAGCGTCGCCCCGTATCTCGACCTCTAACCCTCGGTCGGCCCTCCGCGAAGGCCGAACCAAAAGGACGTGCGGTGCGAATCAGGTCGGGAATCCACCCACCGCTCAGAAGGGAGCTCTCGATGCGCTTCATCCCGACGAGGTACCACGCGCCACTCGACTACATCGTCGGCGCTGCCCTGATCGCCGCTCCATGGATCTTCCGGTTCTCGGAGCACACCGCTGCGACCATCGTCCCGATCGTCCTCGGAATCGGCTTGATCGCCTACAGTCTGTTCACGAACTACGAGCTCGGCGTCTGGAAGGTCGCCCCGATGGCGGTGCACAATCTGATCGACATCGCGGCCGGGGCGTTGCTCGCCGCGTCACCGTGGATCTTCGGATTCGCCGATGAGGCCGCCAATGTCTGGCTGCCCCACCTGATCGTCGGCCTCGCGGCCGTCTTCCTCGGGCTCACGACGAAGCAGCAGGGCGGCTACAGCTACAGCAAGGCGGACCGGCCGAGCGCGGCCGTCGGCTAGCTCAGACTGCGGATCGACTGGAGACGTCGCGGGTCGTCGGGGCGTTGCGAAAGCCGGCGCCCTTGGCTCGCGACGCCCCCGGCTCGCTGCACCGCCCATAGCACCGTCGGGCAAGTGTCGCCCCATCGACGAGGTTGCGCGCGTTCAGCGTGCACAACGCGGCAGATGCGGTTCGAGAACCTCAGCAACTCCAGGTTTCAGCCAGACCACCAGCGTAGTGCGGAACCATCACCGTGCATCTAAAGTACGACGTTCAATCGAAGAAGAACCGGGGATCGATTGCTCGTGGCACTGCTTGCCCACTTGAGCGAAGCGGACATCGCGCGTTACGTCGCCGGGTTTCAGAGCAGTGAGACGGACCGGCACGTCAGGGTCTGTCCGTCCTGCGCGCAACGACTCGCAGCTGCATCGCAACAGGTTTTCCGGTGGGAGCGGCGCGGGCTCCTTCGTCGGCTTGTGCGAGTTGACCCCGCGCAGATGGTCGACGAGCTGCTGGCCGAGCTAGAGGAGCACCAGACGCCGCACGCAGCCTGACCGCTGCTGGGACCTCAGGCGCGTGCAGGCGCGCTGCGTCGCCGCCTTGCCTCGAGTGCGCGGGTGAGGTCGCTCGTCGAGATGATCCCGGCGAGTCCCCCGTTCGAGACGACGAGACCGTGGCCGCCGGCCGATTGGGTGAGCTCCGCGACCGCGTCGACTGCGTCTTCGTCCTCCCGAAGCACCGGCACCTTGTCGAGCGAGATGAGGCAGTCGCGCACGCGCCGCACATCCCATTCACCTCGCGGCACGTTCGCAACGCAACGGAACGGCAGCAGACCCACCGGCTTGCCGTCTTCGACGACCGGATACGTCGTGTGGCGCTGCGAGATCATCACGTTGTCCATGAACTCGCCCAACGTCGTGTCGGGCGTGACGACGACGGGGTTTGGCGTCATCACGTCTCGGACGCGCAGTCCGTTCAGCGCCTGCTGGGTCAGGAGGTAGCGGGCTTCGGAGGTTGCGGCATTGAGGAGAAACCAGCCGAGGAACGCGAGCCAGGCGCCGCTGAACGAGCTCTGGAAGATGAACATGGCGATTCCACCGGCGATGAGTAGATAGCCGAAGCCGCGTCCGACATTCGCGGCGACACGGGTTGCCCAGACGAAGTCGCCCCGGCGCTGCCAGAGCGCAGCATGGAGCACCCGCCCGCCGTCGAGGGGCGGAGCGGGAATCAGATTGAAGACGAGCAGGGTGAGGTTGATGTAGCCGAGCCACGAGACCACGCCGTCGACGGCGGAGGGGATTCCGGGGATGAGCGCGATGCCGACGAACAGTGCGCCGAGTGCGAGCGAGACGAGTGGGCCCGCGATCGCGACGCGGAACTCTGCGCCCGCGCTCCGGAACGATCCCTTGAACCTGGCGACGCCTCCGAAGAGCCAGAGCGTGATGCCGTCGATCTCTATCCCTTCGCGCCGCGCCTGGAGGGCGTGTCCGAACTCGTGCAGGAGGATGGAGGCGAAGAAGAGGAAGGCCGCGACGATCGCCATCGCGATGTGAGTCCCCTTCGACAGGCCCGGATTCGTGGAGGGAAAGATGGCCGACGCAAGAGTCCAGACGATGAGGGCGAACACGACCAGCCAGCTCCAGTTGACGCCGAACTCGATTCCGGCGATCCGGCCGAGGCGAACGCTGCTCCCCATCCGGACAAGTGTCCCAGACGACCCGCGGCCTCGGCGTCCCGGCACTGCACCCGTCGGCTACGGCGGGAAGTGGCGGCCCCGCCGATTGGGTCGTGCCTGGCGCTACGGGTCGAGCCTGAACGGCGGGTACTGGTCGGTGACGAGGATGAGCGCGTAGCAGACCACGCGATTCGTCCAGCGGATCACGCCCAGAACGAAGTTGAAGAGGCCGCGCGGGTAGCGGCCGGTGAACAGAATCGCGAACCAGGCGATGATCACGGAGACGATGGCTGCGATCCAGAGGAAGACGAGCACAACGTAGTGCGGGATCGCGAGTAGCCATTTGACGAGCGGCAGCCAGCGGTTGAGGCCCTGCTTCGCGTCCGGGTAGGCGAAGTTGAGCACGACGGACTGCTCCTCGTCCGTCGACGGGTACTGATCGTCCATCAACGCGAGATACACGCCGACTCGGTTCGAGAAGCGGAGCAGCTGCAGGTTCCAGTCGAACCACCAGCGCGGATACTTCTGGCGGAACAGGATCATCAGAAGCGGGGCGAAGAACAGCAATCCGGCGGTCCCCCCGGCCACTCTCCAACTGTGCTCTCCGGCCGCGTAGGTGCCGTCGTCACCTCCGATGCTGCTCGCGACGATCACGATCGGAATCGCGACGATCACCCTGAATGCCGTCGTCAGCCTGTTGAGCTGGCGATCCGGGTAGGCGACCGAGAACTGCACCGGATACCCGGGACCACCTGTCGTCGGGCTACCTGACTCCATGGCTGCTCCACCTCCCGTCGCTTGCGGCTGTCACGGTGAACCTAACCACGAAGGAAGTGCCAAGAACAGAGGCTGGACGGACCCGCCGGCAGGACGTGCCCTCGCGTGGGTCAGCCTGGGCTGACGTTTTGTGCGGCGTTCGCGCGCTTGCCGAGGTGTGCTTCGAGACGCCAGAGGTTGTCGAGATGTTGGCTCGCCCAGATGAGGGTGAGCGCAGCCTTGACTGTCGCCTTATCGCGGCCGCGGGCGGCATCGCGCACACAGCTGAGGAGTCGGGTGCTGGCCGCTGCGTCGCGAACGTGCTGCGGAGGTACGGCTTGGCGATTCACCAGCGCGTAGCCAAGTGTGACGTACCACGACCGCAGAGCATGGAGCTCGCCGTCGAGATTCTCGGCGCAGCGGCTGAGTCGTGTGGTGCCGTCCATCATTCGACCGAGCGACGTCAGCGATTGCGCAGCCCGTCGAACACGGGACGCGCCGCCGACAAGAGCCGCGACGTCCTCGACGTTCGCCATTGTGGCCGAGCGCTCGGCGAGGTACTGGCGAAAGGAGTCGTCGAGCCGATGGAGAGCGGCTTCCGCGTCACGTTCTGCGCGAGCAGCGTCCTCCGAGCCTCCTCCGTCGATCAGTTGGCGGGTTGTGGCGACGACGTAGTCGGCGCCACGCCCGTAAGCGGTGGCGAGATCCTCGCGAACGAGCGCGCCCGCGCCGCGCGGCCAGAATAGGAGGCCGACGCCGAGGCTGATTGCGAAGCCGATGGCTACGTCCTCGATGCGGACCAGCCCGACGCTCCAACCGACGGGTTGAATGATGTTGAAGAGCACGAAGAGAACGACCGTGAACCCCGCCTGGCCCGCAGCGAACGAGATCGCCCGAGGTGCGTAGGCGGCGAGCAGTAGCGCAAACGGCAGAACGGCCCAGAGCACCGCCTGGTGCGTTCCGATCGCGATCACGAGTAGGGCGCCGACGACGATGCCGGCTGCGGTTCCCGCGAGGGCGCTGAGAACGGACCAGCCGGTGCCGAGAGCGTTCGACCGGAGCACGGAGAGCGTTCCGAGCACCACCCAGAATCCATGCTGGAGACCCGTTCGCTGGGCGATGTAGACAGCGAGCGCAAGCCCGGCCGCGCCGCGGACACTGTTCTGGAACCACACCGAGCGCACGCTGGCGTGTTCGACCGCCAGTTGCTCGGTCGCGTCGAGCGCCGCACGCGCCGACGGTGGCTGCGCGAGGTCTCGATCATCGAGTTCCGGCGCGTCCGCCCCGGTCGCGCGCAGTGCGTAGCCTGCGACCTGACGCGCAGAGTAGGTCGCCGTTCGAATTCGGAACGGAAGGTCCAGCGCCTTCGGGGCCGCGCCGATGGGGGTGTCGGCCGGCAGCTCGGGCAGTCGCCGCACAAGCGCGTGCGCGACGGCGTCTCGCGCCTTCTCGAGCCGAGCGAAGTCGGGGCGCCCGTCACTACCTTCGAGTCTCGCTGCGCTCATGCGGAGCACGGCGGAGGCCGCTGCGATGGCCTCGGCGTCCTCTGGGCCGGCGAGCTCGAGCATAGGCAGCTCGGGCGAGGGTGCGAGGAAGGAGAGGAGCCAGTCCAGCTCGTCGGGGAGCGAAGCAAGCGCGGCTGTCGGTCCGGTGGGACCGGTGGGGCGGTGCTGTGTGCCGAGGAAGCGGCGGCCGAGGGCATCTACCGCGTTGCGCGCGAGGCGTCCGCGTTCGCCCAACTGTTCCGGGTTGGCATCCCAGAGGTCCGCCACGGCTCGCACCGCACCGGCGGCGTCACGCCGAAGGTCGGCGGGCCGGCGAGGCGGCCAGAGGAGCATCACCGCGCAGATCCCCGCGCCGCTTGCGAGCGCCCAGCCCTCGAGGCGGTCCGGAATGGCGGAGTTCGGTGCCGGAATGGTCACCGGCAGTACGAATGTGAGGAGGGCTCCGGTCGCACCCGCTGCGATGTAGCCGCTGAACACGCCGGCAAAGAGCGTTCCGAAGCCGACCACCGCCATCGCGCCCGCGGCCAGCCATTGTTCTCGTGAGCAGAGGGTCCCGAGCGTGATGTACGCGGCGCCGACGCACGCGAGCCCGAGATATGCGAGGAGACGCGTTCGCCAGGGCCCTCCGAACTCGACCAGGACGAGGAGCGCGAAGGACCCGAAAGCCGCGAAGAGCGATGTCTGAGGCTGTCGGATCACCTTGTCCGCGAGTGCAAATACCGCCGGCATCACAATCGCGGCGCGCGCCGCGCTTCTGAGCGCTGCGGGGTCCACGGCTGGCGATCATACGTCCGTGCAAATCGGCGGTGGCGATCGCGATCGGCCGCCGTGGTGGCCTAGCATCAGACTGCGATGAGTCTCTATCCGGAAGCCCCGTACGAGTACACGCGAGTCGCGAACGGTCTGATCTTCATGGCCGGGGCATGTCCTCTCGACGACGAAGGGCAGGTTGTCGCTCCCGGCAACTGCGAAGCACAAGCTGCCCGAGCAACGGAAAACCTTCTCCAAGCGCTTGCCGAGCACGACGTCGGTCCGGAATCACTCTTGAAGACGACGATTTATGTTGTGGCAAAGGACCGCGACGATCTGGTCCGAGTCTGGGCCGTGGTCTCCGCGCGCCTGGGTCGTGCGCCGAGCACGTTGCTCGGTGTCTCGCTTCTCGGCTATCCGGACCAGCTGGTCGAGGTCGAAGCGATCGCCCGGGCCAATCCTCGCTGAGGACCAGGACCCTGCGACGATGTGGTTTCTTGCTGGTGGCGATGTGGTGAATGCCTGGTTGAACGATCGCGTCGCGGCGCGTAGGCTCGGTGACTCGCATGGCCAGTGCATCCCAACTCGCCGCGATTCCGCTCTTCGAGTCGTTGAGCACGCCTGAGCGAGACGAGCTCGCACCGTGGTTCGACGTCCAGATCGCGAGCGAGGGCGTACGCCTGATCGGCGAGGGCTCCAGCGGCTACTCGTTCTTCATCCTCACTCAGGGGAGTGCGGCCGTGACGACCGGCGAAGGGACTCTTGCCAATCTTGGGCCGGGCGACTTCTTCGGCGAGATCGCGATTCTCGGTGACGGACGTCGCACAGCAACCGTGACGACGACGTCGCCTTCACAACTTCTGGTCATGTACGGCACGGAGTTTCGTCGGCTGCAGAAGGCGCAACCCGACATCGCCGAGCGAATCGCGGAAGCGATGCGGCAGCGCATCTCCGTCCGCAGCTGACGAGCGGGCGGCGTTTCAGCCGGTCGTGTTGGCCCCCGCGGCCGCGGCTGATGGCGCGGATGAGCTGCTCTCTACGGCGGAACCCAGTACGCCTCGACCGGTTCCTGCTTCCCTTTGAGCGTGAGCCTCTCTTGCCGCGCATCTGGATACGCGCGCGCAACGTCCTGATAGGTCTCTGCGTCGACGACGATCTGGCCGTTGGCCGCAGAGGAGGTCAGCCGCGCAGCCGTGTTGGTGACGTCGCCGACTGCGGCGAAGTCCTTGTAACCGCCACCCGCGACGTTGCCGACGAACTCCTCGCCGCTCGCGATCCCGATCCCGACTTCGAGCGTTCCTTCGGGACAGTCGCTGTAGCGGACGACTCGCACGAGCGATCTAGCTGCTTCGACCGCCTTCTTGCGATAGTGCGCGCCGGCGAGCCCCGGCACGAAGAGACCTTCGACCTCGTCGCCTGCAATCTGGCCGAGTAGGCCTTCCTGAGCGAGAAGAGCCGACGAGGCGGTTTGGTAGAAGCGGTTCACGAACGTGCTCACCTCCGCCGGCGTCATCTGCTCGCAGAGCGACGTGTATCCGCGCACGTCCGCAAAGAGGATCGTGACGGGCACGATGGCGCCACCTTCCGGCGCGCGCTCGATGCACCGGGCACAGATCTGCGGGTTCTTGCTCGAAGGCGTGTACCCGATCCGCTTCATCGTCCCGGCGTAGGGACCACGAAACGGCGCATTGCAAAACTTGCATCTCCAGGGGCTCGGCATCAGCGCGAAGAGACGCCTGCCCGCTCTCTGCGGAAAGGCGAGGATGCTCTCCCCGCTCAAGATGCCGATCCAACGCTCGTTCATCGGCTCGACGTCGGGAGGCGCCGCCGCCGATTCGGTCTCCGCGTTTATGTCCACGAACTACGAGGCCCTCGGCCTACGGGCCCATCATCGGAGAGTTGTCGGGCTCCATGCGGTCCATCCGCCCGTTCGAGTCGTTGCGCATGACGATCGGAGCCATGATCGCGGCGACCAAACCCGCGAGCACGAACGTGGCCGCGACTAGCCGGATTGCTCGGCGCCTGCTCGCGACGAACGCCGTCACGGCGATCGCCACGACGGCGAGGTCGATCAGGGTGCTGACCCACCAGGGCCACCACCAGTCGTCGCGCAACATCGCCAGCGTCACCTGGGGATCATCCAGTCTCTCGTGGAGGATAACTCCGAAGAGAGCGGAGTTCGACTCGTGGCCCGTGAGACCCCAGTTGGAACTAGCAAGGTCGTAGGAGGCAGCAGGACCGGCTCAGCGATCACCCGATCGGCATGATGGGCGACCGTCCGGATCCGGCCAATAGTGGAACGATGCTTGGTGGCCAGGTTCGACGTCATAGTCGTCGCGCCGGGAGATGGGGCGCCGCAGCAGCGAACCTGGCGCTGCTTGCAGTTCTGACCCTGGCGGGCGCCGGCTGCGGCGACAGTTCCGACACGAAGGCCAACGAGGCGTACGCGAACAGCGTCTGCACCGCGATCGGCAACTGGCAGCAGCAGATCAAGAGCCTCGCCACGAGCTTCAGCGGCGGAGTCTCGGAAGCCTCCCTCCAGGCGAGCATCACGCAGGCCCAGGCGGCAACCACGACACTCGTGCGGCAGATCAAGGCGGTCCCGCCCCCTGACACCTCGCAGGGACAAGCGGCCAAACAGCAACTCGATCAGCTGACGACCGACCTAAACAACACGGTCGACGCCGCGAGCACGGCCCTCACAGAGCTCCAGGCCAATCCGTCGGCCGCCGCCGTCAGTGCGACTGTCGCGACGCTCGCACCTCAGGTCCAAAGTCTTGCGAGCGAGACCAACTCGGCGATCAGCACTCTGAAGAGCGCAGGCGGATCGCTCGCCTCGGCCTTCAAGAACACCGACTCTTGTCAGAGCCTCGGCGGTAGTTGACGAAGAGAGGCCGAGCGCGCCGGCCGGGTTCCGTACTACGGCTAGGCGGGAGCGCGTTGCGCTCGCGTTTGCGCGCGCGCCTCCCGCCACCAGATGAGCTCGTAGGCGTGCAGTGCCACCCAGACGGCCGCCACGAGTGATAGCGCGACGAGCGCAGGCACCGTCAGCGCGATGGGGACGAGTGCGGCGCAGGCGATCGCAGCGACGAACCGGCCGCCGCCGAGTTGGTGAGCGATACGGACGCGGAGCGCGACATAGGCCAACAAGTACAGCGCCGGCCCGCCACAGAGGCAAAACGCCGGCACTGCAGCCAACTCGTCTCCGACGTGCGCGATCGTTGTCTTCAAGCCAAACGCAAACAAGACGATCCCGACAACCATCGGCAAGTGCAGGTACGTGTACACGTCGCGCGCTAGGGCCGTACGCGGAGTGCCACTTCGGTCGGTCAGCAGCTGCTGCGCGCGGATCGTGAAGAAGTCGAAGTACGCCAACCAGAACGAAGCCGCCACGGCGAACCCGAGCACGGCAGCGACGATCACGCTGGTGCCGAGCCCGGTGCCCCTGGCCCCGAGGCCGATCGCCACCAGCGACTCGCCGATCGCGATGATCACTATCAACCCGTGGCGCTCGACGAAATGCGCGGGATGTACGCGCCAGCCGCTCGGGTCGACGAACAGTGGCCCGAACAACCCGATGCCGAGCGCGACCGCCCACAGCAAGGTTTTGATCCCGCCGTGGACGAAGCCCGCAGCGAGGATCAGCGCAGCACCGGCCAGGGCGGATGGAGCGATCCGCAGGATCGCCTTGAGAAGATCGCGATCACCGCGTGCGGAGAGCGTATAGAGCGTGAGCTGCATCACGGCCACGATCGAGAACGCCGCGCCGAACACGACGCCGTGACGCCCGAAGGCTTCGGGCACGGCGAGCGCGGCGACGAACATGGCCGCCATCGCGATGATCATCGTGCCCCAGACCAGCCCTTCGGCAGGGTCGACAGCGTTGGTCAACCACGCGTAGGCCGCCCACGCCCACCAGAGCGTGACAAGAATCAGCAGCGCGTGCCCGAGACCACTCCAGGTCGAATTGTTGGACAGAACCGTCGTGACCTGCGTGAACCCAAAGACGAAGACGAGATCGAAGAAGAGCTCGAGCGGGCTGACCCGCTGCTCGCGCTCGAGATCTCGCTCGGTCACAGTGGGTAACCCCGTTCCACGATTTTTGTCCCGCGGCGGCCGTCAGGTCAAGGGTTCAGCCGTCGCCAAGAGGCACTAGCGAGGCGGGAGCCACGGGACTCGAACCCGCGGTTCACTCTCCGAATCGACCCGCCAATCGAACGGTCAAGAACGCTGACCGTTTGTTAGTGACCTACGGCGGTGTCGGTCTGGTGTCACCCCTTGTTCAGCCCCGACGGGCAGGAGTAGTGTCGGTGAGGTCCGCCCAACCCGCGAGGAGGTCATCGCACCCGCCGGTCCAACCACGGAGGTCCTCATGAGTACGAGCGTCGAGACCGCCATCGACATCCGCCCCTTCCACGTCGAGATCCCAGAAGAGGAGCTGGCCGAGATGCGTGGGCGCATCGCCGCCACTCGCTGGCCCAGCAAGGAGCTCGTCGCAGACCGCTCGCAGGGCGTGCAGCTCGAGACGCTGCAGAAGCTCGCGCGTTACTGGGCGAAAGAACACGACTGGCGCAAGACCGAGGCGAAGCTAAACGCGCTGCCGCAGTTCACCACCGAGATCGACGGGGTGGAGATCCACTTCATCCACGTGAAGTCGCAGCACGAGGATGCGTTGCCGCTGATCATGACGCACGGCTGGCCCGGCTCCGTGATCGAGCTGCTCGAGGCCGTCGGCCCCCTCACCGACCCGACCGCGCACGGCGGACGCGCCGAGGACGCGTTCCACCTGGTGCTCCCGTCCCTGCCCGGCTACGGCTTCTCCGGCGAGCCGATCGAGCTCGGCTGGAACGTCGGCCGCATCGCGAAAGCCTGGGCGGAGCTGATGCACCGGCTGGGGTACAGCCGCTATGTCGCCCAGGGCGGCGACGTCGGCGCCTCGGTGACCGACCAGATGGGCCGGCAGGCGCCCGAGGGGCTGCTCGGCATCCACATGAACCTGCTCGTCACGACTCTGTCCGGCGCCCCTGTGCCCGAGAACACCGAGGAGGAACGCGCCGCCCGCGAGGCGATCAACACCTTTAGGGCGAGCGGCTTTGGTTACTTCCTGGAGCAGAGCACGCGGCCGCAGACGATCGGTTACGCCCTGCTGGATTCACCCGTCGCGCTTGCCGCCTGGATGCTCGACCACGACACGGACGCCTACTACAAGATCTCCCACGCCTTCGTCGACGGGGATCCGTCTGGCAATCTCACGCCGGACCACATCCTCGACAACATCACGCTGTACTGGTTGACCGGTACCGGTGCCTCAGCGGCCCGGTCCTACTGGGAGAACGGACAAGCGGCAGCCCATGCGGCCGCGAGCGGCCAGTCTCCTCCGCCGGTCTCGCTTCCGGTCGGCTTCACGACGTTCCCCGGCGAGATCTGGCAGAGCCCGCGCAGCTGGGTCGAGGCGGGGTACCCCAACGTCACCTACTTCAACAAGGTCGACCGGGGCGGCCACTTCGCGGCGTGGGAAGAGCCGGAGCTCTTCGCCACCGAAGTGCGAGCTGCTTTCAAGTCACTGCGTTAATCGGGACACGCGGGCGGCGCGCAACAATGCGCGCCGCCCGCAGCCGCGTGGGTGCGCTAGCGCGACAAGGGCCGCCCTCGGACGGCCCTTGTCACTTCAGTTCAGTGGACGTCGGGGCAGCCGGCCGGCTGCGGCTGGTCGATCCTGATGCCGCTGTTCGGCGTTCCCGTCGGCAAGACGTACATGCTGTAGATGACGAGACCGCTGGAGCTTTCGTTGCGGCCAACGTGGACTTCCGTCGGCATCTGGCCGAACCCCGAGCCGGCGCTGATCTTTTCGGAGTGACATTCGGCGCCTGCGACGTGGTAGTACGTGATCTCGCCCTGGCCGATGCCGACGAACGTTGCGCCCGGATGCGTGTGCCAGCCGGACGAGCCGCCCGGCGGAACGGTTGCTTGCTGGAAAGCCGTGTCGCAGCCGTTCGTGCAGTCGATTGCCATGTCGATCGAAGGGACTTTGAACCTAAATGTCCTTCTGAACACGCCGGCCTTCGTCTTGATGGTGACCTTGCGCGTGACCGTCGCCGTCGCGGGCTTGCCGAAGATGAAGCCGCTAACCGTGCCGCGGGCGAGCACGGTCGTGTTGAAGTTCACGCCGGGCGTCGCGTAGGCCGGCTTCCCGGAGAGGAGGTTCGGTACGCCATACGCAATCAGCGCTCCTGCGAACAGACCTGCACATGCTACGGCTACGACGAATCGCTTATTCATGGACGCCACCTCTCTTTCACACGATGCGCCGGGAGTGCGATCCCTCACGGCATCATCGGCGTGTCGGTCTTCCTCTGATTTGGCTTGTCCGTCATGACGATCGGAGCGATGGCGGCCGCGACGACTCCGACCAGCGCCACCAGCAGTGCAGCAGCGCGGAGGTAGCGTCGGGATGCTCGGCGCAGGAACGACAGGGCTACCACGACGACGCCGAGGTCGATGAGCGTGCTGACCCACCACGGCCAACACCAGTGGTCACCATCATCCCGACCATCTGGCGATTGTTGCGCGATTTCACGGTCCTGCCTAGAGAGCGCTTGATCTGCCTGCCGCCACGTACGAGGTCGTCTAATTACGCGACCTGAGGCGGGTCGTACTCGTCATGCCGGCGGAACCAGTTCAGCGGATCATCCGGGCCACGCGTCTCGTTTCGCCCCTTCGGCGCGCGGTCGAGCCACTGATACATGCCCCAGAGGCCGTCGAGGCCGCGCGCGTAGGTCGAATACGTGTGGTAGACGACACCGTCCTCGAGCGTGAACGCGCTCATGCCTGGACGCTCCCGGATATAGGTCGCCCAATCGGTCCCGGTCGTTGCGGCCCATTCGGCGAAGGGCCGCTGTTCGCCGAGCCCGACGGACGACGTCGAATCCACCTGCTGGAAGTTGTAATCGCGAGTCCCGGAGCGCTGCTGCTCCTCCGTCTCGCTGACGTGGAAGTCGTAGTTGAAGTCGTCGTGCGACGACGCCCACGGAAAGCTCCAGCCCATCCGCTGTCTGTACGCCTCCAGCTTCTCGAACGAGGCGCGCGAAACCGCCCAAAGCATCACGTCGTGGTTGGCCAGATGAACGGCGAACCCGTTGAAGCCGTCTGCGATCGCCGAGCAGGCGGGGCAGCCAGCGGTGTAGTCCGGCCCGAACATGAAGTGGTAGGCGAGGAGCTGTGAGCGTCCGCGAAACAGATCGGCGAGCGACGCGGGCCCCTCGGCGGTGTCGAAGCGATAATCCTTCTCGACTCTGACCCACGGCAGCTCTCGCCTTCGCCGCGCCAGCTCGTCACTGCGTCGTGTCAACTCCTTCTCCGCTTCGAGCAGTTCGAGTCGTGCGGTGAGCCACTGTTCATGCGTACCTGTGCTGTGCTGTGTCATCGGGTCTCCTTCCTAGACGGCGACGCCCGGAGAATGCCGGATGGCGAGGTATTCGCCGGCGATCGCGACCACTGTTGCCGCGACGATCGAACGGGCTACCAGATACCGGGGAACAGGCGACGGCGCGTCGCCGCATAGTGTCGGTACTCCTCGCCCAACCCGGCAGTCAGCGCGCGTTCCTCGGAGTGGATGCGTACAAGAAGCCCGGCGGTCGGGACGAGGGCCAGCACGATCAGCGACGCCCAGTTGCTTACCGCCATCCCGACGCCCACGAAGAAGAGAACTAACCCGCTGTAGGAGGGGTGGCGAACCCAACGGTACGGGCCGCGATCGACAACGGTCTGGTTGGGGTGAACGCGAACGTCGACGGTGAAGAAGCGACCGAGCACGAAGATCGCCCACTGACGGACGAGAATGCCGGTCGCCATCAGCGCGAGTCCCACGACGAAGAGCGGCCAGCGGGCGGCACCGATCGAAGCTGCATGCCAGTGCGCCAGCTGAAGCCCTCCTAGCATTCCGCCGACCACGGCGGCGACGACGACTACGAGACTCCACCGCTCTGCCCGTTTTCCCCCTCTGTTGAAGCGGCTACGGAACCGCATCGCATACTCGCCGACGGCGAAGAGGCCAAGGAGCGTCCAGAAGGCGATGGTCGCGCCCGACTGCTCGTACGGCGGCGTCACAGGTCTCCGTTCTAGCGCCTGACGCGAGAGGCGCGGCCGACATCGAGCGTACATCGCCATCTTCTCGCCGTAGAACGCTTTCGGGCGTACTGTTCGGAGCAGCGATGGGGCGGGCCGTCGACGAGCTCGAGCGTGGCCGTGAATCGTATGCAGCGTCGGCGTGGTGGGACGCGTACGAGTCGCTCTTGCGCGCCGATCAGTTGGAGACGCTCGGGGCCGAGGATCTCGAGTTGCTGGCGAGGTCGGCCTACATGGTCGGCAACGACGACGACTACCTGGCGGGCCTCGAGCGGGCGCATGACCTCCACCTCGCCGCCGGCGAGATTCCACCGGCGGTGCGCTGTGCCTTCTGGATCGGCCACAACCTGCTCTTCCGCGGTCAGCCGGCTCGCGCGACGGGGTGGTTCGGCCGCGCCCAGCGGTTGCTCGAGCGCGACGCGCGGGAGTGCGTCGAGCGCGGCTACCTCCTCATTCCGGTCTGGTTGGAGCAGATGAGGAATGGGGACTACGACGGCGGCTTCCGAACGGCTGCACAGGCAGCGGAGATAGGCGAACGTTTCGGCGACGCGGATCTCGCCTGGCTTGCGCGGGACGACCAGGCTCGCGCGCTCACCAAGCAGGGACGTCTCAAGGACGCATTGGCGCTGGTGGATGAAGTTCTTGTCGTGGCCATCGCGGGCGAGCTGTCCCCGATCGTTACCGGCATTGTCTACTGCAACACGATCGCCTTCTGCCGGGACGTCTACGAGCTCCGTCACGCTCGGGAGTGGACCGAGACGTTGACCCGATGGTGCGAACGCCAGCCCGCGATGGTCGCTCACAACGGCCTCTGCCTCGTCCATCGCGCCGAGATCATGGAGCTGCAGGGCGCGTGGGACGAAGCACTCGAGGAGGCTCGGCAAGCGACCGAGCGTTTCACGCGCGGCGTCCTCAACGAGCTGGCGTGTGGCGCCGCGCTCTATCGGCAGGGCGAGATCCATCGCCTGCGAGGCGAGTTCGCGGCCGCGGAGGAGGCTTACAAAAGGGCAAGCCGGTGCGCATACGAGCCGCAGCCGGGTCTTGCGCTTCTGCGCTTGGCGGAGGGCACGGCGTGGCCTGCCGCCGCCGCGATCCGCCGCGTCGTCGGTGAGACGACGGCGCCCTTGCTGCGAGCAAGACTGCTCCCCGCCTACATCGAGATCATGCTCGCAGTGCGCGACCCGGACGAGGCCCGAGCCGCGAGCCGCGAGCTGGACGAGATCGCAGCCGGGCACGGGGCCGAGGCGCTCGACGCGATCGCCGCGCAAGCACGTGGGAACGTGGCGTTGAGCGACGGGGATGCGGCCGCGGCGTTGGCTTCGCTGCGGGCGGCGTTGAGGGTGTGGCACGACCTCGCGGCACGCTACGAGATTGCGCGGACACGGCTTGCGATCGGGTTGGCGTGCCGCCAGCTGCGTGACGATGACACCGCAGTGCTGGAGCTGGAGGCGGCGCGGGAGACCTTCTCAAGGTTGGGAGCACGACCCGATCTGGCCCGCGTCGATGCGCTTCTGCGACGAGCATCGTCCTCTGGCGCCTACGGCCTCACCGAGCGGGAGTTGGAGGTCTTGCGTCTCGCTGCCGCAGGGAGGAGTAATCGGGAGATCGCCGCCGCGTTGGTGATCAGCGAGCACACAGTCGCTCGCCACATGCAGAACATCTTCAACAAGCTCGGCGTTTCGTCTCGGACCGCGGCCGGCGCATTCGCCGTCGCGCATCAACTGGTTTGACCGCCTCGCGTGGTCAGAAATGACCACGCGCCCTACGCGAGCCCAGTTGGTGGATCCAGTCGATGCGCTGGCCGCAGGACCGCCGTACCGTCAGCTTGATCAGAGCGACGTTTAAAGGAGGCACAGATGTACGTGATCGCGAAGCACCGCATCAAAGACGCGACGAGGTTCTTCTCTCTTGCGCAAGCCGCCGCGGAGCAGGCACCGCCGGGTGTCCATGGGCGGCAGTTCTGTCCCAGCCGCGACCGAACCGAGGCGGTCTGCCTCTGGGAGGCGGACTCGGTCGAGACCGTCCAGTACTACCTCGATTCGCTCGTTGGTGCGGCCAGCGAAAACGCGTACTTTCAGGTCAGCACGGAGCACGCGATCGGCATCCCCGAACCCATCGGCACGGTCCGCTGAGGGCCGCAAGCGATGTCGCAGGAGGTCTCCTTCACGACGTTCTCGGGAACCGCCGCAGAGAACTATGAGCGCTGGTTCGTCCCGGCCATCGGAGCGCCGCTCGCGGCAGACCTCGTGGAGCTCGCCGCACCTCGTCGCGGCGAGCGGGTGCTGGATGTCGCGTGCGGGACCGGCTTTGTGGCGCGGCAGGCTCTCGAGCGCGTCGGCGACGGTGGACCTCGGTTCGGACGTGGCTCGGTTCGTGCGTGCGGTGTTCTCGTTCCACGATCCGCGCGAGCTGCGAGAACTCTTGAGCGGCGCCGGCTTCGAGCAGGTCAAGGCGCGGTCAAACCGCGTGACGCTCCGCCTCGCCGCTCCCGAGGACTTTCTCTGGCAGTACGTGCACAGCACGCCGCTTGGAGCCGTCGTTGCTCAGCTGGACGAAGAAGTACACGGTGCACTGCAACGCGAGGTCGTCACCGCGTGGCAGCCCTTCACCGAGGACGGCACCTTGATTCTTCAGGTCGGCATCACAACCGCCTCGGCGCGTAGATGAAGCGGATCTCTGCCGCGCATCGCTACGACGTCCCGGTGGAGCGAGGCTTCGCGTTCATCACCGACACTGAGAACTGGTCGAGGTTTTGGCCCGGTTACGTTTGCCTGCGGCGCGCGTCACGTTGGAGCGCGAGCGGTGACGAAGCGCGGCTCGTGACCCGGCTGTTGGGCCGCGAACGCGAGCTCACGATGACGATCAGGGCGTTCCAGCCGAACCGCCTCGTGACTTACACCAGCACGCAGCCCGGTCTGCCCGACGCGTACCACGAACGCCACTTCGACCGCGACGGGGACGGATTCGTCTATGGGCTCGTCGTCGAGTACGAGCCACGTCGCTCGATCGGCTGGGTATTCGACTCCACGCTGCTGCCGCGCGCAATCCGACGCGCCTTTGAGCGGACCTTCACGGCACTCGACCAGGAGTTTCGTCGCAGCCACGTTTGACTCGGCTCAAGCTTCTACGGGAGCGACAGGACTCGAGCCTGCGCCGGGACTACGAGTTCGGGCAACGTCCGATGGCGATGATCACCGGCTTGATGCGGGGACAAAAACGGCGGGTGGACGCGTGTACGCGCGCCCACCCGCCGTCGCTCTCTAGGGTAGGACGATCGTGTCGCAGTAGGTGCTGTCAGGCCCGAAGGGCCCGCCGCACTGCAGCGTCTGCGCAAACTGGTCGACGCCGCCTAGGCCGTTGATCGTGTCCGGGAAGTTGACGCCATAGTGGAAGCCGCTCGATCCGAGCGTGTAGTTGGGATAGGTGCAGAACGGGTCCCCGTAGGCGGAACAGGGCGTTGGGCCCACGAACGAATTGCCAAGCACCTCCGCCTTGCCGCCCGTGTCCGAGACCGTGGCCCAAGAGGTTGGGTGCGAGCCGTCGCCGAACGTCACCGACTTGATCTGGATCGGCGAGGTCCCGGCCCACGCGGATGGGTTGAACGACTGGCAGTTTGGCTGACCGGGAATACAGAACTGCGCCGCCGGATGCGTGAACGGCGAGGTGTGGCCGATCTCCCACACGAACGAGTTCGGTGTGTCATTCACGAGCCCCCAGCCAAGGGCGTTACCGATCTCCTGCGTGTCGAACGCCGGAAGCAGTGGGCCATCGGCGCTGTTGAGAACGATCGTCCCGGAGCCACCCGTCGTCTCGTCGGTGACGTCGATGTGCCAGCCCTCGTTCTGCGAGATGACATGGAAGTGAAGGTCGATCGTGTCGCCCGCGTGCATGACGAGCGGTTGGTGTTTCGGACCGGTAGTCAACATCGCGTTGAACGCAGCCGGCTCGTGGAAGACGGGCTTCTGACCGGTCGTGTGGATGCTCCAGACCGGTGAGCAGGCCGTGTACGTGTTTGGGGCGTAGTCAACGATGAACCCGCCGTTGGGTGTGCAGTTGCGGACGATCGCGTCGGGATAAAACTGCACCTCGAGGAAGGCCTGCCTGAACAGGCTGTTCGGGTCCGTAACCGTGCCGCCAAACCAGAACGTCGGACCGGTGGCCGATACCGGGAATAGACCGTCGCTCGGCAAGACGAATCTCCACGTGAGGTTCTGTGCGGAGTGCGGCGCGCTCGAGACAGGATCGAGCTCCGGCTCGTCGTGGCCCGTGCAGCCGGCGACATAGAGGGGCTCGAACACATCCTCAACGTAATTCGGATGGTGCGCGATGCAGCCGGATCCGGCTAGACCGGCTGCGCTCGCCCCTCCTAACGAGAACATCGCTACCAGAGCGGCGCCCATGGCTACCGCAACGAGAACTCGACGCACAATGGCCTCCCCTCGTCGTGCCTGCCTCGTATCGGCGTCGATATTAAGGCACCCGCTGGCAGAGTTCCAGGGACGCGAACCCGCCCCACCGCCGAGTGCTGCTCGCCGACCGATTTGCAGGCAGTTCGAGGCGGAGCGACGGGACTCGACCGCGGTAGGGCCCGGCGACTGGACGCTGCCGCCCTGTAATCTCAGTCCGTGGGCAGAGGACGCGGATGATCGATTTAGGGAAGTTCGTACTCCTATCCGGCGTGATTCTCTTCCTGGCATGGCTGGCCGGAACAGGCCGGGTGGCCTATGTGATGGTCATGCTCTGGATCGCTGCCGCCCTTGGCTACGCGGTTATCGATCTCGTCGACTACGAGATCGTCAGGCGGGACCGGCGCAGCTAGGCCGGAGCGCCGAAAACGGTACTTCGGCTCTGCGGGGCAACCCGCCCCGTGTTCGTGAGCAGCAAGGCGACGACAACCCCGAAGACGAAGCCGCCGACGTGGGCGAAGAACGCGACTCCGCCTCCGTTCGCAGC
>JBKPTB010000095.1:0-6636 GCA_046735315.1 Actinomycetota bacterium
CCATCGACGGGATTGTGCCGAGTGGGATGCGAGGAGGCGTTGGGGGAACCTCCCGGTTCCCCCAGACCCCCTCCACCGGTCCGCTGCGCGGACGGGCCGCTTCGCGGCCTGCCCACCCAATCGAACGAGGGACTCGCCTCAAGCCGACAGCAGGTGGGGCCGATTAGTTAACCTGGTTAACGAAATGCCAGTCGTCGCCGCCGATCCAACTGCCCTCGCCAACCGCCTGCGCCCGGTGCTGTTCAAGCTCGGCCGGCAGCTGCGCCGCGAGATCCACTCGCTCGGCGTGACGGGCGGTCAGGTCTCGCTGCTCGTCCAGATCAAGCAGCGCCCCGGAATCGGTATGCGCGAGCTCGCCGCCCTCGAGCGGATCTCCGTGCCGGGCATGTCGAAGTACGTCAGCAGGCTCGAGGAGGCCGGGCTCGTCCAGCGCGCTCCGGTCGAAGGCGACCAGCGCCGCGTCGGGCTGAGGCTCACGGAGGCCGGTCACAAGGTGCTTCGCTCCGTGAAGTCGAAGCGGACGGCCTGGCTCTCCGCGCGGCTCCGCGAGCTCGAACCGGACGAGCTGGACGCGATCGACGCTGCGATCGAGCCTCTGATGAGCCTGCTCGGCGCGGAGGAAGCTTGACGGCAGCGATCCTGCGCGCCGGCGCGCGCACCTTTCTGAGCGTCCGCAAGCACCGCAACTACCGCCTCTTCTTCAGCGGGCAGGTGATCTCCAACATCGGCACGTGGATGCAGCGTGTCGCGCAGGCGTGGCTCGTTCTCTCGCTGACGCACTCCCCGTTCGCCGTCGGAATCCTGGCGCTCTGCCAGTTCCTCCCGTTCACGCTCTTCAGCATGGTGGCCGGAGTCGTCGTCGACCGGCTCGACGCCTGGCGAACCGTGATCAGCACCCAGTTCACCCAGATGGTGCTTGCATCGATCATCGCGATCGTCGCGCTGTCGGGAGTCGCAAAACCGTGGCACGTCTACGTGATCGCGGCGCTGATGGGGCTCGTCCAGGTGCTCGATGCGCCTTCGCGCCAGTCCCTGACCTTCCGCATGGTCGGCCCGCTCGAGCTGCCGAACGCGATCAGCCTCAACTCTGGAGTGTTCAACGGCGCGCGCATCTTCGGCCCCGCGCTCGGCGGCGTCCTCATCGCAGCCGCGGGCGCAGGCGTCTGTTTCGCCGTCAATGCCGCGAGCTACCTGGCCGTGTTGGCAGGGCTCCTGCTGATGCGGCCCCAGGAGTTTCACTCGGTCGAGCGGCGCGAACGTCCGCGCACGCTCTATGCGGGGCTCAAGGAAGGGATCTGGTACGCACGACACAACGAGCAGATCTGGCTGATGCTCACCCTCGTCTTCGTGATGAGCACGTTCTGTCTCAACTTCAACGTGCTGCTGCCGGTGCTCGCGAAGCAAACGCTGCACTCGGGTCCACAGGTGTTCGGATTGCTCTCCGGCGTCTTCGGCGTAGGCGCGTTGATCGGCGCGCTCGTCTCAGCACACGTCAGCCGCGCAACGGTTGGAACGACGGCAGTCGGGAGCGCGGGCTTCGCTCTCAGCGAACTGCTGATCGCACCACTCCGAAGCACGACGCTGATCGCGCTGCTCCTCTTCCTTGGCGGCATCTGCTTCACAACCTGGTCGTCGAACTCCAACTCGCTGATCCAGCTCGCCTCCCCGGACCACCTGCGTGGCCGGCTGATCGGTATCTACTTCTTCGCCTTCGCGGGCACAGGCACCCTCGGCGGGATCATGTCCGGCTGGCTCACAGCCGCAGGCGGGACCGAGCTCTCCTTCGCAGTCGCCGGAATCGCGGGCGTCTCGATGTCGCTCTACGTCTGGCTCCGGTCCCGAACCGTGCCCCTGGTCGAAGAGCAGCCGGCCGAAGGACAGCTAGCGGCTTGACCGGCGTGCCGGCAAAGCCGGCACGCCTCTTCGGGTCGGCGTCGCAAGCGACCCTCGAACGGGCTTAACGAAATCCTTCCCGCATCCGTACGGGGCGCTCATCGCCCGCGGAGATAACGAGTCCCGACGGTTTGCCTCGCAGCAGGGGGAGTGCGATGAGACGCAGGCTCGGAATGGCGGTGGCGCTGGCACTGGTCCTCGCGGCCGGTATCGCGGTGGCGGCAAGCGATCGGGGCAGCTCGGCTCGGGCTGCCACCGAGCCGCAACGCCCGAATGTCATCGTGCTCGAGACGGACGACCAGACGCTCGACGAGATGGCGGTGCTCCCGAACGTGCGGCGGCTGATCGGCGACCAGGGCGTCACGTTCGACAACAACTTCGACTCCTTCTCGCTCTGCTGCCCGTCCCGCGCGAGCTTCCTGACGGGTCAGTACTCGCACAACAACGGCGTGCGCGGGAACGCACCGCCCCAGGGCGGTTACCAGGCGCTCGACAAGTCCAACACGCTGGCGGTCTGGCTGCAGCAGGGTGGCTACTACACGATCCACCTCGGGAAGTTCCTGAACGGTTACGGACGCCAGAGCCCGACGGAGATCCCGGCCGGCTGGAGCGAGTGGCACGGCGCCGTCGATCCAACGACCTACCGCTACTACAACTACACGCTCAACGAAGGCGGGGCGCTGCACACGTACTGCGCCACTCCGCAGCCGTCCTGCTACCAGACCGACGTCTACCGGGACAAGGCCGACGAGATCATCCGCCGGCGTGCACCAGCGGGACCGTTCTTCATGTGGGTCGCGTTCCTCGGTGATCACTCCGGTGCGCCGAGGGAAGCCGACGATCCGCCTGGTCTCGGCACACCCGTGCCCGCGCCGCGCCACCGCGACGCCTTCAAGGGGACGCCGCTCCCACAACCGCCGAACTTCAACGAAGCCGACGTCACCGACAAGCCGCAGATCATCAGGCGGCGTCCGCTGCTCAACGCCCGGCGCATCGCCGCGATCCAGGAGAACTGGCAGCAGCGCCGTGAGACGCTGCTGTCGGTCGACGAGGCGGTCGCCTCGATCCTCGAGACGCTTCGGCAGACCGGGGAACTCGACAACACGCTGATCCTGTTCACGTCGGACAACGGCTTCTTCCACGGGGAACACCGCGTCGCGAACGGGAAGGTGCTCTGGTACGAGCCGTCGATCCACTTGCCGCTGCTGATGCGCTGGACCGGGAACAAGTCGCTCCCACGCGGTGTACATCGGAGCCAACTCACCATGAACGTGGACGATGCCGAGACGATTCTTGACGCCGCGGGGGTGCGGCCGGGCCGCAAGGAGGACGGAGTCTCCCTGCTGCCGTTCTGGCGCGACCGTGGCAAAGAGATCGGTCGCGACCTTCTCATCGACAACTCGCCGGGCGCCGGGCACTTCGACGGGATGCGCACGCTGCACTACAAGTACGCCGAATATGCGAACGGCGACCGCGAGCTCTACGACCTGCGCAAGGACCCTTACGAGCTGCAAAGCCAGCACGCCAACGCGGCGTTCGACTCGCTCAAGGCATCGCTCGCAGCTCGGCTGCACGCGCTGGTCACATGCGCCGGCGCGACCTGCCGCACGAGACCGAGCGTCGGGTTCACGGTAGTACGACAGGGCCGTTGCGGCGTCGTCACGGCCGGGTTATCGGGCCGGGAGATGAAGTCGGTGACCTTCCTCGTCGACGGACGGCGAGCGCTGGCCGATGCGCGTCCGCCCTTCCGGGCGAAGTTGCACTTCAAAAAGCGCTCGGTCGTGCGTGCGCGCGTGTCGCTGGCCTTCGACAGATTGGTGACGCTCGATCGCATCGTGCGCGCCTGCCGCTGAGACACGTTCGGTCAGAGGGGGCCGAAAAGCGGAGCCCGCCGACTGCGGCGGGCTCCGCCCCACTCGACGCTAGGCTCCGACACCGTGGGAGCCGAGCGCCAGGACTACAACGTGACTCTTGGGATCCTCACTCTCGCCGGGATCGCCTACGCGCTTCAGCAGACGATGGTGATTCCCGCCCTTCCGGCCCTGCAGCGCGACCTGCACACCACGACGACCTGGGTCACCTGGGTGCTGACGGTCTTCCTCCTCGTCGCCTCGGTGGCGACACCGGTTCTCGGCAAGCTCGGCGACCAGTACGGGAAGGAACGCCTGCTCGTCATCTGCCTCCTGATCTTCCTGGCCGGCTCGATCATCGCCGCCTTTGCCTGGAACATCTGGGTGCTGATCCTCGCACGAGCCATTCAGGGCGCAGGTGGCGCCGTCTTCCCGCTCAGCTTCGGAATCATCCGCGACGAGTTTCCGCGCGAGAAGGTGGGTGTGGCGATCGGGCTCGTCTCGGCGGTATTCGGAATCGGCGGGGGGTTCGGAATCGTCCTCTCCGGCCTGATCATCGACAATGCCTCCTGGCGCTGGCTCTTCATCGTCGGCGCGCTGACGATCGCCCCTGCCGCCGTCCTCGTGCATCGGTTCGTGCCCGAGTCGCCGATCAAGACGGCCTCGCGCGTTGACGTACTCGGCGCAACGCTCCTCTCGGGCGGTCTGGTGGCGCTGCTGCTCGCGCTGACGGAAGGCGAAGCCTGGGGCTGGGCTTCGGGCCGGATCCTCGGGCTCGGAGCTGCGTCGCTCGTGCTCCTCGTGGCCTGGGGCTGGGCCGAGCTTCACATCGACGAGCCGATGGTGGACATGCGCATGCTCGCCCGGCGGGTGGTTCTCTTCACGAATCTCACCGCACTCATCGCAGGCTTCGCGATGTTCGGCTCGTTCGTCCTCGTTCCCAACTTCGTCGAGATGCCGCGGGGATTCTCCGACTCCGTACAGAGGGCTGTGCACTACGGCTTCGACGCCAGCGCAACGAAGGCCGGCCTCTATCTCCTGCCGAGCTCGTTCACCCTCCTGTTCGCCGGTCCGATCGCAGGTCTGATCGGACGACGGGTCGGCTCGAAGTGGCCGCTCGCGGCGGGGATGGCCTTCGTCGCGGTCGCGGCGGGCTCACTCGCGGCCTGGCACGACCAGGCCTGGCAGATCCTGTTGGCGCTGGCCGTCCTCGGCGTTGGCGTGGGCTTTGCCTTTGCAGCCATGGCGACGTTGATCACGGAAGCCGTTCGACCGACGGAGACCGGCGTCGCTACGGCGATGAACACCGTGATGCGCACCGTCGGCGGAGTCATCGGCGGCCAGATCGGCGCCGCTCTTCTCGCCGCGCACACGATTCCGGGCACGAACGCCCCGTCTGTCGTCGGCTTCGAGATCGCCTTTGCGATCAGTGCGGTAGCTGCACTCGTGGGCGCCGGGGTAGCCGTCTTCGTCACGCCCCCACGCCTACGCAAGCGCGAGCCGCTCCGCACTGCAGAAGTCTCACCAACTTCTTAGGCGCGTCTTCGGCTGCTCTTAGCCGGTCCCTGTTCGATCGAAGGGAGCAGAAACCCCGCGACCGAAAGGAGGACTCACGTGTTCCGACCCAAGCATGCCGCTCTGCTTGCGAGTGCCGTGACGGTGCTGGCAGCAGGCGGCACCGGGGTTGCGCTCGCCGCCGGCGGCGGCGGCTCGACCTCCAAGTCGTCGGGCGCGGCTACGACAGCCACGACGACGACACAGTCGAACGGGTCGCACTGCGATCACGACAACGGCAACAACACCTAGGGCTCGGGACTCCGACCCCCAGACCGCCGGCGCGACCCGCGAGGGCGCGCCGGCGGTCGCCACGCTGGGTCCATCCTCTGGACCGCGACCACGTGGAGCTCGACGCCCATTGGAGAGCCGCCACCCGACTCTCACATCCCGAGCTTCAGCCTAGGCGAGATTCATGCTCGTCAGCACGAAGACGGCGTGCTGAGGCACCGTGATGCTCACGACTCCGTTGGCATCGCTCGCGACGGTCTTCGTCGGACCGCGCGCACCGTCGCCGGCCTCGTTCCAGATGACGAGCCGTAGCCGCCGTGAGGCCGAGAGGCCACCGATGGTGTAGCCAACCGGAACGTTCGAGACGCTGTTCAGCTGCGCGCCCGCGGTATCGAGGCCGACCACCGTCAGCTGTTGCTTCTTCCCGGCGTAAGCGGCGAGGATGCGCGACGTCGCGGGCACCGAGTCGACACCGACCACTTCCCAGCCGCGTTTCACCGTGGTCGTGAACAGCTGGAGGAGGTTGTACATCGGATAGAGCGGCCACCCGCTCTCCGGTGACCCGATCGCGTAGTACGCCTGCGTCCCGTTGTCGTACTTGCCGTAGTACGAGTCCCACTTGCTGGTACCGAGATAGCCGAGGTCCGCGGCGAGGAGGTCGAACCACGCGTGCTGGAAGGCGCTGACGTTCGTTTGCGTGATGGGCGTCCCGTCCTGCCAGACGCCGGGATCGACCTGCGGCACGCCGTTGAACGTACGCAGCCCGCGTACGCCGTACTCGCTGACGTAAACGGGCTTGCGGGCCGCCTCGGGGAGCGCGTCCACGATCGCCCGCACCTCGGTCAGCCTGTCGACGAGCTTCTGCGTGTCCCAGTAATCCCAGAAGACGTGAATCGAGTAGGCGTCGAGGAGGTCCGACATGTGCGCTGCGAGGTACTGGAACCAGACGTCCTGGTTCGGCGCGCCCGTGTCCGGACCGCGGACGAGGTCACCGCCCATGTAGCGCACCTGGCCGCGGATGCTCTGGATGAGCGGGTCGAGGTCGCGGTACTGCTTCTCGTATGCCTCCATCGTGATACGCGTGCGGTTCGGCTCGTTCTGAAGTGTC
>JBKPTB010000096.1:0-23954 GCA_046735315.1 Actinomycetota bacterium
ACCGAGGACCGTCCCCCACGGAGTCGAGAAGTCGGCCACCAACAGATCGCCGATCACGATCCCCGGCCAGACGCGCGGACCAAGGATCACCAGGGCCGCCACCCCGACCCCGACCGGCGGCCAGAGCGCCGTAACGCTGCCATGCAGGTAGGCGAGGTGAAGACCAGCGCGAGCGGCCCCGTAATAGAGCCCAGCGACGACCGCGACCTCGATGCACCACCATGCGAACTGTCCGGGTGCCGTCAGCCGCCACGTCTGCAAACGCTCCACCGGCGAACGATCGTCGGGAACGGATGCAGCGATCGTGCGGTCCAAAACGTGCCTTCCTCTGGGTCTCGGAGCCTTGACGCTCACCGTCGGACGGCGGGCCTTTCGGCCGAGGATAGACCTGCCCGCTCCGTATGCCAAGGCGCATGGAAGGCTCGGCGCATGGGTTGGCGGCGGACGAGGTGCGGCGTTTCTCCACCGCGGATGCCCCACCCTTCGTGAAGGACACCGACCTGTTGATTCGCGTGCGCGAAGACGTTGCTGGCTGCGCCAAGCCGTGCTACCTACGGTGCTAAGCCAGTCGGCTCTCGAGCTACTTGACGGTGATCGAGCTACTTGACGGTGAAGTGGGCAAACATCGTCGACTCGTGGTTCGGGCAGTAGTACTTGTACTTGCCAGCCTTCAGCTTGACGATGAAGGTCTTCTTGCCGACAAACGGGATCTTGGTGAAGTCCTTCGCAAAGCCGTGTGGGCCATCAAGGGAATAGCCGTGGAAATTCGATCTGTCGTTGATGACGAACTGATAGGAACCCGCCTTCAGCGTCCTCACCAACTTGCCGCTCTTCTTCAGCGTGATCGTGAAGCTGGGGCCGACGGTGCCGCTCAACGTCGGCGAGGCCTCCGCTCGGCTTAGAGCCGCTGCGACAACAGTAAGTGCTACTACCGTGGCAGCTGTGACAGCGAGAATCGCTCGGAACATTGGTGCTCCTCTTCGGTTGTGGGAGATGACCGAATGCTGTGCCCTACGGTCTCCTCTACGCGAGAAAGACGCACCCGGATTCGAGCAGTTGGCGTCGCCTTGGTTCCCCTTGAGGTGAGGCAGGAACTCGCTGTACCGACCGTGCTACTGGGCGACAAGCCGCCTAGTGATCGCTGACAGGTGCGCGGGCTCCCGAACGAGTGGCGTGCTTGGCCGTCTTGGCGGCCACCTCCAAAGGCACGCCGAACCGGAGCAGGCGCCCGCCGAAGGCGACGGTGCAGATCGTGAACCAGACCCAGCCGAGGACCAGACCGGCGATCACGTCGGAGAGCCAATGAACGTCGAGCAGCACGCGGCTGGAGGCCACGGCGACGGCCAGGCCGACGGCGACTCCGGTGAGCACGGCGCGGGCGACGTGACCGTGTCGTCGGGAGAGCAGAAGTGCGGCGCCGGCATAGAGTGCAGCGGCAGTCGCCGAGTGGCCGCTGGGAAACGATGGGCCCAACCCCGCAGCGGCCGGATTGAGGGTCGGCCGCGCTCGATTCGCAAGATGCTTGATCGTGGTGAACAGAATCTCGTTGCCGACCATGAGGACAACGAGGAAGGGCACGATCCACGGGCTTCGTGTCCGCACCGTCTCGAACACCGCCAGCGCGACGCAGACGAGGATCGCGGTCGCTGTTGCTCCGAGTTGCGTCACGATGTTCAGCCCGTGCGTGGACAGGACCGACGCATGGTCGTTACCCCAGGCCGCGACGCTCCGGTCGAGGCGGTTCAGATGCGCGTTTGTCCGCTCTAGGTAGGCGAGCACGCCAAAAACGACCCCGCCCGCGATCGTCACGACGAATGCCAGTGTCAGGGCGAGGCCGGTCGCTGCAGCCGGATCGAGCCTCGGCGCGAGGAAACGCCAGAGACCAGGATGGCTCGCCGCCTGATCGCCGGCCACACGCGCTGCGCCCAATGCCGGGCCCGGTGATCCGGCTGCTACGCGCGGATAACGCCACGCGGTCAGAAAGGCCAAGCAGCCCACAAGTACCGCAACGAGAATGAGAACCAGGAGTGGCATCGGCGCAGGAGTATTAGAGGTGCGCTTGATTACCCTTGGGTTCTCCCGGGCAAACGCGCCCTATGAGCACAGCCCTTGAAAGGCACGACGCCCTCGCGCACCGGCCTCGCGATTGGCGCGTGCCCGTCCTCGAACCTCGCAGCGACGGTCCAGTGGAACGCGTCGCACTTCGTTTCGGCGCCGGGCATCCGGTAGTCGTCTTTTTCGCGGGGATGCTTGCAGGACTCGTCGTGATCGCAGGTCTGTCGATCTTGCTCGGTTTCCTCGTCACGCACGTTGTGCTTCACATCGATGGCACGGGCGCTGCCGACGAACGCGTCAACGACTGGCTGGCGGCCCATCGGACGGCGTCACGTACGCATCTTTCGCTCATTGGCTCGATCATGTCCGGTGGCGTCGTGCTCCCGGTGCTCGTCGGCGTCACGGCGCTCGGCTGCGCCCTTCTTCGTAGATGGCGACTTGCAGCCTTCGTCGTCTTCGTCCTGGGTGTCGAGTCTGCGTCGTATCGCATAACGACGTTGGTCATCCACCGGCACCGGCCGACAGTCCCTCGACTCGAGAACCTGCCGGTCGACGCGAGCTACCCGTCGGGTCACACGGCCGCCGCGATCGCCGTGTACTGCGGGCTCGCCCTCCTGCTGACTTCGGCCATTCGCAACCCCACGTTCCGAGTGGTGATCTGGTCGATCGCAGTCGCGATCACGGTGCTCGAAGCGGGGTCGCGGATGTATCGCGGCATGCACCATCCGCTCGATGTCGCCGGGGGCGTGGTGGTGGGTGTTGCCAGCGTGTGCGCGCTCGTGCTTGCGGCTCGCGCCGCGGCTGCGGCAGACCGCCAGTCTGGTGAGACGTGAACGTCGCGGTCATCGCGCACAAAGGAAAGACCATCGGCGGGGGCCTCCTGGAGCTACGTCGCACGCTGGAGCGTGCGGGGGTGGCGGATCCGGCGTGGTACGAAGTGCCGAAGAGCCGCAAGGCGCCCGCCGAGGTCCAGCGCGCATTGAAAGCGGGCGCGGATCTGCTGTTCGTCTGGGGAGGCGACGGCATCGTCCAGCGTTGCATCGACACGGTCGCCGGGTCCGAGGTCGCGCTCGCGATCGTGCCGGCCGGAACGTCGAACCTGCTCGCCAGAAATCTGGGCATACCGATGGACATCGAGGGAGCCGTGGCTGTGGGCCTCCATGGTGCGCGCCGACGGCTCGACGTCGGCCGATTCAACAAGGAGCGGTTCGCCGTCATGGCAGGCGTCGGGATCGACGCAGCGATGATCCGCGATGCGGACGGCATCTTGAAAGAGCGGTTGGGACGCGCCGCCTATGTCTGGACGGGCCTGAAGAATCTGCGGGCAGAGCCTGTCGGTGCAGAGATCACGGTCGACGGGGTGCACTGGTTCAGCGGCGAGTCGACATGTGTGTTGATCGGAAACGTCGGTGGACTGTTCGGCGGAATCGAGGTGTTCAGCGATGCACGCCCAGACGATGGGCTGCTCGAGGTGGGGGTAGTCACGGCCGACGGCGTGGGACAGTGGGCTCGCACCGTTGCGAAGACCGTCGTGTCCACGGCGGAAACGTCGCCGTTCGTCCAGGTCGCCAAGGCGCGGTCGGTGAAGATCAAGCTGGATCGCAAGGCTCTTTACGAGCTCGATGGGGGCGACCGTACAAAGACGAAGTCGTTCAAAGTGAAGGTGGAACCGGCCGCGATCACCATCTGCGTTCCACACTCCTGATACCTCCGTATCCAGGAAACGCGAGCGGTCGTTCAACCACTATGAGCTTCCAGAGCACCAGGTCCATTCCGGCCAGACGAGCCAAATCGGCCGGTAACAAGGTCGAGCAGACACGCGTCTTCGAGGGACTCGCCAGGGCCGGCTTCGTCGCCCGCGCTGTGATCTACGGGATTGTCGGAGTCCTTGCATTCAAGCTCGCGGTCGGCGCGGGCGGTAAGGCCACCGACCAGAGTGGCGCGCTGAAGACGATCGCGCATCAGCCTTTTGGCGAGGTGATGTTGATTCTCGTGGCGATCGGCCTCGCGGGGTACTCGCTCTGGCGGCTGCTCCATGCGCTTCTTGGTCATGGTCCCGAAAAGTCCGATAGCAAGTTCGATCGGATCGCCGCGCTCGGGAGTGGCATCGCGTACGGCGTCATCTGCGCAATCGCGGTCAAGATTCTGCTCGAGCCGGGCTCGGGCAAGGGGACCTCGGGGAGTGCCCCCAAGGCGGCCGGCGGCGTACTGGGCTGGCCTGCAGGCGTCTGGCTGGTGGGAATCGCCGGTGCCGCCGTTATTGGCATCGCGCTCTACCAGGCCTACCGTGGTGTCACGACCGACTTTCTCAAGGATGCGAAGACCGAGCAGATGGGCGAGACGACCAGACGCTGGTACACGCGGACAGCGATCGTCGGTCACCTCGCGCGCGCGGTCGTCTTTGGGCTCATCGGCATCTTCCTCATCAAGGCTGCGGTCGACTACAACCCAAGCAAGGCTGTCGGTCTCGACGGTGCCCTCGCGAAGCTCGCGAACCAGTCGTACGGCCCGGTACTCCTTGGCATTGTGGCCAGCGGGCTCGTCGCATTTGCGATCTATTCGCTGGCCGACGCGCGCTATCGCAGGATTTAGTCGGCGCTGGGGACCTAAGCGGAATCGATGGAGCCGCGCAATCTGGTCAGTCCGTTTCGGCGTTTGGCCTTCGCTGCGGAGTCTTGGTTCGGCAATCAGATCAGCCGCCAGATCTGCAGTCACCATCGACGTCGTCTACGGCGGATCGGTTGGCAGCGCGCGCTCGACGCCCCGGCTGGAGGTTGGGCCGCTGGCGACCCGCCAATGCGGTCTGGTAATTCGGTTGACGTTCTCATCGACGGTGAGCAAGCTCTGCCGGCGATCGCGGAGGAACTCCGACGAGCGCGCTCACACGTTCATCTGGCGGGGTGGCACTTCTCTCCGGACTTTGCGCTCGACCGCGACGGCCAGGACGTAGTCCTTCGGAATCTCCTGGCGGACCTGGCCGAGCGCATCGATGTCCGCGTGCTGGTCTGGGCCGGCGCTCCCCTTCCGCTCTTCCGTCCCTCACGACGTGAGATGCGGAGGATTCGAGAGGAGCTGAGTGCTGGGACGAAGATCGAGTGCGCACTTGATGCGAACGAACGGCCGATGCACTGCCATCACGAAAAGACGATCGTCATCGATGACCGCGTGGCGTTCGTCGGCGGGATCGATCTCACCTCGGAGTCGGGTGATCGCTTCGACGCCAATACGCATCCGCCTCGCGCGAGCGTGGGCTGGCACGATGCCTGTACGCGACTCGAAGGCCCCGTGGTCGCGGATGTTGCCGAGCACTTCCGAATGCGCTGGCACGAGGTGACCGGAAAGACTCTCGCACCCGTCCGCGCTTCAGAGCCCGCCGGCGACGTCGAGGTGCAGATCGTGCGCACGGTGCCCGAACACATTTACACGGCGACGCACAGAGGTGACTTCAGGATTCTCGAGTCCTACGTTCGCGCCCTCAAAGCCGCTGAACGATTCATCTACATCGAAAACCAGTTTCTTTGGTCGCCTGAGATCGAGGCCGTTCTGCGCGACAAGATCCTGCATCCCCCTCACAGCGACTTTCGGCTCTTGCTGCTGCTCCCGTCCAAACCCAACAACGGCGCAGACGACACTCGAGGAGTGCTGGCGAGTCTCATCGAAGCTGACGACGATGCCGACAGCGACTCCGGCCGCCTCCTCGCGTGCACCCTGTTTTCACGCGCGGGCGACCGCACGGACCCGATCTACGTCCACGCCAAGATTGCAATCGTCGACGACAACTGGCTGACCATCGGTTCGGCAAACCTCAACGAGCACTCCCTCTTCAACGACACCGAGATGAACATCGTCAGCCACGACGCTGATCTCGCCAGGCAGACGCGGCTGCGCCTCTGGGCAGAGCACCTCGAGCTTCCGATCGAGGAGCTGCCGACCGACCCGATCCAGGTCATCGACGACCTCTGGAAGCCAATTAGCGAAGAACAACTCGAGCGTCGGAAGATCGGCCGACCACTCAGCCATCGCCTCGTCCGGCTGCCGCACGTCTCGAAACGCTCGGCCCGGGCGCTCGGCCCGGTCACAGGCGTCCTCGTCGACGGGTAACCCGATCATCACCTCGCCCGCCGTCGTTGTCCCCTGGGACCGCCTTGAAGAGGCTTCCGATCTTCCGTACAGTCGAGTTGCGGCGTCACCAACTTCAGGAGGGTCATTCCTTTGGACACCTACCATGTGGTTCTCTATCTGCACCTGCTCTCGCTCTTCATCGGGATCGGGGCGGCCTCGATTCTCCTCGTATGCATCTTCCAGCTCCGCAGCGCGCGGACGCTTGCTGACGCGATTCCGTGGGGGAGAGTTGCGGGCAAGGTCGGCCGAGCGTTCCCGATCGCGGTCCTCGGCCTCTTCGCCACTGGTGCGTACATGACGGCGGATCTCTGGACGTGGGACACCGGCTGGATCGCCGTGTCGATCGTCGGCCTCGTGGTGGTGACGCTCCAGGGGCCCATCGTTGCAGAGCGGACGGCGCACAAGCTCGCGGCGGCACTGCAGGAAAACGGGCCTGGCCCGCTCGGTGAGCACGCGCGGCGAATGACGCGGCATCCGGGCCTCTGGGTCGCCGAGTTCACGAACGTTGCCCTCGTGCTCGGGATCGTCTGGAACATGACGCAGAAGCCTGGGACCGCGAGCGCTGTCGTCACCCTCGTCGTCGCCTACGCCGTCGGCGCGGCTGCTGCGCTGTGGTTCTCGCGGGCGCCCGCGGAAGCGCCTGCCACGGTGACCGAGCCGAGCGCGTAGCCTTCATGCCCTGAAGGCCGTCTACAGTCGGGGGCTGAGCAGTGCGCGCAACTCTGAGGTACGGCGCCGGCGATGTGCGCGTCGAGACCGTTCCTGATGCACGTCTGGTCGAGCCGACAGACGCCCTGGTTCGAGTGACTCGCTCCGCCATCTGTGGCAGCGATCTGTAGCCCTACAAGTCGATGGAGCCGACGGAGACCGGCCGTCGGATGGGACACGAGTTCGTTGGCGTCGTCGAGGACATTGGCAACGACGTGCGCACGATGAAGAAAGGCGATCTCGTGGTCACACCGTTTGTGTGGTCGGACGGGACGTGCTTCTTCTGCAGACAAGGTCTCCAGATCTCATGCCTGCACGGAGGCCGCTACGGCGCCGACGGAGTCGACGGTGGACAAGGTGAAGCAGTGCGCGTTCCGCAAGCGGACGGAACGCTCGTCGTTCTGCCGGTGAACGAGGACGACACGCTACTGCCGTCGCTGCTGACGCTTGCCGATGTGATGTCGACTGGCAATCACTCTGCTCTCGCCGCTAAGGTCGGCCCCGGCAGGTCTGTTGCGGTCTTCGGCGACGGTGCGGTCGGCCTCTGCGGCATCATCGCCTCTCGGCGCCTGGGTGCGGAACGGATCATCTTGCTCGGTCGTCATCCGGAACGGGTTGCGCTGGGTAAGGAATTCGGCGCTACGGAGGTCGTGAGTGAGCGTGGTCACGAGGCGGTCGAGCGCGTGCGCGAATTGACCGATCGCCTCGGCGTCGACTCTGTACTCGAGTGCGTAGGGCTTCGGCAGGCTGTCGTGACCGCGCTCGAAATCGCGCGCGCCGGCGGAGCTGTTGGCTGGGTCGGCGTGCCTGAGGACGAGAACGTCCCTGCAGGGATCGCGTTTTGGAAGAACGTCAGCATGGGCGGCGGGCCTGCTCCAGCGCGCGCGTACATCGAGGAACTGCTGCCGGACGTGCTCGACGGGCGGATCGAGCCGGGGCGCGTCTTTGACCGCACCGGACCGATCGACGAGGTGCCGGACGGATACCGGCTTATGAACGAGCGCGAGGTTCTCAAGTTCCAGATCGCCTTTTGAGGGCGACCTGGGCGAGATGGGTTCCGGGCTGCGGCGCTGCCAAGCTGGTGACCTGCGAGATCGACTGCTGACACGCCGGGATAGCCCCTGAGAGTGCATGCATGGCCGGACAGGTTTGTCAGGTTGAGGTGGAAGTAGGTGCTGCCGGCCGCACCGTCGCCGTTGGTGTCCAACCACAGGACGAGTCCCGACGTGGGGCACGTCGCGGAGCGTTGTCCGGCTGTCGAAGGGGTGAATCGCCCCAAGTCCCCGCAGGCTCCACTACGGTCTCGCCCTCGCCAGACGACGAAAACAGGGCCGACACAGGCCAGGCATCATGTGGTGATGCCGAAGGCCGTCAAGCTTGTCGGCGTCCTGGTTGGCCTCTTCGCTGCCGGGGTTCTCCTCGCCGGCCTGGTCGTCGCCGGAGGGAAGGCGCAGGACGTGACGACGACCGCTACGACAGTGGAGACGACTACGACGACGGCGCCGACGGAGACGGAGACGGTGGAGCACACGACGACGCGGATCGTGCCGCGGACGACTACCTCGGCCGAGAGCCCGTCGGAGAGCGCCCCGACCTGGGCGTGGGTGGTGATCGCGGTCCTGGCGGTGGCGGCGATCGGGCTGCTGATCGCCCTGCTCACACGCCGCAGCGGAAGCGATCGCGGCCTCTCCGCTGAGGAACGCCGCCGGCGGCTCGACGGTGCTGTCGCCGGCTGGGTCGGGCAGGGCTGGGCGATCGACAGCGAAAGCGGCGAGTCGGCGGTCCTGCGTCGGGGCGGCGAGCTGATGCTCGTCTCGGTCGACCAGAACGGTGCGATCAGCACGCGACCGCTTCCGCCGGGCGGCTCCTAGCTGGGTCTCACCGAACTGAGCGCGGGAACGGTCTCGGACACGCCGGCCCAGCGGGGTGGTCAGACGGTTTCGGAGCTAGAGCAAGCTTCGCTCGAAGAGATCGAGGCAAACCTCGCCTCACAAGCGACCGCGTCGTACGATTTACGCGCGCACCGACGGTAATGGCGGCGTCGACTTCAAGTTGAGCAGATGAGACCGTCGCCTCTCTAAGGGCGTCCGGCGTTTCTTTTTCTTTGCGTTAAGGCGGGATCCCCGCGAATCCATGACTGCGATGCGCTGCGTAGAGCATGAAAAAAGGAGAACAGCTATGGGAACGAACAATCGCAGTGCCGCTACATCAATTCGCACGACAAACGCCTGGCTCGTCGCGGCCGCCGCGCTCGCGGGGACGCTCGCAGCCATCTTCCTGCTCCAGCCGGCCGACACTCATGCCGCTCGCGCAGCCGGAGCAACCGTCTCGACGGCGAAGACCGGCCTCGGGCGGATCCTCGTCAACTCCAGCGGCCGGACGCTTTACCTCTTCGGGAAGGACCGGAAAGGGATGAGCGCCTGCACCGGCCAGTGCGTGAGCTTCTGGCCACCGCTGATCACCAAGGGAAAGCCGCGCGCAACCGGGGGCGCAAAGGCGGCCCTACTCGGGACGACGAAGCGTGCGGACGGCAGGTTGCAGGTGACGTACAACCACCACCCGCTGTATACGTTCGCGGAGGACACGACGAAAGGCCAGACCAAGGGCGAAGGCATGGACGCGTTCGGAGCGAAGTGGTACGCGATCTCGACCGCGGGCGCCAAGGTTGTGAAGGCGTCACCTTCACCCCCCTCGTCGGGCGGCGGTTACGGTCCGTAGGAAACAGGAAACGCCCGCGCCGCGGGACGCGGCGCGGGCGCCCGACCTTTAGGGCGTTATCAGAGCCGAGGGGATGGGAGCGCCGAGCACGAACTAGGTGATTTTGCGCGCTTCTTTAAGCGCCTACTTCAGCGCGAGAGTCGTAATCCGCCCGGCGGAGCGCCCGTCGTGCTCGCGGGCCGCGGCGGCGACCACAATGCAGTACCGATCGAGATTCGGCCGGGCAGCTCGCCCACCGGCTCACTCGCGCATGAGCATCAGGGCGGCTTCGCGCTCGAGGTCGACGAAAGGCTCGCCGCTGACGTCGATCCCGACCCGATCGATCGTGCCTCCGGCGAAGCGATAGGGCGGCTCGCCCGGGAAATCGTCGGTGATCGGCTCACCCTCGTGCCGGCCCACGTAGATGCCCGAGCCGGCGATCGCGAACGCTCCGAGCTGCGTCTTGATCTTCGTTTCGCCGACCTTGTGATCTCCGTAATACAGGGAGAGCGTTCCCGTTGTGCTCTGCGGGTCTTGGTCCTCCTTTTCGAAGGAGGCGGAAAGGAGCAGCTTCTCGCCGGTCGGTACATCTTCCGTAGCCACGATCTTCTGCTCGAGGCTGCCGAGGAAGTTGTTCAGGTAATGGAGGCGGTTGTCTTTGACGTAGATCGTGTGGCCGCCGAAGCGCGACCCCTGGGAGAAGAGCACTCCTTCTACCCCGGGTCCGGGGATGTCGACGAGGGCTCCGATCACAAACGACCGCCCGCGAACGATCACTCCCTGCCATTCGGGAACGGGGGCGGTGTCCGGGTAGTAGACGTAGCGGGTGCGCGGCGCGCTGAGTTGTGGCCGGGCCGTGTTGAGAATCTCCATCGCGGAACGGTCGTCGAGCGGGAATGCCCCGTTTGCGCCTGCCTCGGCGAACCAGAGGTTCACGAGCTCGCGGACCTTCTCCGGCTGCTCGGCTGCAAGGTTGTGGACCTCGGAGCGGTCGACGTCCGTGTGGTACAGCTCCCACTCGTCGTCGTTGTAGTGCCCCCAGCCTGAGAGCGCCGGGTGGGTCGTGACCGCTTTCCAGCCCTCGTGCCAGACTGATCGCGAGCCTAGCATCGCGTAGAACTGCGTCTTCCTCGGCGACGGGGCGTTCGGGTCGTCGACCGTGGCCCTCAGGCTTCTCCCGTCGAACGGCGTCTGGGTATGGCCCTTGATCGCTCCCGGCGCCTCGACGCCGAGCAGGTCGAGGATGGTCGGCGCGATGTCGATCGCGTGGCAATACTGGTCGCGCAGCTGCCCCCCGACGTTTCCAGCCGGCCACGAGAGGATGAACGGGTCGCTGGTGCCGCCGTTGAATTCGTAGCGCTTCCACATCTTGAATGGTGTGTTGAAGGCCATTGCCCAGCCGTTCGGATAGTGGTTGTAGGTCTTCTCGCTGCCGAGGTCATCGATCTTGGCGAGGTTCTCGGCGACGTCGTCGGGGACACCGTTCGCGAACTTCATCTCGTTGACCGAGCCGGTCGGGCCGCCCTCGCCGCTCGCCCCGTTGTCCGAGACCAGCACGATGAGCGTGTTGTCGAGCTGATCGGTCTGATCGAGGTAGTCGAGCAAACGCCCGATGTTGTGGTCGGCGTGTGCGAGGAACCCTGCGTATACCTCGGCCATCCGGGAGAAGAGGCGCTTCTCGTCGTCACCCAGCTCGTCCCAGGGCAACGTACAGTCCAGGGTCGGAAACGGCTGGCCCTCCGGGCCCGTGCGCGTCTCGGGAGTGCCAATCGGGTTGATCGGCGGCAGCTCGGTGTCCGCCGGCACGATCCCGAGCTCCTTCTGCCGGGCAAGGGTCTGCTCGCGGATCGCCTCGTAGCCCATGTCGAAACGTCCCTTGAATCTGTCGATCCAGTCCTGCGGCGCGTGGTGCGGCGCGTGGCAGGCCCCTGGGGCGTAATAGAGGAAGAACGGCTTCTCTGGAGCGATCGCCTTCGCATCCTTGATGAACTCGATCGCTTTGTCCGTCAAGTCTTCGGTCAGGTGATATCCGTCTTTCGGTAGCGCCGGCTGGGCGACCGGATGGTTGTCGTAGACAAGGTCTGGATACCACTGGTTCGTCTCGGCGCCGAGGAACCCGTACCAGCGCTCGAACCCTCTGCCGGTTGGCCAGTTCCGTCGGGTGGCGGCAACGTTCATCTCGTCCGTCGGGCAGAGGTGCCATTTGCCGACCATGTACGTGTTCCAGCCGCGCTCACCCAAAATCTCCGGGAGCATCCCGTTCTCGGGCGGGATGGTGCCGCTTGCGTTCGGGAATCCGATCGCCGCCTCGGTGATGCAGGCCATGCTGTTGCGGGTGTGGTTGCGCCCGTTGAGAAGACATGAGCGCGTCGGCGAGCAAAGCGCCGTTGTGTGGAACTGCGTGTAACGCACGCCTTGTTCCGCAATCCGGTCGATGTTCGGAGTCTCGATCGGCCCGCCGTAGCAGCTCATCGCCGAGAAGCCGACGTCATCGAGGACGATGTACACGATGCTCGGCGCTCCAGGAGGCGGCTTCGGCGGCTCGAACGGCGCCCAGTCCGGCTCCGAGTCCCTGACGTCGACGTTGATCGTTCCTCTGAACGGTTCGGCCATCACAGGCTCCTCTCGGTCGACGTCGTTGGCAGCCGTGCTAGGCGCGAGCCGCTGGTCCCTACGAAAGCTCGAACCCGCGCCGCTGGTTCAACCGAGCACACTGGCGATTCAGCTGCTGAGAACGCATCACCTCGACAGGGTGAAGGCTCGCCGGTTGCCGAAATGTGAGCGGCGAATCGCCTCGTGCGACAATCGGAGCATGCATTCGACGGCCAGGACGCGAGAAGCGCGCGATGCGCGACCTGCGCCGGGGATGGCATGGGTCCCGGGCGGAGAGTTCCTGATGGGATCTGAAAGCTTCTACCCCGAGGAGCGGCCGGTGCACCGCGTGGCACTGGATGGTTTCTGGCTGGACGAGAATCCCGTGACCGCGTCCGACTTTCGGCGGTTCGTGCGGGCGACGAGCTACGTCACGGTTGCCGAACGGCCGCCCGCAGCAGCGGACTACCCCGACGCCGATCCTGAGCTGTTGGTGCCCGGGTCGCTCGTCTTCCGCAAGACGTCCGGGCCGGTGAACCTCAACGACTACCGCAGCTGGTGGGCATACGTTCCGGGCGCGTACTGGAAACGCCCGGGCGGTCCCGGCACGTCGATCAACGGCCGCGATCGCCATCCAGTTGTGCACGTCGCCTATGAGGACGCCGAGGCGTATGCCGTGTGGGCGGGCAAGGAGTTGCCAAACGAGGCGGAGTGGGAGTACGCCGCTCGCGGCGGGCTCGACGGAGCTGTCTTCGCGTGGGGCGAAGAGGAGTTTCCCGGCGGGAAAGCGATGGCAAATACCTGGCAGGGCGAATTTCCCTGGCGGAACCTGAAACTAGACGGATACGAGGGCACGTCGCCGGTCGGTTCGTTTCCGCCGAACGGCTACGGCCTCTTTGACATGACGGGGAATACTTGGGAGTGGACTTCGGACTGGTTCAGACCGCGCCACCCCAACGAAGCGAAGAGCCCATGCTGCGCCCCGACGAGCCTGGGCAACCCAGCGCATTCGGGCTTCTCGGCCGGGCAGCTGCCGCGCAAGGTGATCAAGGGCGGCTCGCATCTCTGCGCACCCAACTACTGCCTGCGCTACCGACCGGCCGCTCGCCAGGGCGAGAGCGTCGACACCTCAACCGGTCACATCGGATTCCGCTGCATCGTCCGCGTGGATCGTGAGAGTCAGCAGCGCGAACCACGACCTATTCCAGCGCGCTGAGGCCGTACGCAGCAGCGAAGCCGACCGTCGTGACGAGGCCGACGAGCGGACCTGCGTGCTCGAACGCCTCCGGCATCATCGTGTCGGCGAGCATCGTGAGGATCGCGCCGCCGGCGAAGGCCAGGACGAACGCCGTCGCCCCGGCCGATGTCGAGTCGAAGACGGCGAATCCGAACAATGACGCCAGTCCGGAGACGAGCGCGACGAGGACCCAGAGCTCGTAGATCGAGCGGTTCGCCCAGCCGCCCTTGCTCAGCCCGCTCGTCGCCGCCACCGCCTCCGGCAGGTTCGACAGCGCCACCGCGACGAGGAACGCCGCGCTCACGGTGCCGCCTGTGACGATCGTCAAGCCGAGCACGATCGATTCGGGAATGCCGTCGAGCACGATGCCGAGCACGATCGCAGGCGCCGAGCCCTGCGCCTGGCGGCCCCCGGCATGCTTGCGGTGCTCGCCGCCCATCCGGTCGATCAATGCGTCGCCGGCGAAGAAGACGCACGATCCGACGAGGAGGCCGAGCGCGACCGTGCCGCTGCCGCCCGCCGTGTCGAACGCCTCCTGGACGAGTTCGAACGCGACGGCGCTGATCAGCACGCCGCTCCCGAACGCCATCACGAGGCCAAGGGTGCGATTATCTATCCGATAACGCAGCGCGACTGCGCCTCCGACGATCAATGACGAGGCGGCCAGGAAGCCCCATGCGAATGCCTCGAGCACGAACTAGGTGATTTTGCGCGCTTCCTTGAGCGCCTGCTTCAGCGCGAGAGTCGTAACACGCCGGCGGAGGGCCGTCGTGCTCGCAGGTCGAGGCTGCGACCACAATGCCGCAACTTCGGCGCCGAAGAGGAGCGCAGATGAGTACAGGTAGGTCGAGTACACGAAGAACAGGGCGACGGTCAGCGATCCGTAGATGACGCTCAGCTTGTTCGTCTTCGCGTAGATCAACGCGGCCGCGAGCGAGATCGCCTGCAACAGCACCGCCGTCACCGTGGCACCTACGACCCCGTCGCGGATGCGCAGGCCGCGCGCCGGAACGAACCGATACAGCAGCAGGACGACGCCGATCGACGCGATGAAGACCCCCAGGCGGACGAGGGCGCCGACGGCCGAGTCGATTTCGGCAACCCCCCCGAGGCGCCCGGCGAGCGCCTTCTCCACGATGCCGCCGAGCACGGTGACGGCAACCGTTACCAGCACGAGCGCCGCGGCGCCGAGGACAAGCGCAGCGTCGACGAGCTTTCCGCGGGCGAGGCTGCGCGACTCCGTGACGTTCATGGCGGATTCGAGCCCGAGCCGGATCGCCGCCATCATTCCGCTGGCCGACCATGCGAAGAGCACCAAGCTGATGAATCCCGCCGCGCTGGCCGGCGTGGCGATCGTTGTGAGCGCGTCCTCGACGTCCTTGCGGCCGGCGGGTGAGACGGGCAATGCATCGACGACGGCGTCGACCACGTGCTGACGCATGTCATCGTCTTGCAGAAGCAGGCCGAAGATCGACACGAGGACGATGGCCAGCGGACCAATAGAGAAGAGGACTCGGTAGGCGATCGCGGCTGCGTCGCGCGGGCAACGGTCGGCGAAGAAGCGCCGCAGCGCGTAACCGAGCACGCGGACGAGCTTCACCCCGAACCTCCTCCCGGGTTACGGTCGAGGTTGCGCTTTCGAAGCTGGGCTACGCGCGCGACTTCGTCTTCGTCGAGGCGGCCGAGGTGTTCGCCCCCGGCTGACGGCGGCCCGCTTTCGTCTTCCCACCCTCGAGCTGCTTTGCGAAGAATTCGAGTGCCGACCGGGTCTTCGTCTGTTGCTTGCCACTCAGATCGATCCCGCGCGATGCAAAGAAGGCTCTCGCCTCGGCGGCGACCTGGAACGCTTCCGTCGGCTCGCACTTCGTCGACAGCTCGAGGATGCGCGAGCCGTCGGGATACAGCCACAGCTCCGTGACGAGCCTGCGGTCGAAGCCCTGCGGCGTGTTCTTGAGCTTCAACACGAGCAGTGGACCGAGCATCGTGAGCTCGTCGAGGTCGATGCCCTCTGGCACGCGCTCCTCGAACAGCGCCTGCTGCTCCTTCGTGAACAGCTTGCGGGCCGTCTTTGCTCCAGTGAAGGCCTTGTGCACGTGGCCTTCCGACGGGACGCCTTTCAGCGAGCCGGAGCAGACGTAGCCTTTGGGCGAGGCGTCGAGCTCGACGCCGAAATCCGGCGACTGCCGCAGGCCGTGCGGGAGCTCCGACGGAACTACGGGCCGGAGCTTGACGACGGTATCGTCACCCTTCTTCTGCGACCGTCGGGCACGCACGACGACGCCGTGCTCGTCCAGTGTCAGGTCGGGCGTGTCGAAGAAGAAGACCTGGCGGAGCTGCGCCTGAAGCGGGTCGAGCCCGAGCGCACGGGCGGTCGACAGCTGCGCAGGCTCGGGCACGGTCAGCTTCAGCTCAACGCTGTCGACGTCCTTGATCAGCGCAAAGAACTCTCGTAGCTCGTCGTCGGACATGGCGCTGCGGGGGGCGGTCGCTGAGGCCATCTGCACTCCTTTCGCGAGTGTCCGGTGTACTCCCTATGGCGCCGTTGATCCCGGCGCAAGCTTGCCTATGACCCCGTCCGTCTCCGCTGTTGCACGCGCCCGGCGGCGCAGCACGAACTTTCGCAGCTCCGACACGAGCACTACCGAGGAGCCGGCGAGGATGCACGCGATCCACTGCTTCCCGGTGAGGCTGACGGTTCCGAGGATCCGGTTGAAGATCCCGAGCTCCGTTCCGAAGAGGATTGCGACGGCCGACAGGGTCGTTGCCTTCAGCATGCGCCGATCGGTGAACGTCTCGACGCTGAAGAACGACTTGAGATCGTCCTTCACGGTGAAAGACAGGAAGACATTGGCGATTGCGAAGCTCGTCATGCCCATCGTCCGCGCAACGGCGGTGTTGTGCGCATCGGCGGCCCACCAGATGATTCCGAGCGTTGTGCCTCCCATGACCAGGCCGGCTAGTGCGAGGTATCCCAGGAGGCTTCGGCTCAGGATCGGCTCGTTCTCGGGGCGCGGCTTGCGCTCCATCAGATCGGGTGCGGGCTCTCCGTAGCCGAGCCCGATTGCCTGGAAGACCTGCGTCGTGAAGTTGATCCAAAGCGTCTGCAGCGGGACGAACGGCACGCCGCTGACGATGTTGAAAATGCTCGCGCCGAGGAACGTGACGATGAAACCGATCAGTGCGGCCATCTGGAACTGGATGTACTTCTTGAGGTTGTCGTACAGCCCGCGTCCGATGCGCACGGCCTTGACGATCGTCGAGAAGTCGTCGTCGGTGAGGATCATCGCGGCCGCCTCTTTCGAGACCTCCGTACCAGTGATGCCCATGGCGATGCCGATGTCCGCCCGTTTCAATGCCGGTGCGTCATTGACGCCGTCGCCGGTCATCGCGACGACATGGCCGCGACGCTTGAGGGTGTCGACGAGCCGCACCTTGTCCTCCGGCGTCACGCGCGCCATGACGCCGATCCCGTCGATCTGAGCCAGAGCCTCATCGTCGGTCATCGCCGCGAATTCGGCTCCCGTGATCGCCCGTCCCTCGATGCCGAGCTTGCGTGCGATCGCTTCGGCTGTGACCGCATGGTCGCCGGTGATCATCCGTACCTGGATCCCCGCCGACTTCGCTTCGGCGATCGCCGACTTCGCCTGCGTCCGCGGCGGATCGACGATTCCGACGAGTGCGAGCGCCGTCAGGCCGTTGACCTGGAGCAGCAGATCGCCGTTCGGGTCGAAGGTCTCGGGATCAAAATCCCGGCGCGCGGTCGCGAGGACGCGGAGCCCTTGCTCGCCGAGCCGTCGGTTCTCTTCGAGATAGCGCTTGCGGAAGTCGTCGTCCGCCTCGACGGGGCGGAGATCAGCGTCTAGCGCCGTTGTGCTCCGCGCGAGCAACTGGTCGGGTGCGCCCTTGACGAAGCCGCGGATGACGTCGCGTCCGTCTCCGTCCTGCATACGGTGGAACGTCGCCATGAGCTTGTAGGCAGCGTCGAACGGAAGCTCGGCCACGCGCGGGTACGCCTCGCGAGTGCTGCCGGCGTCGAGGCCGCCCTTTTCCGCGAGCACGACGAGCGCGCCCTCGGTGGGGTCGCCGATGAGCTCGCCGTCTGACACCACGGCATCGGAAGCGAGCAGCATCGGCAGCAGGAACTGGTCCAGGGGGACGTCCGGCTGACCGGCAACATGCTTGATCGTCCCCTCGGTCGAATAGCCACTACCGGAAACGGCGTAGCGCCGTCCCGGGATCGTCAGCTCGACGGCCGTCATCTGGTTGAGCGTCAGCGTGCCGGTCTTGTCGGAGTTGATCGCCGACGTCGAGCCGAGCGTCTCCGTGGAGCGCAAGCGCTTCACGATCGCATTCGCGCGCGCGAGCGTTTGTGTTCCGAGCGAAAGAATCGTCGTCACGACCGCGGGAAGCCCGGTCGGTATTGCCGAGACGGCAAATGCGATCGCCGCGGTGAAGACTACCGTGAACGTATCGCCGCGTGAGAGGTTCAGGATCATCGATACCGCGACGGCGATGCCCGCGATCACAAGGATCTGCGTCGTCAGCTTCGCGAGCTGCCGCGTCAGCGGCGTCTCTGTCTCGCTCTCATGCTGCAGGAGATTCGAGATGTGGCCGACCTCGGTGTTCATTCCGGTCGCCGTGACGACGAACTGACCGGCGCCGCGCGTCGTGTTGGTGTTCATGAACACCATGTCGGTTCGGTCGCCGAGCGGCACGTCTTCGCCGTCGACGGTAGCGACGCCCTTCGAGACCGGAACGCTCTCTCCCGTCAAGGCGGATTCCGCCACCTCGAGCGTCGCAGCCTGCAGGAGGCGCCCGTCCGCGGGGATCACATCGCCGGCCTCGATCGAGACGATGTCGCCAGGAACGAGCTGATCAGCCGGAATCTCAGCGAGCTCTCCCTCGCGGCGGACTTTCGCCTTGATGATCATCATCTTCTGCAGCGCCGCGACAGCGGCGGCGGCCTTGCCTTCCTGATGCAGGCCCAGCACGGCGTTCAACGCGGTGAGCAAGAGCAGCATGATTCCGGTGCCGTACTGACCGAGCGGGACGATGCTCGCGACGCCCGCAACGAGCAACACGATCTGCATCGGGTCGTAGTACTGGCGGACGAACGCACGCCACCGCGGCTCCGCTTTCGCTTCGGCGAACTTGTTCGCGCCGTAGGAATCGAGGCGTGCCGCCGCCTCCGCAGAGCTCAGGCCCCGTGCGGGATCGACGTCGAGCGAAGCGGCGACCTGCTCACCCGGAAGCTCGTAGTACGGGCTTTCCGCTGCCTCCGCCTCTGCGGGGGGTACGGCGATCACCTGTGCCATTTCTTCACTCCTTTACGCCTATCCGGCCCCGAGGTGGGCGCCGACGGGATCAGCGGCAACGCCATCGGGCGCCTGGGCTTCGAGCCGTTCCTTCGAGACGAGCAGAGCCTGTCGTGCCTCATCGCTCACGGTCGGGTACTGCGGATCGATCTTCGCCAGCGCGTCGACGACGACTGCGGCGACGGCGACCCGGAGGAACCACTTGTGATCGGCAGGTATCACGTACCACGGCGCGTAGGGCGTGCTCGTCGCGCTGAGCATTTGCGAGAAGGCCTCCTGATACGCGTCCCAGTGAGCGCGCTCTTCGACATCGTGGGCGTTGAACTTCCAGTTCTTCTCCGGATAGTTGATGCGACGCAGGAAGCGGCGCCGCTGCTCCTCCTTGGACAGATTCAGGAACACCTTCACGATCGGGAAGCCGTTCTCGACGAGCGAGCGCTCCCAATCGTTGATCTGGCGGTACCGGCGCTCCCAAACCGCGCCGGCGCGGGCGAGTGGCGGCAGCTTCTGCCGCTCGAGTAGCTCCGGATGCACACGCACCACGAGGACGTCTTCGTAGTGCGATCGGTTGAAGATCGCGATTTCGCCGCGTGCGGGGAGCCTCTGTGTGTAGCGCCAGAGGAAGTCGTGGTCGAGCTCCTCGCTGGACGGGGCGCGGAAGCCATGTACGACGACGCCCTGTGGGTTCACGCCGCTCATGACGTGACGGATGGTGCTGTCCTTACCGCCGGCATCGAGCGCCTGGAGAACCACCAATAGCCCGTACGTGTCCTGTGCAGCGAGCCGGGACTGGTAGTGCCCGAGCATCTCGACTCCCTGCTCTAGAAGACCCTCGCTGTCTGCTTCCGCGAAGAAGTCCCCCGTACCGGACGGGTCGAAGTCGCGTTCCAAGACGACGGTCGACCCGGGCGCGCGGAATGGCTCGATGAACTCGCGGATGCGCGCGAGGCGCGGGTCGTCCATGCCGCGACTTTGCCGACGTAGTACTGCCGCTCCATCGTCCCAAGCGGGTGATTCAACGGGGCTTTTTGCGGCGGGCGACCGCTTCGCGCATCAGCAGCTCCTGTGCCGAGACCGGTTTCTCGCCCGTTGGCGGCCGGGCGCGCGACCACCTTCCGTCGGCTCCGAGCTCCCAGCTGAAGCGAGTGTCGGCGAGCAGCGCGTCGAGCACGCCGTCGATGCGCTTACGCAGCCTCGCATCCTCGACGGGGGCGAGCACCTCGACGCGCCGATCGAGGTTGCGCGGCATCAGATCCGCGCTGCCGATCCACGTGGAGATGTGGTCGCCTGCTCGGAACGACAGGATGCGGCTGTGCTCCAGCAACGGGCCGAGAACGCTGCGAACCGTGATTCCGTCGCTCACTCCGGGGATGCCCGGCCGGAGAACGCAGATGCCGCGCGTCACCGCCTCGATACAGACTCCCGCTTGTGACGCCGCGTAGAGAGCGTCGACGATCTCGGGATCGACCAGCGCGTTGACCTTGACTCGGATCCGCCCGGGCTGACCCCCGTCGGCGGCGGCCGTCACCTGCTCGATTTCGTGGAGCACGCCCGACCGCAGGAACCATGGCGCTACCAGCAGCTTTCGGAAGACCGGCGGCGTGACGTCCCCCGTGACCGCGTTGAACACGTCCGCGACGTCCGCGGTGATGTCGTGGTCGGCGGTGAACAGGCTCAGGTCCTCGTACGTCGAGGCATTCGAAGCGTGGTAGTTGCCGCTGCCGATGTGGGCATATCGCCGCAGTCCATCCCGCTCGCGGCGGACGAGCAAGCAGAGCTTCGCGTGGACCTTCGATTCGCGCGTGCCGTAGACGACATGCACACCTGCGCGCTCCAGCGCGCGTGACCACTCGATGTTGCGGCGCTCGTCGAACCGGGCCCTGAGCTCGACGAGGCATACCGCCTGCTTGCCGCGCTCCGAGGCCTCGACGAGCGACGCAACCGTGCCCGAGGGATTCCCGGTGCGGTACACGGTCGCTTTCAACGCTGCAACCTTGGAGTCGCGCGACGAGGAGACGAACCGCTCCACGCTCGTGTCGTATGCGTCATACGGGTGGTGAGCGAGCAGGTCGCGCCGGCGAATTCGCGCCAGCAGTCCCCTGCCGCCATTTCCCGTGAAGCCGTCGGCCGTGACTCCCCGCCAGGGCTTGCGCTTGAGGTCGCGACGCCGGAGCGTTGCAACCTCCGTGAGCGCGGCGAGACCGAGCGGCGCCGACGACTGATAGACGCGGTTGTCGTCGATGCGTAGCTCCTGCATCAACTTCTTTTTGACGGTTCCGGGCGCGTCGGCCGGCAGCTCGAGACGTACGACCTCTCCGAACCTGCGCCGGCGGAGGCTGGTTTCGAGCGCTTCGAGCAGATCGTCGGCATCGCTGGCGACGCTGATGTCGGCATCTCGCGTGACGCGGAAGGCGCACGCCGGGGCCACGTTGCCGAGTCCGATCACGGAAGGCAGAAGGTGGAGAAGGACATCCTCGACCGCCAGACGCACACCTCTCTCGCCGGTGCCGACGAAGCGCGGTATGCCCGGCGGGATGCTGATGCACACCAGGCGCTGGTCGCTCTCGTCGCCGACGAGGACAGCGAGGTTGAGTCCGAGCGACGGGACCTGCGGAAAAGGAGCTCCGGGGCCGACGGCCATGGGCGTGAGGAGTGGGACAACCTCGCGTTCGAAGCTCCTGCCGACTTCACGTAGCTGACGCTCGCGGCAGACGTCCGGTTTGCAGATGCGAATGCGCTCGCGCGCAAGAGCAGGCTGGAGCTCCTCGTGCCAGAGCTGATCCTGCGCGGCTTGCAGCGCGTCGAGCGCACGACGTGCCTCGGCGAGTGTCTGCGCCGGTGTGGATCCGTCCGTGGCAGTGCGCGTGATGCCAGCATCGGCCTGGTCGTAGAGCTCGGCCATGCGGACAGCGAAGAACTCGTCGAGGTTCGACGATGCGATCGCGCAGTAGCGGACGCGTTCGAGCAGCGGGAGCTCCGGATCGGCTGCGAGCTCGAGGACGCGACGATCGAAGTCGATCCAGGAGAGCTCGCGATTGAGGAATCTGCGTTGCCCCGACTCGGCGGGTTTGGGCATAGCCGCGAGCGGCGTGGCGACCGGAACGCGGGCCATGAGCCCACTGTCGCCCGAGCTTCGTCCGCCTGCGTCATCCCGCAAGGGTGAACAAGTGGTGTCAATCGCGGGGTCGACGAGGACGCGGCGATGTCCTCGTCAGGCTGCCGTGATGCATTCGTTTCGGTGCCTGCCACCTGTACGTGGCTCACAGGGACGTGGCCGCGGCTCTCGAGCTGCTCGAGCCGCCTGGGATCGGGGACACGAAAAACGCGGGTTGGCATCGCCGCTCGAAAAGCGGTAGCGTCATGACGGTCGCCACGCGATCCGGGGAGGTGAGATGGCGACAGCCGTCGCTCCTGCCGTCGAATCGCGACGCCCGCTGCCGCATGCGGTCGTCGTGGGAGGGCCCGCCGCCGTCGGTGCGGGGATGGCAGCCCTCGTCGCCTTGCACATCGGCGATGAGCCCCTGCGTGCTCCGGACACGCTCTCGTCGCTCCGAGCCCTTGCTGTGGCGCTCTATATGGCAGTGGGCTCGTACACGAGCTGGCGTCGCCCTGGCGCTCGGTTCGGCTTCTACCTGACGGGCATCGGCCTGTTCTTCTCCGTCGCGACCCTCACGACGTCGCACCATCAGCTTCAGCACAGCATCGGTCGCGTCGTGTTCGGCGCCTTAAGCGTTTGCTTCGCCTATGTCTTCCTCGTGTTCCCCCACGACCGGCTTGCGTCCCGGCTGGAGCGCAGCGTCATGCTCGCCCTCGCAATTGCGAGCGCCGCCCTGTGGCTGGTCACCATCCCGCTCGTGCCAGAGCTGCCGGCGGCTGGGCCGCTCACGGACTGCAGCCCTGGTTGTCCGGGGAACGCCTTCCAGCTGACGTCGGCAAGCCATGAAGCGCTGACCGTGCTCGCGGACGTCACGAGCGTCGTCGTCGGCGCCGGGCTCATTGCAGTTGCAGCGCTCCTGTTCCACAAGTCGCGAGCGCCGGCGCGGCTGCGGCGGCGGCTGGTGGCCCCGCTGCTGCTCTGTGCGTCCGCCCAAGCCGCGACGTACGCGACTTTCAGCGTGATGCGCCAGTTGGGAGCCACACCACCCGACCTTCTCAGGAACATCGCCATCGCCGCGGCGCTGTCCGTGCCGGTCGCGATCCTCGTAGGACAGGTCCGCGGCCAGGTCTTTGCCGCGACGAGCCTGGCTCAGCTCGTCGCGCGTGTCGCCGGAGAGCCGGTCACACCGGCGCGCGCGGAGGGTCTGCTGCGCCGCGCGCTCGGGGATCCACTGCTTCGGTTTGCGCTCTGGGACGCACCGCGCCAGACCTACGTCGACGTGGAGGGACTTCCTGTCGAGCTGCCGAGGGAGGGAGGCGCGGTCGGGGTCACCCGCGTCGAACGCGATGGGCGCCACGTCGCAGCGCTCATCCACGACGCGTCGCTCGACGAAGGGTCCGGCGTCGCGGAAGGGCTCGCGGCAACGTCGGTGCTCCTCCTCGAGAACACGGGGCTCGTCGAGGAGTTGCAGGCGTCACGGCGGAGGATCGTCAGCACGGCCCAGCAAGAGCGGCTGCGCCTCGAGCGCAATCTGCACGACGGGGCGCAGCAGCGGCTGTTCGCCGTCCAGGTGAAGCTCGAAGCTGCGCGCGAGCTGGCGGCGGATCCGGCGCTCGCAGATGAGCTTGGCGAGATCGCCGGCGATGCCGCCGCCGCCGTGGACGAGCTTCGTTCGTTGGCCCACGGCCTGTACCCGACGATTCTCCGCGAGCGCGGCCTGGTGGATGCCCTGCGGGCGGTCGCGCGCACGGCTGCGATCCCCACCACCATCGTTTCGCACGACGTCGAGCGCATGCCGGCGGTGGTCGAGGAAGCCATTTACTTCTTCGTATCCGAAGCGACCCAGAACGCTTCGAAGCACGCCGGTGCGGGAGCGAATGTCTCCGTGCTACTCGAAACACAGGAGTCGCACTTCGAGGCGATGGTGGAAGACAACGGTCGTGGCTTCGATGCCGGCGAAGCGGCGGACGGGATCGGGCTCGTGGGCATGCGTGACCGCATCGGGGCGATCGGAGGCGACCTCGAGATCAGGTCGACGGTCGGGCTCGGGACGACCCTACGAGCGGTCGTTCCGCGCGGGTAATCGTTCCATCGGGGTGACGAGCCGTCTGCGCGGCTCTGGTCCGATCAA
>JBKPTB010000097.1:0-11753 GCA_046735315.1 Actinomycetota bacterium
GGTAGTTCGTGCAGGTGGACTGGTCGTCCCCGTTGTAGTGGACGACGAAGTGGTCGCTCGAAAGAGTTACGTTCGAATTGATCGGAAAGGGGTCGATCGCCGCGGCTCGCGGAACGAATGCCGTCAAGGCTCCGGCGAGGAGGGCGAGCGTAAGCGCAGCCAGGGTCGGTCGAAGACGAGGACGCCTCATCAGGCCCCAGATCGGCCCTGAACGGAGATTCCTTTAGCTTCGGCTCAGTCGTACTGCAGGTAGACGAAGGCGACCACGATCGCGCCGGCGGCGATCAGCAGGGCGACGCCGAGCAGGCCGACCGCGAGCGTGACGTTCCTCCGCGCGACCTCGGGACTCGTCTCGACGGGTGGGAGCGGTTCGGGCATCGGCTAGACGAGCGGGTCCACGGCCATCGCGACGAACAGAAGCGCCAGGTAGAGCAGTGAGTAGTGGAAGAGGACGGATGCGTGCCGTGGCGTCGTCCGGCGGCGTAGGTCCAGCGCGAGCCAGAGGAATGCGACTCCGAGCGCAACCGCCGCGACGAGGTAGACGAGCCCGAGCGTGCCCCACAGAACCGGCGTCAGCGAGGCCGCGACGAGAACGAGTGAGTAGAGGACGATCTGTCGCGTCGTCGCGCGCTCGCCGCGTACGACGGGCAGCATCGGGATGCGCGCGGCTTCATAGTCGCGACGGATTAGCAGCGCGAGCGCCCAGAAGTGCGGCGGCGTCCACAGGAAGACGATCAGGAAGAGCCAGAGCGCGGGCAACGTCAGGTTCCCCGTCACGGCGGCCCAGCCCACCAGCGGCGGCACCGCGCCGGCCGCTCCGCCGATAACGATGTTCTGAGGGGTCGTTCGCTTGAGCCACCGTGTGTAGACGAGGACGTAGAAGAGATTCCCGACGAGCGCGAGCGTCGCCGTCAGCACGTTCACGAGTGAGGCGAGCAAAACGAAGCTGAACGCGGACAGTGTCAGCCCGAACTCGAGCGCGCGCGCCGGCGGCATCCGCTTTGCCGCGAGTGGCCGGGCGCGCGTGCGCGTTCCCATCAGCTTGTCGATATCTCGGTCGAGCACGTGGTTGAGCGCGGAAGCGCCGCCGCAGGCAAGTGCGAGGCCGCTCATCGTCACCGCGATCAACCAGGCGGACGGTGCACCTCGCGCGCCGACGAACATGGCGCAGAGGCCGGTCACGAGCAACAGCGACATGATCCGTGGCTTGGTCAGCGTCACGTAGTCCTGCCAGCGACTTCTTTCGACCGCGGCTTCTCCTCGATACGTTGCGGCGGCGGCGACCAACGTCGCGGCGAAGGCGACGGCTGCCAGCGCCAGGTGGACCCCACGCGCAGTCACGAGTGCGGCGATCCCGAAGAGGGCGAGTGCGGCGAGCGCCGGGAGCAGGACCCGCCGATGCGCCAGCAGGGCCGCGACGACCAGTGCCAAGAGCGGCGGCAGCGCCAGAGCCGCGAGGACGCGGTGCGCGGCACCAAGCGTTGCAGCGCCGCTGATGACTGCGAGCAGCGTCGCGAGGGCCGCGAAGAGGGCGGTCAGCCGCAACCAGGGTCCCGGTCTGACCTCAGGCATTTCCGGTCTCCGCCAGCCGTCGGCGCAGGTCTCGCAGGGGCCGCGCGCTCGTGATGTAGGGCAGCTTGTCGAAGTTCTGCGGCGGCGGCGGCGAGGTCGTGTACCACTCGAGCGTGTCCGCCAGCCACGGATCGTTCACCGCGCGCGGACCTGCGCGGGACGTCCTCACCACGTTGACGACGAAGAGCAGCAGACCGAGCGCCATGATGCCTGAGCCGATCGTGGACAGGAGGTTGTAGGCCTGGAACAGGCCATGCTCCTGGTAGGTGTAGATACGCCGCGGCATCCCGAGCAGACCGAGGAGGTGCTGCGGAAAGAACGTGAGGTTGAAGCCGAGGAAGACGAGCCAGAACTGGGCTTTGCCGAGACGCTCGCTCAGCATGCGTCCGAAGATCTTCGGCCACCAGTAGTAGAGCCCCGCGAAGATTCCGAACACCGAGCCGCCGAAGAGGACGTAGTGCATGTGTGCGACCACGTAGTACGTGTCTGTCACCTGCCAGTCCACGGGAAACGCGGCCAGGAAGATCCCGGACAGCCCACCGACCGTGAAGACGGCGATGAAGCCGAGCGCCCAGAGCATGGCGGTGTCGAAAATGAGGTTGCCCCGCCAGGTCGTGGCCAGCCAGTTGAAGATCTTCACGCCGGTCGGCACGGCGATGACCATCGAAGAGAGCATGAAGAAGACGTTGAGGAAACTCGGCAGGCCGACGCTGAACATGTGGTGTGCCCAGACGAGCATCGAGTAGAAGCCGATCGCCACTGTCGAGAATGCGATCGCCTTGTAGCCGAAGATCGGCTTGCGGGAGAACACCGGCAGCACCTCCGAGATGATCCCCATCGCGGGCAGGATCATGATGTAGACCTCGGGGTGCCCGAAGAACCAGAAGAAGTGCTGGTACAGGATCGCGTTGCCCCCCTGCTGTGGGATGAAGAAGTGCGTCCCCGCCTGGCGATCCAGCAGGAGGAGTGTCAGCCCGACCGACAGAACGGGCAGCACGAGCACGAGCAACGCCGCATAGATCTCGATCGACCAGACGAACAGCGGGATTCGCATCCAGCTCATACCGGGCGCGCGCATGTTGTGGATCGTCGCCAGGAAGTTGATCGCGCCGACCAGCGACGAGATCGAGAGCAGGTGCAACGACAGGATCCAGAGGTCCTGGCCGTTCCCGAGAGAGAACGTTTTGTCCGAGAGCGGGGGATACCCGTACCAGCCCGACCGCGACGCGCCGTACTTGGAGAAGAAGCTCAGATAGAGCGTGATCCCGCCGACGAGAAAGAGCCAGTACGACAGGGCGTTGAGCCGTGGGAAGGCGACGTCACGCGCGCCGATCATGAGCGGTACGAGGTAGTTGGCCAAGCCGGCGAAGATCGGGACCACGACGAGGAAGATCATCGTCGTGCCGTGAATCGTGAAGAGCTCGTTGTAGCTCTCGCGCGTGATGAAGTGTTCGTTGGCCTGCGCGAGTTGAGCGCGCATCAACAGTGCGAGGATGCCTCCCGCCGCGAAGAAGACGAGCGATGTCGCGATGTAGAGGATTCCGATCCGCTTGTGGTCGGTCGTCGTGACCCAGCTCATCACGCGCCCCTGGCGCCAGTCGGATCGGTAAGGCTCGACGGTTGCTCTAGCCGCCACTCGGCGCTCCCTTGTAGATCTTCTGCTTCAGGTAGGCGAGCAGCGAGCGGATCTGCTGGTCCGACCAGCCGCGCGCGACCGGCGGCATCTTGTTCCTGCCGTTCCGGATCAGTTGCTCGAGGCCGTGGGCTTGGATGAGCAGCGAGTTGGTCGAGATCGCCGGCCCGTAGCCTCCCTCACCCTGGAAGCCGTGGCACTTCGCACAGGCTCCTTGCCACTCGGACCGACCGAGATCGCTCGCCGCCGTGCCCAGCCACGCCGTGTACTCGGCGCGGGTCTGAACGTCGACGACGGCCTTCATCGCAGCATGGAAGACGCCGCAGAACTCGCCACAGCGGCCTCGGTACGTACCGACCTGGTCGGCCTTGAACCACGTGTGCGTGCGATGACCGGGGATCGCGTCGAACTTGCCGCCCAGCTCGGGGACCCACCAGCTGTGGTCGACGTCCTGGGAGGTGATGTCGACACGCACGGTTCTGTTCACCGGCGCGTGCAGCTCGTCGATCGAGATCGAGCCGTCCGGATACGTGAACTGCCAGTAGAACTGATGCGCGTTGACCTGGATTCGCAGGGGTCCCCCCTCCGCCTTTGCGGCCGGCACGTTCTGGATCCCGGGGAGCTTGTAGAAGATGAACGAGGCGATCGCGGCGAGGATCAAGACCGGGATCGCGGTCCAGATCAGCTCGAGCTTGGTGGCGCCGTGAATCTGGGGACCCTCGACGTTGCGAGAGCGGCCGCGACGCCGGTACTTGACGACGAAAAAGAGGAGACAGCCCTCGACCAGCACGAAGATCGCAAGGGTGAAGATCGAGATCCACACGTACGAGTCGTTGATGCGCCGCGCGTTCGGAGAGTGCGGAGTGAGCGGCGCGAAACCTCCGTTGCCCGCGTAGGCGACAGAGGCGAGCGCCAGCACGGCGCCGAAAGCGAGCACGAGGACAAGGGTCTTCCGCCTCACCGGCGGTGGCATCCTACGAGATGTATGGCCGCCGCTTCGCGCGTACACCTACCGCCCGGGGTTGGAGATCGTTACCAGGTGTACGTGAACGGCGTCCTGCAGGAGCCCGGCCGGGATTTCGACCGGATTGGCGACGAGTTGATCTTCCGGCGCACGCTCGCCCAGGAGGGGCAGCTCGGCCCGATCCGGTGGCTGTCGATGCTCCTCGGCGTCGCTGGGACGTACCGCAAGCACGAGAACGTCGACGTGGCCTACGAGATCGACGGCCGTCGGACGGTTGCCACGCTCGCCCCTACCGATTCGTGACTTTGGCGACGAGCTGTCTTACGGCTTGACTTCAGGTTCCAGTCTGTAGCCGCGGCGAAGCGGCCGTCCACGGAGTGGACCGGTGGAGGGGGTTTGGGGGAACCGGGAGGTTCCCCCAAGGCGTTATGGCTTGGCTTCAGGTTCCAGTCTGTAGCCGACGCCGTAGCGGGTCTGGATGAACGTGTGCTTCGAAGCCCTGCGGTCGATCTTGTCGCGGAGGCGGCGCACGAAGACGTCGACGGTGCGGTCGCGGTGGGTCTCACGGCGACCCCAGATCTTCTGCAGGAGCTCGTCCCGCGTGACCACGCGCCCACGCTCGAGCGCCAGCTGGTAGAGGAGCCGGAACTCGGTGGGAGTCAGCTCCGCGCTCTCCCCGTCGACGAAGGCCTGCACCTCGCGCGGGTCGATGCGAAGCTCTTCGATGCTGATCGGTTCGCCTCGCGGCGTCTCCTCGCGTCGTGTCGCCCGTCGTGAAGCCGCGCGCACACGCGCAACGAGTTCCTTCATCGAGAAGGGCTTGACGAGGTAGTCGTCCGCGCCGAGGTCGAGCGCGTGGACGCGGTCGTGCTCGGTGCCGCGCGCCGACACCACGACGATCGGGGTCCCGATGCCCTCTGAGCGTGCGGCCTCGATCACACTCCACCCGTCACGCTCGGGAAGCATCAGGTCGAGCACCACGACGTCCGGGCGCTCGAAGCGCAGGCGCGCGAGACCCTGCTCGCCCTTGCCGACGACGACAGGGTCGAAGCCGGCGGAGGCGAGATGCCGAGCCATCCCCTCGGCGATGACGCCGTCGTCTTCGACGATCAGGACTTTGGCCATACTCGACCTGAATCATGGAGGAAGCGAGGGCTTACCAGGAGCTTCGGGTCGGCTTCACGGCCGCGGTCTCGCACGAGTTGAGGACGCCACTCGCGCGCCTGCTCGCCCTCCTCGACTCGGCGAGCCTTCCCGGAGTCGATCGCGACGAGCTGCTTGCCCAGGCGAGGGAGCAGGTCGAGCAGATGACCGAGCTCGTGAACGACGTCCTCTTCCTCTCCGAGCTCGAGAGTGGACGCGAGGTCGTCGCGCTCGGCAGTACCGAGGTGCTGCCGGTGCTGGAGGAGGCTCGCGACCGGCTTGCCCTCAGCGCCGAGAACGCCGACATCACGATCCGGATCGAGGCCGAGCCGGGCATCGAGTTGCCTCTCCGCCGGCGCATGTTGCAGACGGTGGTCGAGAACCTCGCTCAGAACTCGGTGCGCTACGCCGGCCCTGGTGCGACGCTGGTCCTCGCCGCGCGGCCCGGGGCGCTCGAGGTCAGCGACGACGGCAGAGGCGTCGACGAGGAAGAGCTGGCCCGACTGTTCGAGCGCTTCTACCGAAGCGATCGCGCTCGGGCGTCCCGCGGCACCGGGCTCGGGCTTGCGATCGTCAAGCACGTCGTCGTCTCGGCCGGGGGCAGCGTCGAGGCATCCGGTGGGCCCGGGCGGGGGCTGCACGTCGTGTGCAGCTTCCCCGCCCTTTGAGGGCCTCGTCAATTACGGGTGGATCAGTGCGGTCGTTTTCAGCGACGCCCTCAAGACGACCTTCGGAATCGGCGAGAAGAGGAGCTTCGGTCCAGACGCCTGACCCTTGGTCAGTGCCCAGTTGACGAAGCGCTTGAGGTCGGCCGCCTTCGCGGTCTGCTTCGGGACGATCACGTACGTGAAGGTGCAGATCGGGTAAGCGAGCTTCTGCGACTTCGCCGGGTTCACGATCGAGATGCCACCGTTATCCGGTGCAACGCGGTTGATCGTGGCAGCTGCCGACTTGATCCCTGTCAGACCGGGCAGTGCAAAGACGCCGGCCTTGTTCTTGATCGCAGCGAAATCGAGATGGTTCTTGAGGGTGTACGCGACGTCGACGTAGGTGATGCCACCTTGTGTCGAGCTGAGAGCCGCGGCGACGCCCGAGCTTCCGCGGGCTCCCACGCCCGTCGGCCAGTTCACAGCGACGCCTCTGCCCGGGCCGCTCTTCCACGTGGGGCTGACGCGCGAGAGGTAGTCGGTCAGGTTGTACGTCGTGCCGCTGTTGTCCGAGCGATGGATAACCGTGATGTCCAAGTCCGGCAAGGACTTGCCCCTGTTCAGCTTCTTGATCGCGGGGTCATTCCACTTCTTGACCCGGCCCTGGAAGATGCTGGCAAGCACAGGCCCGGTGAGATGGATGTGGTTCGGCAGGCCGTCGCCCCTGTACGCGACCGACGTCGCTGACAGTGCCCAGGGGATCTGCACGCATCCTTTGCAAGCCGCGAATTGATCCGGCGTCAGCGGTGCGTCACTCGCACCGAAGTCGACGGTCCGGTTGGTGATCGCGTTGATGCCGCCGCCGGAACCAATCGGTCCGTAGGTGATCTTGAGGCCAAGAGCGGAGTCGACCTTGGCCGTCCAGGCGGCGACGAGCGGCGCCACGAAGGAGCTGCCGGCGCCGGTCAGTTCCGTCGCCTGAGGACGGGCTTCCGCGGTGCCGACGATGCTGGACACGGCCACTGCCGCAGTCGCCGCAAGCACGCTGGCCAGCAGCGTGATGGTTTTTCTACTCAAGTTGCCGTCCTCCCCTTGTCGTTTTGGAGTCGATCGGCGCGAGCATGCCCGCGGCCAGACGCGCAGTGGGCAGATGCAAGGTGAAGGTGTGGTTACAGGCTGGTTAACACTCGCCTAACCATGCGGCGGCGGGTTTAGGGTTGCCGTCTCCCATGAGCGTCGTCCCGTCAGAGCCGGAGTTCTCGATCAGACGCTCGACCCGCCGGGTCAGCGACCGCATCGGCGACGTCGCGCTGCGGGCGGTCACCTTCCTCGCCGCGCTCGCGGCCCTCGTCCTGCTCGGCGCGATCATCTGGAAGGTCATCCACCTCGCCTGGCCGGCGATACAGCACTACGGCTTGTCGTTCATCGGGGGTCAGACGTGGGATCCGGTAAAGGGTGTCTTCGGGGCGCTGCCGTTCATCTACGGCACCGCGATGAGCGCGCTGATCGCCCTCGTGATCGCAACTCCCCTCGCAATCGCGATCGCGCTCTGGCTGAGCGAGCTCGCTCCCGACGGCGTTCGCGGCATAGTCGGCTCGCTGGTCGAGATGCTCGCCGCGATCCCGAGCGTCGTGCTCGGCCTCTGGGGGATCCTCGTGCTTGGCCCGTTCCTCGCCAACCACCTGGAGCCGTGGCTCCACGACCATCTCGGCTTCATCCCGCTCTTCGGCGCGCCCTCGGCGACTGGTACGGGCCTCTTCACCGCTGGAGTGATCTTGACGATCATGATCGTTCCGATCATCGCCAGCATCTGCCGCGAGTTGTTCCTACAGGTGCCGAACGACCTGGAGGAGGGCGTGCTCGCGCTCGGGGCAACTCGCTGGGAGATGGTGCGCGGAGTCATCCTGCCATCGACCAGGAGCGGGATCGCCGCGGCGATCATCCTCGGTCTGGGCCGCGCGCTCGGAGAGGCGATCGCCGTCACACAGGTCATTGGCGGCGGCACGAATATCTCCGCGAACATCTTCGGGCCCATTGACACCCTCGCGAGCAAGATCGCCGCGAGCTACCAGGGAGCCGGCTCGGGGCTCGAACAGTCGTCGCTCCTCTACCTCGCCGCGCTCCTGATGGTGATCGGCCTGATCACGAACCTGGCAGCCCAGGTGATCGTTCGCGTCTTCGACCCGCTGAAAGGGGCGCACTGATGTCGAGCGTGGCACCCGCGGTCTCCCTGAAGCCCTCCGGCGGTCTCCGTCGCCGGAAAATCGTCAACCGGATCATGGAGATCGTCGGCTGGGCCGCGGCGCTTTCCGCCGTCGGCGTGCTGTTCGTCGTCATCATCTCCGTCGCCGTCCGGGCGTGGCCGGCGCTCAGCTGGGATTTCCTCACCAAGCCGCCGGCGCTCTTCGGCCAGGCTGGAGGCGGGATCTCCAGCGCAATTGTCGGCTCTGCCCTGATCGTCGCTATCGCTACGGCGCTGGCGCTTCCGATCGGCATCCTCATTGGGATCTATCTCACGGAGTTCGCGCCGCGCTCCGTCGCGCAGCCGGTCCAGCTCGTGCTCGACATCCTGAACGGGCTACCGACGATCGTCACCGGCATCTTCGTGTACGGCCTGCTCGTCATAGGACATGGGCAGAGCGCCTATGCCGCCGGGTTCGCCCTCGCGATCGTCATGCTCCCGCTCGTTGCGCGCGCATCCCAGGAGACGTTGCTGCTCGTGCCTCCGGCGCTGCGCGAGGGCAGCCTGGCCCTCGGCGTCAGCCGCTGGCGCAGTGTGGTCGGCGTCATCCTGCCCACGACGTTCGGCGGGATCCTCACGGGTGCGGTCCTGGCCGTCGCGCGCGCGGCGGGAGAGACGGCGCCGCTGCTCTTCACCTGCTCGATCTTCAACCCGGCGGTGTCGACCGACATCACCAAGTCGATGCCGAACATCCCCGTCCTGATCTTCACGTACTCCGAGCAGCCGGACAAGGCACTCCACGAGCAGGCCTGGGGAGCGGCGCTCGTCCTGATGCTCTTCGTCCTCGTGGCCAGTCTTTTTGCGAAGGCGCTGCTCGCTCGATCGAGGAGGAAGCTAGGTCGATGATGACCGACAAGGTTACGATTCCCGTAGAGGTGGGCCCCGTCGAGATCGCACAGGAGCGCAAGTCCGACGCGCCCGCCCAGCGCGACGTCGTGTTCGACGTCCGCGATCTCGCCGTCAACTACGGACCGACGACCGCCATCAGCGGCGTCAACCTGGAGATCTACCGCAACTTCATCACGGCGATGATCGGTCCCTCCGGCTGCGGCAAGAGCACGTTCATCCGCTGCCTGAACCGGATGAACGATCTCATCCCCGGAGCAAAGATCGAAGGTCAGGTCCTCTATCGCGGGCAAGACATCTACGGTGACGGCGTCGATCCCGTGGAGGTCAGAAGGCGCATCGGCATGGTCTTCCAGCGGGCGAACCCGTTTCCGAAGTCCATCTACGACAACGTTGCGTGGGGGCCGCGCGTCCTCGGCATGAAGAAGGACCTCGACGAGCGCGTCGAGCGTGCGCTCACCGATGCTGCGCTGTGGGACGAGGTCAAGGATCGCCTCAAGAAGAGCGCACTCTCGCTGTCCGGCGGGCAGCAGCAGCGACTCTGCATCGCACGCGCTATCGCGATCGAGCCCGAGGTGCTGCTTCTCGACGAGCCGGCATCGGCACTCGACCCGATCGCGACGACGGCGATCGAGGAGCTGATGCACGAGCTCAAGAAGGACTACACCCTCGTCATCGTCACCCACAACATGCAACAGGCAGCGCGCGTGGCCGATCTGACGGCGTTTTTCTCGCTCGAGGTCGGAGAAGGAAGACGTACCGGAGTGCTCGTGGAGTACGACTCGACTGACAAGATCTTCACCAACCCGTCCGAGAAACGCACGGAGGACTACGTGACCGGGAGATTCGGTTGAGAACGACCTTTCAAGACGAGCTCAACCTTCTCGAGACCACGCTCCAGGAAGAGGGGGCGCTTGTTCTCCGCGCGCTGCGTGGAGCGCTGAACGCGCTCGAGCAGCGCGATCACGAGCTCGCGGACGAGGTGATCGCCTTCGACAACGACGTCGACGAGCGGTACCTCCGGATCGAGGAAGGCATCCAGTCGCTGCTCGCTCGGCAAACGCCGGTTGCGAGCGACCTGCGGCTCGTGCTGGCGATCCTGCACATCAACCTTCATCTCGAGCGGATGGCCGACTACTGCGTGACGATCGCCAAGCTCTCGAAGCTCGTTCCGGACGTCGAACCGTCTCCTCGCTTCATCGAGGGCTTCGAGGAGATGGGCTCCCGCTGTGAGGAAATGATCCGGATCGCGCTCGACGCCTTCAACGACCGGGATCTCGAGCGAGCCGAGGTCCTGGTGGAGCTCGACGAGCTCGTCGACCGCGCCAACCGCCGCGTCGTCCAGCGCATCCTCGAGCTCGGCGAGGCGGCCAGGATGCGCGAGTACGGTCTGCGGATGGTGCTCGTCTCTCGTGCGCTCGAGCGCATCGGCGACCATGCGGTCGACATCGGCGAGCAGACGGCGTACCTGCTCACGGGCGAGTTCCGTGAGTTCACCGACGCGTCGCATCCGGTTACGCGCGAGGCGTAACCACTCCTCACCGTCGGTCTCGCGCTACGCGAGGAAGAGGAGGTGTTCCTCCGCGGTCTTGTGCAGCGACCTCAACACGGCTGCGTAGACGTCGACCTCGAGGGAGTAGACGGGGCGGATGTCGACCGCTCCGTTGACCTCGAGCACGATCCAGCCGTCGCCCAGCGGGAGCAGGTCGACACCTGCGAAGTCGATCCCGAGCGCCGCGGTGGCCGCCAGAGCGAGCTCGCACGCATCCGCGGGCGGCAGTGCTCTGCCGGCGGTCCCCCCGACTGCGACGTTCGTGCGCCACTCGCCGGGCGCAGCCGTTCGCGAAGCCGCTCCCACGACCCTGCCGCCGGCGACGACGACGCGAAGGTCGATGCCGAGCGGACGCACCAGCTCCTGGACGACACCGCCGATCGTCCACCAGTTGCGCCTCTCCATCGTCGCCACGTAACGATCGAGCGCACGGCGGTCGGAGCAAAGCGCGACGTCACGCCCCCAGCTGCCGAAGCGGGGCTTCGCAACGACGGGATAACGGAGTCCTTCGGCGGATTGCACCGACTCGAGGCGCCGGGTGCGCGGATGCGGAACGCCGGCGGCGCGGAGCAGTCTCGCCGTGAGCAACTTGTCGTGACAGCTGAGCAACGCCGGCGGTCGGTTGAAGACGCGCACGCCCTGCGCTTCGAGCTGGGTGACGCTCCAGATCCCTTCCTCGACGCTGTCGAGCTCGTCCGACACGTCGAGCCGGTTGAGCGCGACGTCTCCGGCGCCGAGTTCGAGTAGTGCGCGGCGCGGTGGGATGAGATGTGTGCGGGCGCCGGGCCAGCCGTGTGCAGCGAGGGCTACGTTCGTTTCCGTCAGCTGATGCGCCACCACGGCGAACTGCATGGTCCGGAGGGTGCGCCACCGCCTTCCTACCGTGGGTGAACATCGGGGAAGCGCCACGTGACGATGATGTGAACGGCCGACGACTCGGCGTCCGCGAAGATCAGTTCCGACAGACTTCACGTCAGCCGGCGAGCCGTGGACGTCGCAACGGTGACGTCCTGGTGACAAAGCGGCGACGTGCCCACCTCGCGGGCCCGTTGTGGATCGCCGCGAGTGTGAGCGCAGACGCTGTGCCGAAAGCCAGCCCCGCGGCAGTCTCGACTGCATGGAGAACGATTCCGATCGCGACACCCGGGCCGAGC
>JBKPTB010000098.1:0-7270 GCA_046735315.1 Actinomycetota bacterium
CCCCGGCACCACCGCGAGCAACCCCAGCTTCGCCGTCGGATCGACACCCGTCGCCAAGAAATTCGAACCATTCACCGTCACCGTCTCCCCAGCCAGATACGTCGCCGCGCCGAAACCAGTGATCTTCAGCAAAGGCTTGAACGACGCGACACTCGCCGACGACCCGTCCGCCGTCGTCACCGTCAGCGGGCCGTTCGACGCATCGACGGGCACGTGCACGACCAACGACGTCGCCGTGTGCGATACCAGGAACGCCCCCGTACTTCCGGTGAAGTCGACCGTCGGCACGCCGCTGAAGCCGGTCCCGCTGATCGTCACGTTGGCGCCGGCAACGGCTGCCGCCGGCGTAAACGAGGTCACATGCGGCAGGACGACGAAGGTCGTGGAGCTCGCCCCGGTCCCCCCCGCGGTCGTCACCGTCACCGTGCCTGTCGTGGCCGCATTCGGGACGACGACATGCAGAGACGTCCCGTCGGCTGCAACGGAGCTGAATGCACCGGCGGCGCCGTTGAACTTCACCGACGTGACGCCGAAGAAGCCGGTCCCGTTGACGGTGATGCTCTGGCCGGCGAATCCGGAAGCGGCGCTCAGGCTCGCGATCGTCGGCAACAGACCGAACGTCTGCGTACTGACGCCGTTCCCGCCGACCGCCTGTACGGTGATCTTGCCGGTGACGTTCCCGCTCGGGACCGTGACGGTGAGATGCGTGGGTGAGTCGACTGTGACAGACGGCGACGCGTGCCCGTTGAAGAGGACGCCCGGCGTAGAGCCGTATTGCGCGTAGAAGTTCGAACCGGTAATGCCGACAGTGCTTCCGGCTGGCCCCGATCCTGGCGAGATGCTCGAGATCGTAGGCTTGCCCATCTGGTAACAGCCGTGTAAGGCGTTGCTCCACTCGGTCTGGGTGTCGTACTGGCCCACACCGACTGCCTGGTTGTAGCCGATGCTCGACCCGTTGATGCCCAGCAGAACTCCGTAGGAGTCGATGCACTTGTCGTCCGCCTCGTTGCCGTTCGAGTCGAACCACGCAGTCCCGAGCGGATCGGTCGCCGCCTCGCGTTCCTCGTGACTGATAAGCCCAATCGCCACGTCGGCCTGCCCGTTCGGCAGCGGCTGCGTCGTGAAACTGAAGTCGGTATGGCAGAACTCGGCTTCCTCGTACGGAATGTTGAGATAGATGTTGGTGGTCGCCCCAGACTTGCGCGGATCCCAAGTGTGGTACGCGCAGAAAACGTTGTCGGAGCAGAAGTCGTAGTACGCCGGACCCGCACACGTTGTAACGTTCGGCGGGAGCACGAGCGCGAACTGGTGGGTGAGCCCACCGGACCAGCCCTGCGCTAGGCGTATGTCTTCGATCTCGGTGTACAGCTGCGTGTCGGTGAGGCACTTGGGCGCACGAAAAGCTGCGCTGCAATTCCCATAATCGGTGGCCGGATACGAGTCGGTGTCGAGAACCGAGCCGCCATAGGTCACGTTGTACTGCGCGGGTCCTCCTCCGTCGCCGTACTGAGAGATCGCTCCGTAGGCGTTTGAGGTCTTGCCGCTGTCGGCGGCGACGTTCTGGAGGTAGCCCTCCACCGCGGTCTGGTAGCCGGCTGGGAACGAGTAGCCGCTCGGTGCCCAGAAGATCGCGTGGATCGTGTGCGTGTGCATCACCGGCCCACCGTGATAGGTGAGTTGCAGCGTGGGGTCGATTGCCGTATTGCTCGGAGGCGCGCTAGGCGCACCCGCAGGAGCCGCGGGTGCCGCCCTGCCCCCCGTTTTCTTGATCACACCCAGGGCCTTGTTGTCACCCGGCGCTGAATCGGCGCGCGCGATCCCGGGACCCGCGAGGGCGACCCCGACCAGCGCGACGGCGCACGCAAGGCTTACCAGGCAGCGGTTGGGCCAGCAACGCATGCAAGTCATGACCGTACTGATCGAAACGGACATTGACTAGAGGCGACAGGCAAAGATCACGCAGAAGGGGTACGGCATGGACCGAGCTTGTCCTGTTCGTCTAATCCAGGTCCAACCGGTCAGGCGGCCGCGCCGAGGACCGGGCCCTCGACACACAGCCGTTTGAGTCGGCCGTCGACCTCGACCGCGCAGCCGTAACACGCTCCGTAGCCGCACGCCATCGGCGCTTCCCAAGCCAGCTGCGCGTCCGGTGTAAGCTCGCGCACCGCACGCAGCATCGGTTCGGGCCCACAGGCGAGGACATTCATGCCCGCGGGAATCAGCTCTGTGACGAGAGTCGGCTCGACCACCGACTGAGCATTCGGGACGAGCTCAGCGGCCGCGGCATGCCAGTCCGAACGGAAGCCGAGCACCGCCGGTGGGGCGCCGAGTGCCCGGGACAGGTACGGGAAGGGAGCCACGCCGATTCCGCCGCCCACGAGCAGCGGCCGGTCGACGTCGAGGCGAAAGCCGTTCCCGAGCGGACCGAGGACGTGTAAGCCATCGCCGCGGCCAAGCGTGCAGAGCGCTCGGGTTCCAGCGCCGATCGGGTCGATCAGGAACCCGAGCTCGCCCGGCGACGCGACGCAGAGGCTCATCGGTCGTGGCAGCAGCCGGCCCGGGGCCTCGAGCATGAAGAACTGTCCGGGTACGCCTGGATCGACACCGCCCCGTGCGACACGGAGTAGCGTGTACGGGCCGACCTGCTCGTTCGCGAGGACGTTAAGCCGCTCGCGTCTCACGTTCGATTCGCTCCTGTAGCGACAGTGATCCCTCGCTGCGCGCATTCGCGATCGCGTGGACCGCGGCAGCCGCCCCCGACAGGGTCGTGATGCACGGAACCCGCGCGACGAGTGCTGCCTCGCGGATGAGATAGCCGTCCGTGCGCGCGCCCGATCCATGCGGCGTATTGACGACGAGGTTGCAGCGACCGCGACGGATCAGATCGACGACGCTCGGGCCCTGGCCCTCCTCGGTCACCTTGCGGACGCGATCCACCTCGAGACCGGCCCTCGAGAGCGTCTCGGCTGTGCCGGCCGTGGCGAGCAGCTTGAACCCGAGCCCCGACAGCAGCGCGGCGACGTCGACGACTGCTTGCTTGTCCGCGTCCCGCACCGAGAGAAAGGCGGTGCCGGACATCGGGAGAGGCCTGCCGGCAGCGCGTTCCGCCTTCGCGAATGCGGTTGGCAGGTCGGCCGCGCTCGCCATCACCTCGCCGGTGGCACGCATCTCCGGTCCGAGCACGGGGTCTGCCCCCGGGAAGCGTGCGAACGGCAGCACGGCCGCCTTCACGGAGACATGTTCCAGGGACTGTCCCTGGGCCAGGCCGAGGTCGGACACGCGCGCGCCGTCCATCACGCGGCACGCCGCCTGGACGAGGTTTACACCCGTTGCCTTCGACGCGAACGGCACCGTGCGCGAGGCACGCGGATTCGCCTCGAGGACGTAGATCTCGCCGTCGCTGATCGCCAGTTGGACGTTCAGCAGCCCCACAACGCCGAGCGCGGGCGCCAGCGTCTCGACGATCGAGCGGATCTCCGCGTCTTCGGCTGCACTCAGCGAGGGCGCGGGCAGCACGCACGCCGAATCCCCGGAGTGCACACCCGCCTCCTCGACGTGCTGCATCACGGCCCCGACGAAGGTCTCGCGACCGTCGGAGACCGCGTCGACGTCTATCTCGATCGCGCTCTCCACGAAGCGGTCGATCAGGACCGGCCGGTCGATCGCCCCGAGGTCGTCCGCGGAGTAGCAGACGCGCATCGCACGGCCTCCGAGGACGTACGACGGCCGGATCAGCACAGGGAAGCCGATGCGGCTCGCGATTTCACGAGCCTCGGCGCCGTTCTCGGCGATCCCCCACTCCGGGCAGCGAATGCCGAGGCGCGCGAGTAGCGCGCCGAACCGCTCGCGATCCTCCGCCAGGTCGACCGCGTCGAACGGCGTCCCCATGATCCGGAAGCCACCGGCTTCCAGGCCGCGAGCGAGCTTCAACGGCGTTTGGCCTCCGAACTGGATCGCCACGCCGTCGGGCCGCTCGCGCTCGCAGACCGCCAGCACCTCCTCGAGGCCGAGCGGCTCGAAATAGAGGCGATCCGACGTGTCGTAGTCGGTCGACACCGTCTCGGGATTGCAGTTCACCATCACGGCCTCGTAGCCGAGCGCACGGAAGCTCTGCGCGGCGTGGACGCAGCAGTAGTCGAACTCGATGCCCTGACCGATGCGATTCGGGCCGGAACCGAGAATGACGATTCGCGGCACGTCTCCACGCGGCGGCGCCTCGTCCGTTTCCCCCCACGTCGAGTAGTAGTACGTCGACGCCGCTTCCACCTCGCCGGCGCACGAGTCGACACGGCGGTACGCGGGCCGGACGCCGCACGAGCGACGCTTTGCCCGGACGGCATCCTCGGTCGTTGCGCTCTCCGCGGCAATGTCGGCGTCGGACCACCCTTGACGCTTCAGTCGGAGGAAGTCGTCGGCGACGAGATCGTCGAGGGCGACCGCGTCGAGCCCGCAGCGGAGCTCGTCGTGGAACCACGGGTGCGCGCTGTCGTCGAGAGCCCACGTTTCCCCGCTGTCCAGCTCGCGTGATCGTCGCGCCTTGCGAAAAGCCTCCACGAAGGTCCGGCCGATGCCCATCGCCTCGCCGACCGATTTCATCTGCGTCCCGAGCGTCGTGTCGGCGCCGGGGAACTTCTCGAACGCGAAGCGCGGAAACTTGACGACCACGTAATCGAGCGTGGGCTCGAAGCTGGCGGGTGTGGTCCCGGTCAGGTCGTTCGGGATCTCGTCGAGGGAGTAGCCGACCGCGAGCTTCGCGGCCACCTTGGCGATCGGGTAGCCGGTTGCCTTCGAGGCGAGAGCCGAGGAACGCGACACGCGAGGGTTCATCTCGATCACGCGGAGCTCGCCGGTGTCACGCTCGCGTGCGAACTGGATGTTCGAACCACCGCATTCCACGCCGACGGCTCGAATGACCGCCGCAGCGGCGTCGCGGAGCTCCTGGTAGGCGTGATCCGACAACGTCATCTGCGGCGCGACGGTCACCGAGTCGCCGGTGTGGACGCCCATCGGATCGATGTTCTCGATCGAGCACACGATGACCACGTTGTCCTTTCGGTCGCGCACGACCTCGAGCTCGAACTCGTCCCAGCCGCGAACGGACTCCTCGACGAGCACCTGGCCGATCGGGCTCTCCGCGATGCCGCGCTCGACCTGTCGGTGCAGCGCCTCGACCGTCTCAACGAACCCGCCTCCGTGGCCGCCGAGCGTGAACGCCGGTCTGATCACGGCCGGCAGCGACACGCCGCCGAGCTCTTGCAGGCCGGTGACGATGCGCGACACAGGCACCTGAAGGCCGCAGTCGCGCACCGCTGCGCGGAAGAGCTCGCGGTCTTCGGCGCGGCGAATCACATCGAGCGGTGCGCCGATCAGTTCGACGCCGAGCTCCTCGAGCACGCCCGCCTCGGCCAGCTCGCGCGCGAGATTGAGCGCGGTCTGGCCTCCCATCGTCGGCAGCAAGGCGGAGGGCCGCTCGCGTGCGAGCACGCCGGTGACGCCCTCGAGATCGAGCGGCTCGAGGTACGTGCGGTCGGCGAAGCCGGGGTCGGTCATGATCGTCGCCGGGTTCGAGTTGACGACGATCGTGCGGAATCCGTCCTCGCGCAGCACCTTGAGCGCCTGACAGCCGGCGTAGTCGAATTCGCAGGCCTGCCCGATCACGATCGGGCCGGAGCCGATCAGGCAGATCGACTCGAGGTCATGCCGCCTCGGCACACGCCACCTCCTCGACCCACGCCTCGATGATCGGCCAGGCGTCGTGCGGACCAGGCCCGGCCTCCGGATGGAACTGCACCGATCGCGCGTGCTCGAGCGGGAGGTCGAGGCCCTCGACGGTGCCGTCATAGAGGGACACATGCGTGGCCTCGCGCGCCTCCGAGGGGGCAACGGCGAACCCGTGGTTCTGGCTCGTGACGAGCACGCGCCCGCTGGCCCGCTCGACGACGGGGTGGTTCGCGCCACGGTGGCCGAACGGCAGCTTGTACGTCTCGTGCCCCGCCGCAATCGCGAGGAGCTGGTGCCCGAGGCAGATCCCGAGGATCGGCACGCTCCCGAGCAACTCCAGCACCACCGCGATCTCGTCGCCGAGCGGCTCCGGATCGCCCGGGCCGTTCGAGAGCAGGACGCCGTCGAACCGGCGTAGCTCGTCGGCGGTCACGTCATGCGGAAACACCGTGACGGCGGCACCCGCTCCGGCGAGCCGGCGCAAGATCGAACGCTTACAGCCGTAATCGACGACGGCGACCTCCGCCCGGCCGGCATCGGAGTAGACATACGGTGTGGCCGTCGAGACGGCAGGCGCAAGCGACCGTCCGGCCATCGGCGTCTGCTTTCGCGCGACCTCGACAGCCTGCTCGACCGAGCCCTCGCCGGCGACCAGCACACCCCGCAGCGACCCCGCCTCACGCAGCCGGAGCACCAGCGACCGCGTGTCGATCCCGCTCAGGGCGACGACACCCCGCTCATGGAGCCAGTCCGTCCACCCCGGTCCCCGCGCCTCGCGCATGATCGCGCCTCGCGCATGCGCGCGACTCGACTCCGAACGCCCCTCGGCGACGCCGTAATTGCCGACCATCGGCGCCGTGAAGCAGACGAGCTGCTCGGCGAAGCTCGGGTCGGTGACGACCTCCTGATAGCCCGTCATCGCCGTGGTGAACACCGCCTCGCCGACGGCGAAACCGTCGGCAGCGACGGACTGCCCGCGGAAGACGGTGCCGTCCTCGAGCGCGAGGAAGCCCGTCATCCGGCGTAAGCCAGCCTGCCGGCGGCGATCGTCGCCCGCACCTTTCCCTGGACCGGTTGCCCGAGCAACCACGAGTTCACGGAGCGCGACCTGAAGAGGTCCTCGGTGATGCGATAGCTCGCCTTCAGGTCGAGCAAGACGACGTTGGCGGCGGAGCCGACGGCTATGCGCGGTTCGTCGAGCCCGTAGATGCGGGCGGGCCCACTCGACATCCGCTCGAGCAAGGTCTCGAGGGGAACGAGTCCCGGCGCGACCAGGTGCGTGTACAGCGCCGGAAAGGCGGTTTCGAGCCCCGTGACCCCGAAGGGAGCGGCCTCGAACGGCACTTCCTTCTCGTGTCGCGCGTGCGGTGCATGGTCGGTCGCGATCGCGGTGATCGTCCCGTCCTTGAGCCCCTCGATCAACGCGGTTCGATCGGAGGAGGATCGGATCGGCGGATTCATCTTGAGATTCGGATCGAGGGAGCGCACCGCCTCGTCCGTCAAACACAGATGGTGCGGCGTCACCTCAGCCGTCGCCGTCACTCCTTCG
>JBKPTB010000099.1:0-10168 GCA_046735315.1 Actinomycetota bacterium
AGGTGAGCCCGGAAGAAGTTCCTGCCAATCCGGCCGAAGCCGTTGATCCCCACGCGTGTCTTAGCCATGCAGCGAGTCTAAGCGTTCGTCCGCCGCCGATGCCGGCTTCGCCGGCGTCGGCCGCTACGGCGCGGATCGCAACACGAAATCCGAACGAAGTCGTCATGGCGCGCGAAGCGCGGCGGACTCGTTCGGATAAGCGGCGGGCCGGAGGGGAAGCTCCGAGGACGACCTCCCCCTCCGGTTGAACCACGCTCAGGACCGTGGCGTCGGACGGGGTCTGAATCCGGCGCCGGACGAACGCGGACCCGCCGCACTCTGAGTATGACGAAACGACACCACACTGAAAACCGGACGCGAAACCCACATGGCACGGTTGCTTGAACTCGCTGCGTTGACATTGCGCGACGCCGGGAGGCGTCATTTAGACTCGGGCCATGGCCAAGACAAGGGTGGGGATCAACGGATTCGGACGGATCGGGCGGAACTTCTTCCGCGCGCAGCTCGAACGTGGGGGCGAGTTCGAGATCGTGGCGATCAACGATCTCGGCGACGCGAAGACGATGGGTCATCTCTTGAAGTACGACTCGGTCCTCGGGCAGCTTCCAGAGGACGTCGAAGTCGGCGACGGAGTCATCAGAGCGGGAAAGCACGAGCTCAAGGTCCTTTCCGAAAGAGATCCAGCGGGTCTTCCCTGGGGAGATCTCGACGTCGACTTGGTGATCGAGTCCACCGGGTTCTTCACCGGCCGCGAGGGGGCCCAGAAGCACCTCGACGCCGGCGCGAAGAAGGTCGTCATCTCGGCGCCCGCGACCGATCCGGACGTGACGATCGTGCTCGGTGTGAACGACGAGACCTACGACCCGGAGCAACACCACATCGTCTCGAACGCCTCGTGCACGACGAACTGTGTCGCCCCGCTGGCCAAGGTGCTGCACGACAACTTCAGGGTCGAGCGCGGATTCATGACCACGATCCACGCGTACACGAACGACCAGCAGATTCTCGACCTGCCGCACAAGGATCTGCGCCGTGCACGCGCAGCCGCGATCAACCTCATCCCGACCTCGACCGGTGCAGCCCGGGCGATCGGCCTCGTGATGCCAGATCTGAAAGGGAAGGTGGACGGAATCTCCGTCCGAGCGCCCGTACCGACGGGCTCGATCACCGACCTGGTCGTTCAGCTCGGCCGAGAGGTCACGATCGACGACGTGAATTCCGCCTACCGGGCGGCGGCCGAGGGCGGCCGGCTCGAGGGCATCCTTCGCTACGCAGACGATCCGCTCGTCTCGACGGACATCATCCACTCGCCGTACTCGTGCATCGTCGACAGCGAGCTCACCATGACGAACGGCAATCACGTCAAGGTCTTCGGCTGGTACGACAACGAGTGGGGCTACAGCTGCAGGCTCGTGGACGTGGTGGCGAAGATCGCGGCCGACATTCCAGCCGCAGTTTCAGCGTAGGTGCGAACACCGCGCTCGGTGCGCGACGCCGACATCGGCGACAAGCGCGTGCTCGTGCGCTCGGACCTGAACGTCCCGCTCGAGGACGGACACGTGGCCGACGAGACTCGCATCCGCGCCTCGCTGCCCACCCTGCAGCTCGTCCTGGAGCGAAATGCGCGTGAGGTGACGGTCTGCTCTCACCTCGGACGGCCAAAAGGGCCGGACCCGGCATTCTCCCTGCAACCCGTCGAGCGCCGGCTGCGGGAGCTCCTGCCCGACGACCGTTTGCGTGTGCTCGAGAACACGCGCTTCAATCCCGGGGAGACGAAGAACGATCCGGCGTTCGCGAAAGAGCTTGCCGACGAGCACGACCTCTTCGTTCAGGATGCGTTCGGCTCGGTTCACCGCGCCCATGCGTCGACCGTCGGAGTTGCCCAGCTTTTACCGGCCTATGCGGGGCTGCTGCTGGAGCGCGAGCTCGTCGAGCTCGGCAAACTCCTTGGAGACGTCGAGCGGCCGTTCGTGTTGATCTCCGGAGGAGCGAAGGTGGAGGACAAGCTCGGCGTGTTGCGGAACCTGGGCGGGAAAGCGGACGTCGTACTGGTTGGGGGCAAGATGGCGGAAGAGATCAGAGCCGAGAATCCCCTACCCTTCGATGTCGTTCTGCCGATCGATGTCGTGGCCGCCCGAGACTTCGCACGTGACGCGGAAACGAAGGTCGTTCCCTACAGCGACCTGCCCGCAGGGTGGCTCGGGCTCGACATCGGCCCGGAGACGCGGAAGCTCTTTGCGGGACACATCGCCAGAGCACGGACGATCTTCTGGAACGGCCCGATGGGTGTCTTCGAATGGCCGCGCTTCGCCGAGGGGACGAAAGCGATCGCCGAGGCGGTTGCCTCCGCTGACGCCTACTCGATCGTGGGCGGAGCCGACTCGGCTCGCGCACTGGCGGAGCTGGACCTCGCCGACGACGTCTCCTGGCTCTCGACGGGCGGGGGCGCCGCGCTCGAGCTGCTCGAGGGCAAGGACCTTCCCGGCGTCGCCGTCCTCCCGGAGGCGTCGTGATGCTGATCGCGGCGAACTGGAAGATGTACAAGGGTCCCGCCGAGGCTGCGGAGTTCTGTCTCGGGCTGCGCGAGAAGGAGCTGGACGGCGTGAATGTAGTCATCTGCCCGCCGTACGTCTCCCTCGCAGTCGTGGTCCAGCTCCTCGCCGGAACCGAGATCGGAGTGGCGGCACAGAACACCCACTGGGAGCCGGAGGGCCCGTACACCGGTGAGATCTCGCCGCCGATGCTGCGTGAGCTCGGCGTCTACGGCGCCATCGTCGGGCATTCGGAGCGCCGCCAGTACTTCGGCGACACCGACGAGCTGGTCGCCCGTCGCGCAGAGGGGGCGCTGGAGGCCGGACTCTTCGTCATCGCGTGCGTCGGCGAGACCGAGGCTGAGCGGGAACAGGGGAAGACGGAGGAGGTCCTGCATCGCCAGATTTCGGTGTTCGAGCCCGACGACAATCTCGTGGTCGCCTACGAGCCGGTCTGGGCGATCGGCACCGGCAAGACGGCCACCCCGGAGCTCGCCCAGGAGGCTCACGTGTTCCTGAAATCCGTCCTCGACGTCCCCGTGCTCTACGGGGGCTCGGTCAAACCCGACAATGCCGAGGCTCTCCTCGCGCAGCCCGACGTGGACGGAGCGCTCGTCGGCGGCGCCTCCCTCGACCTCGAGTCATTCACCGAAATTTGCCGGACCGCCGCCCGTATCCGCTCGTAGCGCTCGTCATCCTGGACGGCTGGGGTTGTGTGGCCCCAGGACCCGGCAACGCCGTCGACCTCGCGGACACGCCGACCTTCGATCGGCTGTGGCAGTCGTTTCCTCACACGACGCTCGACGCCTCCGGGCCGGCCGTCGGTCTTCCGCCAGGCCAGATGGGCAACAGCGAAGTCGGGCACCTGACGATCGGCTCGGGCCGCGTGCTTTTCCAGGATCTCGTGCGAGTGAACAACGCGATCGAGGACGGTTCCTTTTTCGAGAACCCGGCGCTCGTCTCTGCCTTCGAGCGAGGCGAACAGGTCCACCTACTGGGGCTCGTCTCCAACGGAGGCGTCCACTCGCACATCGACCACCTTCGTGCGTTGTTTCGCTTCGCGCCGGACAAGACCTGGATCCACGCCTTTACGGACGGTCGCGACGTCTCGCCGCACTCAGCGGTCCACGACCTCGGCGATCTGCCACGGGACCGGATCTCGACCGTGTCAGGCCGCTACTACGCCATGGACCGGGACGGCCGCTGGGAGCGCACGCAGCGGGCGTTTGACGCCATCGTCCACGGGAAAGGTGAGTACGCAGCCGATCCGATCGAGGCCGTTCGGCGTAGCTACGAGCGAGGCGTCACTGATGAGTTCATCGAACCGGTTGCCATCGAGGGACGTCCCCGGTTGTGGTCGGGCTCGGACACGGCGATCTTCTTCAACTTCCGCCCGGACCGCGCTCGCCAACTCACCCTCTCGCTCATCGACGCACATGTCGATATCACCACCATGACGAGGTATCGGGCGGACCTCGAGGTGCCGGTCGCATTCCCCGAGCAAGACGTGGGGGAGACGCTCGCCGAGGTCCTCGCGGAGAACGGCGTCCGGCAGCTGCACGCGGCCGAGACGGAGAAGTACGCGCACGTGACCTACTTCTTCAATGGGGGCCGTGAGGCGGAGTGGCCCGGGGAGACGCGCGTGCTCGTCCCCTCGCCGCGAGACGTTCCGAGCTACGACCACAAGCCCGAGATGTCGGCGGCGGCGGTGACCGACAGGTTTGTCAGCGAGGTGCGGGAGGGCGAGTACGGCTTCGCAGTCATCAACCTGGCGAACCCGGACATGGTCGGCCACACAGGATCGATACCGGCCACGGTGAAAGCAGTGGAGACCGTGGATGCCTGCCTAGCCCGAATTGTCGAGGCGGTCGAGCGCCGAGACGGAATTTGCCTGGTCACGGCGGACCACGGAAATGCCGAGCAGATGCTCGAAGCCGACGGACGGAGCCCCCACACCGCCCACACGACGAACCCGGTGCCCCTGGTCGTGACCGACACCGAGGTGACGCTCAGAGGCTCCGGAGAGCTCGCGGATCTAGCCCCCACAGTGCTGGGATTTATGGGTTTCACGCAACCTTTACAGATGACTGGTAGATCGCTAACGACCCCGGGCTGAGCCTGGATATACTCCGGAACCTTTTGTCACTTCAGCAACCTGATTTTGGTGTCCTGCGGAAGGCACAAAGAGGCGATGAGCGGGCCTTTTCCCTCATCGTCAGGGCCTACCAGGTGCCCGTGTACAACTACGTGCTGCGGCTCGTCGGAGACCGGTCGCAGGCCGAGGACCTGACCCAGGAAGTCTTCCTCCGCGTCTTCCAGGGGCTCCCGCGGTTCTCGCTTCGATCGAAGTTCACGACCTGGCTGTTCCAGGTGACCAAGAATCGCGTGCTCGACGAGCTTCGCGCCTCCGAGCGGCGGCCGCGCGCGGTGGTGGCCCTGGAGGATGTGCCGCCGCTCGAGGTCGTCGATGCACCGATGGAGCGCCTCGAGGCGATCGACGCCGTGTGGCGTGCCGTCGAAGGGTTGAACGTGGACCTGAAGATGGCACTTCTGCTTCGGGACGTCGTCGGGCTGTCGTACACGGAGATCGCCGATTCCCTGGAGATCACGCTTGCGACGGTGAAGTGGCGCATCTACAAGGCGCGCGAGGACGTTCAGCTCGCGCTCGCACGCGAAGGCATCACCTTCGGCGAGGACGAGGAAGCCCCCGCCGAGCTCGTGGGTCACAGCTAGACAGGTCTGGTCTAGCGCGAGTGCGCGCGTAACCAGGTGCTGAGGTTCCGCGCCTGGTCGGCCGGGGTGGCGCCGCGCGCCGGAGAAGAGATGGGGGCAGTCTGCGGCGCCGAAGACGAGGTGCCGCCGTCGTCCCTGCCGATGAGCGCGAAGATCGCGGCCGCGAGAGCGAGCGCGGCCGCACCCGCGACCAGCAGCCGGCCGCGCTTGCGCCTGACGCTCCGGTGGCTCCGGGTCGGCGGCCGTGCGGCGGAGGGCATCGTGCGCCGCGCCTCGGTGGGCGCCCCTGCCGCCCCGGCGGCGAGCTCCTGGGCGAAGTCCGCCGCCGAGGCGGGCCGGAAGCTCGGCTCTCGCGCGAGCGCATGCATCACGGCAGCCTCGATTCCCTCCGGTATCGAGCGATCGAGGTCTCGCGGCGGCGCGATCACGCCGGCGCGTTGTCGGTCTGCGAGCTCGGCCAGAGAGTCGACCTCGTAGGGACGCCGACCGGTCAGGAGCTCGTACAGCACCGCCCCGACCGAATAGATGTCGGCCGGTGGTCCCACCCGCTCGCCGGCACCTTGCTCCGGCGCGAGATACGCGGCCGTCCCGAGGATGGTTCCCTGCTTCGTGAGCTCTGTTGCGTCTGCAACGCGTGCGATGCCGAAGTCCGCGATCTTCAGCACGCCGTCCTCGCGGAGGAGGAGGTTCGCGGGCTTCACGTCTCGATGCACGAGACCGGCCTCGTGCGCATGCTGCAGTCCGGCGCAGGCTTGCAGTGCAAGCTCGACCGCTTTGTCGTAGGGAACTTTGCCGGACTCGGAAAGCGTCGAGCCGGGCACGTGCTCCATCACGATGAAGAGGCGCCCGCCAGCGGCGTTCGCGTCGTAGACCTGCACGACGTTCGGGTGCGACAGGCGGCTCGCAACCCTCGCTTCGCGCAGAAAGCGCGTGCGAATGCTCTCGTCGGCACCGAGATGCTCGGCGAGGATCTTGATCGCGACCCGGCGCTGGAGCTCCTCGTCGTACGCGAGGTAGACGACGGCCATCGCGCCCCGGCCGAGCGGGCGCTCGATTCGATAGCGGCCGTTGGCGATGGTCTCGTTCAATCGCCGCCCTCGTGCTTGCGCTTGCCTTTGCCCTTCTCCTTGCCGTGGCCACGCTCCTTTCCCGTCGGTGGCGGCGTGCACCGAATCCGGCTCGCGAGGTCCGTGACAGTGCTCGCGAGTGGCTCCTGGAGCGGGCCTGCGACCCGCCGCGCGTTGATCGCGGCGATCGTGTTCGCCTGTAGCGCGCGAGCAAGACTCGAGGCTCGACATGAATCCCGCGCGTCGAGCGCCTCGGCGATCTGTTCGCTCTGCGAAGCGAGAGCGTCCGCGAGCGCTCGCGGCAACCGTGGAGGCTGGGGGGCGGCGCGGTGTGATGTGGCGCTTCCACAGCCGGCGAGGCAGAGCGTGGCCAGCAGGGCCGCGCCCAGCTCAGGACGTCTCGTTCGGATCTTCCTCCGCTGCAAGCTTCAGCGAACCCTGCCGGACCTCACTCGCCGCGTTCGAGCCGAGACGCGAGCGTTTCGGGCAGGCCTCGCTCTCGCATCTCGCTCTGCGTCCGCTCGACGGGGTACGGGACTCGGTGGAAGGCAGCAAACCTTCGGTCCAGATCAAGCAGCAGCCAGGCCGCCCTCGGGTCGCCGTCCCGGGGCTGTCCGACCGAGCCCGGATTGAGGAGCCAACGCCCTTCGAGCTGGACTTCGGTGCCGCCGGGTGCGAGCCCACCGACGACCTCATTGCCCGCCTGCGCGATGGCGAGTGCAACGTGGCTGTGGCCGACGAGCACAACGGGCGCCGTGGAGAGCTCGAGCGTCGCGCGAGCGGCCTCCTCGGTCAGGACGTACTCCCAGACCGGATCGCGTGCGCTCGCGTGAAAGAGGTCGACGCCCTCCAGCCGGCCGAAGGGCTGGAGCCGCTGCAGGAAGTCGCGCGAGTCGATCCTGAGGACGCTGGTGGTCCAGCGCGCTGCTTCCGCCGCCTCGTCGTTGAAGTCGGCGAGGTCGAGCTCTCCCAGGACCACCAGGTCGTGGTTGCCGACCAGACTGCGATCACTGCGCTCCCTGACCACGTCGCAGCATTCGTTCGGGCGCGGGCCGTATCCGACCGTGTCGCCGAGACACCAGACGGCGTCGACGCCATCTGCGTCCACGTTCCTCAGCACAGCCTCGAGGGCGTGATAGTTAGCGTGAACGTCGGAGATGACCGCAACCCGCATCGGCAGAGTCGCGACCTTAGCCGTCGCGGCCGCGGTCTGGGCAGTTGCCGCAGCGGTACTGTGGCGGACGAAGGTTCCGGCCGATCTGCACCTACCTTCGCTCGATCCCAGCTCCGTGTTCGGCGCGAGCGTGACGCGTGCCGGCGTGCGTTACGAGCGGTTCTTCGACTACGACTGGCTGCTCGGCACGCTCGCGGAGGTCGGCACACTCGTGCTGCTCGTCCGACGCGGGCCGGGGCTTGTGCGCTCTCTCGGTCTCGGACCGGTCAACGCCGGGATTATTGCCGGCGTCGTCGTGACCACCGTCCTCTGGGCCGTTTCGCTTCCGTTCGACATCGCGGCAGCTTGGTGGTCACGTCGGCACGGCATCTCGAAGGACAGCTGGGGCTCGATCATCTTCTCCCCGTGGGAAGGCCTCCTCGCGAAGACGTTCGCAACGGTGATCGTCCTTGCCTTGTTGTTGCTGCTCGCGCGACGCTTTGCGCAGTCGTGGTGGATTCCCGGCGCGGCGATCCTGTTCGCCGTTGCCGTGCTCGTCCAATTCGTGCTCCCCTACGCGAATCGGATCGGAACCCACCCGGTTCGCTCGCCCAGCCTCGCGGCGGCGATCGACCGGCTCGAGACGCGCGAGCATGCCGGCGACCCGGTCGTTCGCGTCCAGCCGGTGCACGACACCACCACGGCCGCAAATGCGTACGCGGTCGGGATCGGCCCGAGCCGCAGCGTATTCCTGTGGGACACCATCCTGGACGGGCGCTTCACGAGGAGGGAGGTGCAGTTCGTCACGGGCCATGAGCTCGCTCACCTCGCGCGCCGGCACATCTGGAAGGGGCTTGCGTGGGGATTCCTGTTCGGCGTTCCGATCCTCGCGGCAATCGCGTTCGCGACCGGCCGGCGCGGCGGCCTGCGAAATCCGGCAACGGTCCCGCTGGCGCTGCTCACCCTCATTGCGCTCCAGATCGCGCTCACTCCGCTGGAGAACGCGGTCTCGCGCCGCTACGAAGCAGAAGCCGATTGGGTGGGCCTCGACGGCACGCGCGATCCGGCAGCGGCGAGCGGCCTGTTCAAGGGCTTCGTGAGGAGCGACCTGCAGGATCCCGAGCCCCCAGGCTGGGTCCACGTCTTCCTCGACGACCACCCGACACCGCTCCACCGCGTCGAGCAGGCCGACGCCTGGGCGGCCCTCCACCGCTAGGGCGCTAGCTGTCGGACCGCGGCGGCGCCTCGGGCAGGTTGCGGATTCCTTCCTGCGTCGACCACTTCGAGAAGGAGTCCTGCATTGCCGCGAGTAGCTCCTGGAAGAACTGGGACGACATGTTCACGCGCGACACCACGACTCCGGGAACGTCGCCTTCCTCGATCTCGTGGTCGATGCGTGCAAAGGTCAGCGTGAACTCGTAGGGCGAGAACGTGACGTTGGCGAAATTCGCGTACACCCCCGCCATCTGCTCCGGATCGAGATGGATGTTGAGCTGGCGCTCCTGAGCTTCGTCGTCCACGACCCAACGATACTACGGAGGTGGACCACGCCTTCAGCTTCCGCCGATTCACCTACGCCGTCGCGGCAATGCTCCTCGTCCTCGCGATCGGCACCATCGGTTTCCACTGGGCGATCGACGAGCCGTGGCTGCAGTCGCTCTACCGCTCGGTCGTCTCGAGCACGCTCACCGGGCTCGACACGGTTCCGAGAAACGATGCGTCTCGGATCATCACGATCTTTCTCGTCCTGGCGGGCATCAGTATCTTTGCCTACATCGGCTCGCTGGTCGTCGAGGCGATCGCGCGCGGCGTGGTCGGCGGGCTGTGGGCGGAGACAAGGAGGCGAAGGGCGATCGAAGCGCTGCGGGAGCACTACATCATCTGCGGGTTCGGGCGGGTCGGACGACGCGTCGCGGAGGAGCTTCGTCACGAGGGGGCGCCCTTCGTCGTCCTCGATTACAGCCTCGAGGCGAAGGAAGCCGCTCAGGAGCAGGACGTGCTGTTCATCGAGGGCAACGGCACGGACGACGACGATCTCCGCAGTGCGGGACTCGAGCGCGCGCGAGGACTCGTCGCCGCATCGGACGACGACTCCGACAACCTGTACATCACCCTGTCGGCGCGAGCGGTGAACCCCCAGCTTCTCATCGTCGCGCGGGCGTCGAACGAGGACGCCGCGAAGAAGCTCCGCCTTGCCGGCGCCGATCGGATCGTGCAGCCGTACCAGGCGGCGGGGCGTGCGATGGCCAACCTGATGCTGCGCCCGCAGGTAACGGCTTTTGTCGACGTCGTCACGAGCGCGACCGGCACCGATCTCCGTTTCGAGGAGATCGAGGTGAGCGAGGCGTCAGGGCAGGGCGGCAAGACGATCCGCGAGCTCGACATCCGGAACCAGACGGGTGCCTTGATCGTTGCGCTGCGCAAGCGAGACGGGTCGTTCGACACCACACCCACGCCCGAGGCGATGCTCGAGGTCGGCGACGTTCTGATCGCGGCAGGCACCGAAGAGGAGCTGCGGGCGCTCGAGCAACTCTTCGCCCCACGCGAGACGGTTGCCCGTTAGCGCAGTAGCCCGGCTCGCGGCGCGGCTGTCCGACCTGGCCGGCGCGCCCGTGGCGCTCGAGCGTCCGAGCGACCCTGCCCACGGTGACTACGCCACGAACGTCGCTCTCCAAACGGCGCCG
>JBKPTB010000100.1:0-3944 GCA_046735315.1 Actinomycetota bacterium
GACCCGAACCAGGCGAGTGGCGTCGGCTGGATTCTCGGCGAGCGCTGGGTGCCGTACCAGAAGGCGACCTTCGTCACCCCGGCCTTCCCGGGCTTCGTCTCCGGCCACAGCACCTTCAGCCGTGCGGCAGCCGAGGTGCTCGCCGCCTACACCGGTAGCCCCTACTTCCCCGGAGGAGAGTTCACGCAGACGTTTGCCCCGGGCTACCTCAAGTTCGAGCACGGGCCGAGCAAGCCGCTGACGCTGCAGTGGGCGACGTACTACGACGCCGCCGACCAGGCCGGGATCTCGCGCATCTACGGCGGCATCCACATTGCCGCGGACGATTTTGCCGGCCGCCGGATCGGATCGAGGGTCGGCAAAGAGGCGTGGGCGCTCGCCGAGCGCTACTTCACCGGAACCGCGCGGTAGAAGGCGGTTAGCGGCCGGAGCGCGCCTGAAGCCTGCGCGCGACCGTGTCCAGCGTCACGGCGAGCAAGAGGATGATGCCGGTGACGATGTAGATCGTCCCCGTCTTGTAGCCCGCCGTGTTGAGCCCGTTCGAGACCGTCGAGATCACGAGCGCGCCGATGAGCGCGCTACGCACCTCGCCGCGACCACCGAACAGGCTCGTGCCGCCGATGACCGCCGCGGAGATCGCGTCGAGCAGCAGCGTGCCGCCGCCGACGTTGAGGTCGACGGAGTTCAGCCGCGCAGCCAGGATCACGCCTCCCACCCCGGCCATGGCGCCGGAGATCACGAAAACGATGATGCGGATGCGGGGGACGTTGATGCCGGCGCGACGAGCCGCTTCGGCATTGCCGCCGACCGCGTAGACGTGGCGGCCGAACGGGGTTCGCTTGGCCAGGAAGGTCAAGCCGACCAGGAAGATGACGACGAGGACGCCGGCCAGCGGTAGCCCGTTCGGCACGCTGGCGTGGTTGCAGATCGCCACAGTGCCGAAGGAGGCGACCGCGATGCCTACGAGCTTGGCGACAAGGAGCAGTGGTCTTCGGATCGTCACGCCCGCGCGACGCTTGCCGATCACGCCGCCCACCGTGCCGAGGGTGTACAGACCCGTGACGACGGCCGCAATGATCCAACCCGTATTGGCCGAGAAGTAGTAGTTGGCGAGATCGTTGATCAAGTTGTCCTGGATCACGATCACGCCTTTGATCTCGAGCACCTGCAGGATGACTCCCTGCCAAATCAAAAGCCCTGCGAGCGTGACGACGAACGACGGGACGCCGATCGTGGCCACGACCGAGCCCTGGAGGCCGCCGATTAACGCGCATATGCCCACCGCGATCGCAATCGCGACGAGTCCGGGATACGCATGACCGCTACCCGGGAGCTGGAACTCGGCGACGGCCAGAGCCGCTATCCCGCTCAGATACCCAATCGAAAGGTCGATCTCGCCGAGCAGGAGGACGAACACCACTCCGAACGCGAGCATGGTCAAGCCGGCCATCTGGACGATGATGTTGTTGAAGTTGTCCGCGGTGAAGAAGTTCGTCGCCTTGAAGCTGAAGAAGACGATGATCACCGCGAGGCCGATGACGATCGGCAGGATCCCGAGGTTCCCCGTCCTCAGGTTGTCGTACGCCCGGCCCCAGAGCCCTACCTCCGCCTCGGCCTCGTCCCCTTCGGGGAGACCGATTCCCGGCGCCGCGACGTCGACGTCGACTTCCGAGCTCACGAAGCCAGCTCCGGCGCAGTCTCGGGGATGCCGGCGACCTTGGTGGGGATCCCTGCGGTGATCGCCTGCACGATCTCCTGCTGGGTGGTCTTCTCGCGCTCGTAGACACCCACATCGCGGCCGAGGCGCAGCACCGTGATGCGCGTCCCCACCTCAAAGACGTCGAAGAGGTTGTGCGAGATGAGCACGACGGCCAGGCCCTGGTCGGCGAGGCGCTTGATGAGCTCGAGCACCTGGCGCGTCTGCGCGACGCCGAGCGCGGCGGTGGGCTCGTCGAGAATGACGACCTTGGAGTTCCACTGCACGGACTTGGCGACGGCGACCGACTGCCGCTGACCGCCCGATAGCGAGGCCACCGGCTGACGGATCGAGCGGATGGTCGTGACAGCCAAGGAGCTGAGGGTCTCGGCCGTGCGCTGCTCCATGACCGGCTCTTTCAAGCGCCAGAGCCAGTCGTGCTCCTCGCGGCCCAGGTACATGTTCTGGACCACGTCGAGGTTGTCGCACAGGGCGAGGTCCTGGTACACGACCTCGATTCCCAGCCGGGCCGAGTCCTTCGGGCCGTGGATGTGCACGGGTTCCCCCTCGAAGAGGATCTCGCCGCTGTCCGGGGTGTGGATGCCGGCCACGCACTTGATCAGGGTCGATTTGCCCGCGCCGTTGTCACCGACGAGCGCCATGACCTCTCCCTGGCGCACCTCGAAGTCGACGTCGGTGAGCGCCTGTACCGACCCGAACGACTTCGAGATGCCGCGGAGTTGGAGGATCGGCGTCTCGTTCACGGTGTCGGGTTTCCTACCACAAAAGCCGGTGGAGGCGCCCGTCCGAGCGCCTCCACCTGTCGGTCCTATTCGGCGATTAGCAGAACTGCGCGAACTCCCCGACGCAGACGTCGCTCTTCTTGATGAACTTGTCCCTGAAGAGTCTCGTGTAGTTGGCCTTCGTGATCGAGATGACCTTCAGGAGGACGGTCGGCTCCTTCTTGCTGCCGTTCTTGCGGAACCCGTTGACCCCGGGCACCTTCTTGTGCTTCAGCAGGGCGACGACGGCCTTCGCCGCGGCATTGACCTCGAGGGGCACGTACTTGTAGACGGTCATCGACTGCCACCCCGAGATGATGTTCTGCACGCCCTGGACGGTCGCGTCCTGTCCGGACAGCGCGATCGGCTTCAGCTTCTTCGCCTTCAAGGCGGCGACCACGGCACCGGCGATGTTGTCGTTCGCCGCGATTGCGCCGTCGATCTTGTTGCTCGTCTTGAGCAGCATCTGCTCGAAGATCGGCTGCGCGTTGGTCGCCAGCCAGAGCGGCACGAACTGCTGCGGTCCCTTCGTCAGCTTCCCGCTACTGAATAGCGGGTTCAGAACCGCGTCGTTCCCGCTCTTGAACCAGAACGCGTTCTGGTCCGTCGGGCCGCCCCAGAGCTCGGCGACGACCGGCTTCGACTTACCCCCCAGAGCCTTGACGACACCCCTGGCTTGAGCCTGGCCGACGGCCTTCCCGTCGAAGGAGACGTACACCTTCGCGATCCCGCCAACCACCTGACGGTCGTAGTCGATCGAGGACCCGCCGGCCTTTGCGAACTTCTTCTCGATCGCGATCGACGTGCCCTGGGCGATGTCGGTCACCACGGCCACCTTCGCCCCGCGGGACAGACACGAATCGGCCTGCGAGACCATCTTCTGCGGGTCGTTCAACGCGTTCGTGATCGAGTAGGTCAGGTGTGCCTTCTTCAAGGCCTTGGCCCAGTCCGGCGCGTCGAACTGCACCCAGCGGACGGATGATTTCGTATCCGGGAGCAGGACGCAGACCTGGATGTTCGCGGAGCTCCTGGCTACTGCACCGGTAGCGAAGATGGCGATTACGACAGCGGGCAGGGCTACAGCGAGACCCGCCGCCACCGACCTACGAAAGATTCGTTTCACTGGAGCCTCCTAGGTGATGGGACTTTGAGACTCTAGTACGAATTCACGCACCCGTGCCAAGGATTCTCTTGGGGCCCCGCGGCGTCCCCATGACCCGCGTACTATCGCGGAGTGGCGGAGATCGGCATCGGGATGCTCGGCTACGCGTTCATGGGGAAGGCACATTCAAACGCGTTCCGCAAGCTCGAGTACATGGCGTGGCCGCCGCCACTCGTGCCACGGCTCGTCGCGATCGCCGGACGGAACGAGGATGCGGTCGCCGAGGCGGCGCGCCGATACGGCTATGAGCGGAGCACGACCGACTGGCGCGACATCGTCACGGACGAGCGGGTGGGGTTGTTCG
>JBKPTB010000101.1:0-25000 GCA_046735315.1 Actinomycetota bacterium
TCCTCGGTGTGCCGACGGCCCTGCTGCTTCAGCCAGGCCGCGCGGTAGATGAGCAGACGCGCCGCGTCGATCTCCATCGACATGTCCGCCAGCTTCTGCTGGATCGCCTGGAAGTCCGCGATGCGGTGGCCGAAGGCTCGACGCTGCAGGGCGTACTCCCGCGCGACGTCGTACGCGGCCTGGGCGATGCCGAGGGCCTGCGCGGCGATGCCGATCCGCCCGCCGTCCAGCGTGGCCATCGCAACCCGGAAGCCGCGGTTCTCCTCGTGCAGCAGACGATCGCGGCCGACGTGGGCGCCTTCGACGACGATGTCGTTCGTCACCGAGGAGTTCAGGCCGAGCTTCTCCTCGTCTCTCGTGACGCGTACGTGCTCGGCGTCGAGGATGAACGCGCTGACGCCCCGCGCAGTCTCCGTCTGCGGGTCGGTGCGTGCAAACAAGAGAAACGTTCCCGCGTAGCGACCGTTCGTGATCCACTGCTTGGAGCCGTTCAGCCTCCAGCCGTCGCCATCGGCGTCGGCCCTCGTGCGGAGCGCGCCCGCGTCGGAACCCGCCTCGGCTTCCGTCAGGGCGAATGCACCGAGATGCTCGCCGCGCGCGAGCGGTGGCACGAATCTGGACTTCTGCTCGTCCGTTCCGAACGCGAGGATCGGCAAGGTGGCAGCGCTCGTGTGCACCGCAACCGTCACGCCGACTCCTGCGTCGGCCCGGGACAGCTCTTCCAGCACGAGGATGTAGGAGAGGAAGTCCGCACCGGCGCCCCCGTACTCGTCGGGCACGCACGTTCCCATCAGCCCGAGCTCTGCGAGCTTGCCGAAGAGCTCGCGCGGAAACTCGTGGTCCCGATCCCAGGCTGCTGCGTGCGGGTCGATCTCTGCGCGAGCGAAATCGCGCGTGAGCGCCTGAATCTCGTGCTGATCCTGCGTGAGCTCGAAGTCCATCCCGACCGAAAGCTAGCGCTTCAGCCGGGTGCTCCTCCGGCGACGGCTCGCTCCCCGTCCCGCCCCAAGGTCGTGCCGCTAGGCGGCTGCGAGCTCGCGACGGATCTCGCGCAGCTCGCCTTCGACCGCGACGAAGGCGTCCACCACGTCCGGGTCGAACTGTCGCTTCCGCTGCGCGAGGACCTCCTCGCGGGCAGCGTTCCAGCTCATCGCACGGCGGTAGGGCCGGTGGCTCGTCATCGCATCGAGCGCATCCGCAACGGCGAAGATCCGGGCCCCGAGCGGAATCTCGTCGCGAGCGAGACCGTCCGGATAGCCACGACCGTCCCAGCGCTCATGGTGGGAACGAACGATCTTCAGCCCTTCGCCCTTGAGGAACGCGATCCCGGAAAGCATCGCCTCGCCGAGGACGGTGTGCGTCTGCATCCGCCGTCGCTCGGCGGCGCTGAGCGGCCCGGGCTTCAGCAGGATTCCATCCGGGATGCCGATCTTCCCGACGTCGTGCAAGAGAAAGCCGTAGGGCGTGCTCTCGTCCCGCGTCAGGCTGGAGGCGGCGATCGCGCCGGTCAGAGCGGTCGCGTAGCTCTGCACTCGATGGGAGTGGGCCCGTGTGCCGGTGTCCTTCGACTCGAGTGCGCTCGCAAGCGCCGACACGGTCTGCAGGTACGCGGTCCGAAGGAGCTCGCGCTGGCCGCGCTCGACTTCGAGCATGTGACGCAGATCTCGCGCGTAGAGGAGCAGCTCCTCATCGGGCCTGCCCCTACGCTTCTTCGTCGCACGAAACGGCACGCCGTAAAGACCGCCGGCGAGTCGCTCCGCAACAGACAGCAACTCCAGCGGACTGAACGGTTTGCGCACGAAGGCTTCGGCCCCGGCACGTTTGGCATCGGCGCTCGTCCCGCCGTCAGCTCCGGTCAACAGCACGATCGGGATTTCTTTCGTCACGGGCGAGCCTTTGAGCTCCACGCACAGCTCGAGGCCGGTCGTGCCGGGCATGTTGACATCCATCACGATGACGTCTGGCCGAGCAGCCCGGATCCTTCGCCGCGCGGCCTCCGCACTCTCCGCTTCGACCACATCGACGTCTGCGACCTCGAACGTGGTCTTCAGCAGCGTGCGAAGCCCAGGATCGTCGTCGACCAGCAGGATTCGCAAGACGCGAACCTCCCTTTCCCTGACCTGTGTGCTTTGTCGGCAGGCGGCCCAACTCACTTGAGCCCCTGCCCATAAAGACACCCCAAGGTGGGCAAAACCTGCAAAAGAGGGCTCGACGCCGCTTGTTTAGCGGTACTCGAAGAAGCCGCTGCCGCTCTTCCGGCCGAGCTTTCCGGCCTCGACCAGCTCGCGAAGGAGCGGACACGGTGCGTAGCGGTTGTCGCCGAGGCCTTCCTCGAGGACTTCCATGATCGCCACACACGTGTCCAGTCCGATCAGATCGGCGAGCGCCAACGGCCCCAGCGGGTGCGCGAATCCGAGCCTGGCGATGGTGTCGATCGCGTCTGCCTCGGCAACGCCGTCGTGTAACGCCCAGACGGCTTCGTTGATGAACGGCATCAGGATCCGATTGGAGACGAACCCCGGCACGTCGTTCGCAACAGCCGGTGTCTTGCCGAGGTCGCGGGCCAGGCTCGTGATTGCCTCCGCCGTCGCGTCGGAGGTGTCACGCCCGCGAATGATCTCGACAAGCTGCAACACCGGAACGGGATTGAAGAAGTGCATGCCGATGACCTTGTCAGGACGATCCGTCGCGGCCGCGAGCAAACCGATCGGGATGGAGGACGTGTTCGATGCGAGCACGGCTCTCGGTGGGAGCTCCTCGTCGGCCCGGTGGAAGAGCTGTTCCTTGACGTCTGCCTCTTCGACGACGGCCTCGATCAGCAGCGCTGCCGGTACGAGATCCTCGACGATCGTGACACGTTGGAGCACCTCCTCGACCGGCGGACCACCCTTCTCCGCGAGCTTCCCGAGGCTCTTGCGCATCACCTCGACCGCCCGGTCGGCCGCACCGGGCTGGGAGTCATAGAGCGCAACGTGCCTGCCCGATGACGCAACGACCTGTGCGATACCGCCGCCCATCTGCCCCGCACCCACGACGAGGACGTCCTCGAACTCCATCGCGCGAGCTTAGACCTCGAGGAGCAGCGCGTCCCCCTGACCGCCGCCCGAGCAGATCGCCGCCAGGCCGAGGCCGCCGCCGTTCCGGCGGAGCTCGTGGATCATCGTCCCGAGAATCCGGGCGCCTGATGCTCCGATCGGATGGCCCAGAGCGACCGCGCCGCCGTTCACGTTGACGCGGTTGGTGTCGGCACCGAGCAGCTTGGCAGAGTTCAGCACCACTGAGGAGAACGCTTCGTTCAGCTCGACCCGCTCGACGTCGCCGATCGTCTTTCCGGCCTTGGCGAGCGCGCGCTCCCCGGCCTTCGCCGGCGTGCGCGCAAGGTACGCGAACTCGTCCGCAACGTACGCCTGCGCAACGATCGTTGCGAGAACCTCGAGGCCACGTTTACGGGCGAACTCCTCGCTCGTCACGACCAAGGCGCCCGCGCCGTCGTTCACGCCAGGTGCGTTTCCGGCTGTGGTCGTGCCCTCCGGGTCGAAGACGGGCTTCAACCGCGAAAGCTTTTCGAAGGACGTGTCCCGGCGCGGCCCCTCGTCGACGGCAAGCTCGCCGACCGGAACGATCTCGTCACGAAACTTGCCGTCGTCGATCGCCCTGACCGCACGCTCGTGTGAGCGAAGCGCCCAGCGGTCCTGATCCTCTCTCGAGATCCCCAGCTCGCGAGACACGAAGGACGCCTGCTCGACCATGTGGCGATTGTCGAAGGTCGAAGTGAGCCCGTCGTGCGTCATCAGGTCGATCAGGGTTCCGTCGCCAAGCTTGTAGCCGAAGCGCGCCTTCTTCAGCGCAAACGGTGCGTTCGACATCGACTCCATCCCGCCGACGACGATCACGTGGTGGTCGCCCGCGCGGATCATCTGATCCGCCATCTCGACGGCACGGATGGACGAGGCACACACCTTGTTGATCGTGTCGGACCCGACCTCGATCGGAAGACCGGCGCCGACTGAAGCCTGGCGGGCAGGCGCCTGGCCCGCCCCGCCCTGCAGAACCTGGCCCATGATCACGTACTCGACCTCGCCGTTCTCGACGCCGGCACGATCGAGTGCGGCGCGGATGGCGATCGAACCGAGCTCCGTTGCCTCCTTGTTCGCGAGCGAGCCGCCGAGCTTGCCGAACGGCGTCCGAACGGCGGAAACGATCACTGAGCGAGCCATGGTCCGAGCGTACCAATACGCTTCGGGTGTGCCGTCGGCGCGAACCACTGTGAAGCGACATCCGGAGCGCGGTGTCTACGAACGCGGCGTGATCGACGCCATCCTCGACGAAGCTCTGATCTGCCACGTCGGCTTCTCAATCGACGGCCAGCCGTTCGTGATTCCCACGATTCATGCTCGCGACGGCGACGTCCTCTACATCCACGGCTCGCCCGGGAGCCGCATGTTGCGCAGCCTCCGCAGCGGCGTCGACACGTGCGTGACGGTCACGCTCCTGGACGGTCTCGTGCTCGCCCGCTCCGTCTACAACCATTCGATGAACTACCGCTCCGTGGTCGTCGTCGGCCGAGCCGGCGAAGTGACCGATCCACAGGAGAAGTTGCGCGCGATGCGTTGCGTCGTCGAGCACATCCTGCCGGGACGATGGGAGGACGCGCGGCAACCGAGTGAGAAGGAGATCAAGGCAACGACGATCTTGGCGCTCGCGTTGACGGAGGCCTCGGCAAAGATCCGAAGCGGCCCGCCGACCGACGACGAGGACGACGTCGGCCTGCCGGTCTGGGCGGGCGTCATCCCGCTCGCGCTCCAAACCGCTGATCCGCTGCCCGACGACGGCGTTAGCAGCCGCCCGCCGAGCTACGTAGCCGAGTACGAACGCCGGCGCGCTTGACCAAGCGGGCTCCGGTCCGTACCCTGGGAAGCAGATGACTCCTGCCACTCGCACCTGGGCCTGGCGCCGCGAGCGGGGCGGGAGCCTGCGCCTGCACTAGCTAGGCCAGAACAGCCCGTTCCGCTCACCAGACCTTCCGCCGGAAGGTCTTTTTGCATGCCCGTTCCTGCCAGGAGGAGTTCGTCATGACCCTTGCAACTGATATCTCGACAGACCTCGTCACACCGCTCGGTGCCTACCTGCGCCTGCGCCGCGAAGGCCGCGCCGCCTTTCTGCTGGAGTCGGTCGAGCGCGGACGGCTCGGCCGTCACTCTCTCGTCGGCTCGGGCTCACACCTCTGCTACCTCGCCGAGGCCGAGGCGTGCGGCGAGCCGGTCGTCGGCTACCTCGGCTACGACTATGCGGCGCGGCTCGAGCCAACTGTTCCGCTCGCGGACGAGCGGACCGGCCTGCCCGAGAGCCGCTTTCTGGTCGCGGACACGCTGCTGCGCTTCGACCACGTCCTGGGGACGGCGGACGTGATCCGCGGCGACCCCGGTGAGGTTTCCCGCCTGCTCGCACGCCCCGTTCCGCGCCTCGGCCACACGAACGGCCGCCGTGGGTTCGCGCGCCGCATGCCCGGTCGAGACGACTACGAGGCATCAGTCCGCATCGCGAAGGAGCACATCGAAGCCGGCGACGTGTTCCAGATCGTGCTGTCACAGCGAGCGGAACGGCCGACCTCGGCGTCGGCACTCGAGCTCTATCGAGCGCTGCGACGCGTCAACCCCTCGCCGTACCTGTTCCTGCTCGAGCTCGATGGGCTGTCCTTGATCGGCTCGTCCCCGGAAACGCTGGTGAAGTGCGAGGGACGACGTGCCGGCGTCAACCCGATCGCGGGAACGACGGAACGCGGCGACGGCGACGCGGAGAGGCTGCTGGCCTCGGAGAAGGATCGCGCCGAGCACGTCATGCTCGTCGACCTGGGGCGCAACGATCTCTCGCGCGTGTGCGTTCCCGGAAGCGTCGAGGTCGAGCGATTCCTGGAGGTCGAGCGCTACTCGCACGTCACCCACCTCGTCTCTCAGGTCGCAGGCGATCTGCGTGATGGAGTGTCCCCGTTCGATCTACTGCGCGCCTGCTTTCCGGCGGGCACGGTCTCCGGTGCACCCAAGGTGCGGGCGATGCAACTGATCGCAGAGCTCGAGGGCAAGCGGCGCGGCGCGTACGCGGGCGCGATCGGCTATGCGCTTCCCGAGGAAGGAACGCTCGACACCTGCATCGCCATCAGGACGATCGTCCTGCGCGACGGCGTCGCCCACCTGCAGGCGGGGGCAGGCATCGTCGCGGAGTCGGATCCCGCTTCCGAACACGAGGAATGTCTGCGCAAGCTCGCGGCCGTCGAGGCTGCGATCGATCTCGCCGAGGCCGAGCAACGTTGATCCTCCTCCTCGACAACTACGACTCGTTCACCTACAACCTCGCGCACCTGTTCAGCGACCTCGGTGAGACCGTGGTCGTGCGCCGAAACGACACGCTCGACGTGGAGGCGGCGGAGCGCCTTGCTCCTTCACGGCTCGTGATCTCCCCCGGTCCAGGCCGCCCGGCCGAAGCGGGCGCGACACTCGAGATCGTGAGACGGCTCGCGCCTACAACGCCGACGCTCGGTGTCTGTCTCGGGCATCAAGCAATCGTCGAGGCTTTCGGCGGCGAGGTCGGCCCGGCCCGCCAGCTCGTGCACGGGAAGTCGTGCACCCTTCACCATGACGGTCGAGGCCTCTTCGCCAGTCTCCCGGACGAGCTCGAGGCCGGGCGGTACCACTCACTCGCGGCGACCGCCGTGGGTCCCGAGCTCGAGGTGTGTGCCACCGCCGACGACGGCGAGATCATGGCGGTGCGGCACCGCACGCTCGACGTCCACGGCGTGCAGTTCCACCCGGAATCCATCCTCACTCCCCAAGGGCCGCAGATCGCGCGAAACTTCCTGGGCCGGTGATTCAGACCGCGATCACGAGATTGCTGGACGGTAAACAGCTGGCGCGCGCGGAAGCGCGCGCAGTGATGGACGAGATCATGCTCGGTGAGGCGACGCCCGCCCAGATCGGTGGCTTCCTGGTCGCACTGCGTGCGAAAGGCGAGACGCCGGACGAGATCGCCGGGTGCGCCGAGGCGATGCGAGCGCACGTCCTCGCCGTGACTCCGAAGCGCGAGGATCTGGTCGACACAGCGGGCACCGGCGGCGACGGCGCCCACACGATCAACATCTCGACCGCGGCGGCACTCGTCGCAGCGGCCGCCGGTGCAGCCGTGGCGAAGCACGGCAACCGGGCCGTCTCCTCTGCTTGCGGTTCGGCCGACGTCCTCGAAGCACTGGGGTTCAGCCTCGACCTGGATCCGGAGCGCATCTCGCGGTCGATCGACGAGCTCGGCTTCGGCTTTCTCTTCGCCCCTCAGCATCATCCCGCGATGCGGCACGCCGCACCCGTCCGCGTCGAGCTGGCGACGCGAACCGTCTTCAACATCCTCGGACCGCTGACGAATCCCGCCGGAGCGCGCGCACAAGTCGTCGGCGTCTACTCCCCGCCGCTCGTGCGGACGATCGCCGAGGTCCTCGCTCGTCTCGGTGCGAAGCGGGCCTTCGTCGTGCACGGCGCAGGAGGGATCGACGAGCTGTCACCGGCCGGGACGAATCTCGTCGCAGAGGTCGCCGAAGGCGCCGTTCACGAGCGAGAGCTCGACCCCGAGGCTGAGCTGAACGTGCCCCGTTGCGGCATCGCGGAGCTCAAAGGCGGTTCTCCGGCCGAGAACGCACGGGCGATTCGCGACGTCTTCAACGGCGCGAACGGTGGGCGGCGCAACGCGATCCTGCTGAATGCTGCGGGCGCAATTGCGGCGGGCGGCCACGCCGCGGATCTGCGCGAGGGTCTGGAGCTCGCTCGCGGCGCGATCGACTCGGGCGCGGCTGCCGAGCGGCTCGAGCTGTTGACCGCCTTCTCCCGTGAGACGGTGGTCGCGCAGTGACCCGGTTCCGAGATGCGCTCAGTGCGCCCGGCCTGGCCGCGATCGCCGAGGTCAAGCGCCGCTCACCCTCTGCCGGCGACCTCAGACCGGACGCGGATCCGGCGCGGCTGGCAGCGCAATTCGCGAGCGCGGGCGCGGCAGCCGTCTCGATCCTCGTCGACGAGCGCTTCGGCGGCTCGCTCGACGACCTGAAGGCCGCGCGCGCGGCAACACCGGCGCCCTTGCTGGCGAAGGGTTTCTTCGCGGAAGAGCTCGACCTGCTGAAGGTCAAGCTCGCCGGAGCGGACGCGGCACTCATCTTGCTGCGCGACGTCGACGACGCGCGTGCCGCCGCGCTGATCTCCTACGCCGGTGAGCTCGGACTCGAGACGCTCGTCGAGGCACACGACGCGAACGAGTTGCAGCGAGCGGTCGGCCTCGAGTCAGACGTGATCGGCGTCAACGCGCGAGACCTGACGACGTTCGAAATCGACCGCACGACCCAGCTCGAGCTGATCGCCCGATTGCACGAGCATGACGTCGTGATCGTCGCCGAGAGTGGCGTTCACTCGCGGGCGCAAGGCGCCGCGGCCGAGGTCGCGGGCGCCGACGCGATTCTCGTCGGCTCGGCACTGATGCGCGCCGACGATCCGGCTTCGCGACTGCGCGAGCTCATATCCCGCCCGCTCGTGAAGGTCTGCGGCCTCACAAGGCCCGAGGACGTCGAGGTTGCCGTCGAAGCAGGAGCGGACCTGCTGGGCTTCATCCTGGCGGAGGGCAGTCCGCGCCGCGCTGCAGAGGTCCTCGCCGTTCCGGACGATCGCCTCAGCGTCGCCGTCTTCGTCGGCGAGGCGGAGGAGGCAGGCACGGATCTGATCCAGCTCTACAGCCGCGAGGACGGGCGGGTGCGTGGACGCGACGCCGTTCTGAAACGAGGCGACCAGGTCGTGGCGCACGTCGTCGATCTCCCGTGGGAGGCAGACGACCCGTTCCACCTCCAACGTGCTGCCGCTACGGAAGGGCGAGTCATGCTCGCCGGCCGCCTCGGTCCCGACAACGTGCGCGAAGCGGTCAGGGCGGTGCGGCCCTGGGCGGTGGACGCCGCATCGAAGCTCGAGCGCGAGCCGGGGATCAAGGACCACGACAAGGTGCGCGCATTCGTCACCGAGGCGAGATGAGCTCCACCGGCCTCTACGGAACGTACGGCGGGCGCTACGTCCCCGAGACGCTGGTTCCGGCACTCGACGAGCTCGAGACCGGCTGGCTCGAGGCCTGGTCGGACGGGTCGTTTCGGGCAGAGGTGGAGGAGCTCGGGCGAAGCTTCGGCGGCCGACCGACTCCACTCACGCGCGCCGAGCGATTCGCTCCCGGCAAGCGCCTCTACCTCAAGCGCGAGGACCTCCTCCATACCGGCGCGCACAAGTTGAACAATGCGCTCGGCCAGGCCATGCTCGCCCAGCGTCTGGGCAAGGGACGAATCGTGGCCGAGACCGGGGCCGGCCAGCACGGCGTCGCGACCGCGACCGTCTGCGCACGATTCGGGCTCGAGTGCGTCGTCTACATGGGCGCGGAGGACATGCGGCGACAGCGACCCAACGTCGAGCGAATGGATCTCCTCGGCGCAGACGTGCGACCGGTCGACTTCGGCACGCGGACGCTCAAGGAGGCGACGAGCGAAGCGATTCGGGACTGGATCACGAACGTGTCGACGACGCACTACCTGATCGGATCATGTGTGGGACCGGCGCCGTATCCCGAGATCGTGCGCGAGCTGCAGGCCGTCATCGGGCGCGAGTCGCGAGAGCAATTCCTCGCGGCCGAAGGCCGCCTTCCGGAGGTCGTCCTCGCCTGTGTCGGCGGCGGCTCGAACGCGATCGGGATCTTCGCCGGGTTCATGGACGACGACGGCGTGCGGCTCGTCGGCGTCGAGGCAGCCGAGGCTGCGTCGCTCGGTGCCGGCAGGGCGGCGATCCTGCACGGGGCACGCTCGTCCGTTCTCGCCGATGAAGATGGACAGGTCACGGACGCTCATTCCATCTCTGCCGGCCTCGACTACCCGGGCGTCGGGCCCGAGCACGCCTGGCTGCGCGACTCGGGACGAGCCGACTACGTTCGCGCGAGCGACGATGAGGCGCTTGCCGCCTTTCGCGATCTGACGCGCCTCGAGGGAATCATCCCCGCCCTGGAGCCTGCGCATGCGCTCGCCCATGCACGCCGGCTGGACGAGGAACTGGTGCTCGTCTGCCTGTCCGGCCGCGGGGACAAGGACCTTGCCGAGGTCCTCGCCCGGTGAGCCGATCCGATCACTCGCGGGCCGGGCTCTCGACGTTCAAGTTTCCGGACGAGCTTCGTGTCGACGAGCTGCTGCTACGAGGTCCACAGGAAGCCGACATCGCCACGGTTGCGCCGGCCTTCCTCGACCCGGCCGTGGGCGGTGAGGCCGGACTGCCTCCGGTCGACGCTGAGACGCTCAAGGTGTTGCTGCGAGAGCAGCTGCCGGTGATGCGCGAGCGCGGGTTGATGGCGGCTTACGTGATCGAGGACACGCGCGACGGATCGATTCTCGGCGGGACGAACTTCCATCACTTCGATCCCATGCGTGACGTCGTCGAGATCGGCTACTGGCTTTTCGTCGAGGCGCGCGGGCGCGGCGTTGCGACGCGCAGCGTGACTGCAATGGTCGAATATGCGCTCGGAAACGGAATCTGCCGGGTCGAAGCCCACGTTCGACCGGAGAACCGCGCCTCGGAGCTGGTGCTCGAGCGCCTCGGCTTCGAGCGTGAAGGGATCAAGCGCCGGTATCTGCACCACGAGGGCGCACGCGTCGATGCGACGCTCTGGGCTCTCGTCGCGAACGACGCCTGAGTGAAGAAGCTCGTCGTCTACCTGATGTCGGGTCGCGACACGCCGGAGCTCGCCGCGGCCGCGGTCGAGGGTGGCGCGGATCTCGTCGAGCTCGGCTTCCCCTTCTCCGACCCGCTCGCAGACGGTCCGGTGATCCGCCACGCAGCCGAGCGTGCTCTCTCCGAGGGGATGCGCACCCGCGCCTGCCTCGAGTGTCTCTCACGGACACGCGGCCTTGTCGGAGACGCGCCGCTCGTCCCGATGACGTACTCCGCCCTGCTCGAGGCCTATGGCTGGGAGCGGTTCGCGGCCGACGCTCGAGCGGCAGGCGCGACCTCGCTCATCGTCGCCGACCTGCCGGTCGACGAGCGGGCGGAGCTCAGCCGGATCCAGCTGGTCGCGCCGACGTCGACCGACGAACGCGTCCGCCTTGCGGCCGCAAACACGGACGGCTGGCTCTATCTCGTCACGCTCACTGGGACAACAGGTGCACGCCCAGACCTCTCTCCCGAGCTGGCCGGCCTGGTCGAACGTGCGCGACGGGTTACGGACGTGCCGCTCTTCGCAGGCTTCGGCATCTCGACACCCGACCAGGCGCGTGCAGCCGGCGAACTGGCGGACGGCATCGTCGTCGGGTCGCGCGCCGTCGAGGTCGCGGCCGAAGGTCCCGACGCTCTCCGGGCGTACGTCCGCTCGTTGCGCGAGGCTCTCGACGCGGTGGTGTCCTGACCTTTCTCGTGCTCTTCGACGTCGACGGGACCTTGCTCCTCACGCACGACGAGGTTTACGTCGAGGCTTCCCGTTCGGCAATGGAAGAGGTCTACGGCACCGACGCCGAAGGGCCGGACGTGCCGGGCGACACGGCGACCGCGCACGTCCGTCGAGCTCTCCGGGCGGCGGGCTTCGACCAGACAGAGATCGCTGCAGGCCTCGGCGAGTGGTGTCGCAGCTTCTCCGAGCGCTACGTCCGTCTCCTGGCCGACTCCGACACCAGCCACTGGCAGCTCGCACCGCACGCGGCGGAAGTGATCGCAACGGTCGAGCGGCGCGCTCTCTTGACCGGAAACCCACCGGCAGTCGCGTACGCACGGATGGACCGTCTCGGCCTCGGCGCGCTCTTTCCGCGCGGGCAGGGTGCGTTTGGGTGTGAGCGCGAGAGCCGCACAGAGCTCTTCGAGCTCGCTCGCGAGCGAGCCGGTCGGTGGCCCGCCGGAAGAACCGTTGCGGTAGGAGACACTCCGCTCGACATTTCATCCGCGCACGACGCAGGTTGCCTCTGCATCGCAGTGGCGACGGGAACGCACGACGAGGCGGACCTCGGTCACGCAGATGCGGTGATCGCAGATCTCGCGGGACTCGATGCGGCGCTCGCCGCGCTCGCCTCCTGACGTTACGGGCATGATCTTTTCTTCTATGAGTCAGTTCCCCGTTCCCGACCAAACTGCGGCAACCGAGCTCGGCGCGTCACTCCGCCGCGTTGGCTACTCGGAGAATGCGCTGCAAGAACTGCTGGGTGAAGACGCCTACTCGGCGGACCGAACCGACGCGCCGGTCGATGCCCGTCGTCTGCCGGACACGCCGATCGGGACGGCCGTGCGAGCCCTCTTCCTGCAGCTGCCCGTGTCCAGAAGCAGCGCAGCCCGGGCTCTCGGTGAGCGCGGCGTCGAGGCTCTGGCCTCGACCGGCCTGGCTACGGTGGGTAGGGATGTCGATCCCCGTGCACGCGTCCTCCCGGTGGGATCGATTCTGCTCGCCTCGGATGGCTACTCGCGCGACGGGGACGATCCGCCCGACTACGTGGCAACGTACACGCCCACCGCGCGCGTCCTCGATTCGCTGACGCCACGACCGCGCGTAGAACGCGCGCTCGACGTCGGAACGGGGAGCGGTGTCCATGCGTTGCTCGCCGCACAACATGCTCGTCAGGTCATCGCCACCGACGTCAATCCGCGCGCCCTGGCGTACACGCAGCTGAACGCTGCACTGAACGGCCTCACGAACGTCGAATGTCGCCAGGGCAGCCTCTTCGACCCGGTCGAGGGCGAAGTGTTCGACCTCGTCACCTGCAATGCGCCGTACGTCGTCTCGCCGGAGCGACGTTGGGCCTACCGCGACAGCGGTTTCCAGGAGGACGAGGTATCGGCGCGGGTCGTCGCGGCCGCCGCTTCGCACCTGGCGGAGGGCGGCTTCGCGTCGCTGCTCGTCAGCTGGCTCGCCGAGGACGAAGATGCGCCGGACGAACGTGTCCTCGCCTGGGTCCAAGCCACCGGCTGCTCCGGTTGGATCCTGCCGACGCAGGGCTCTGACCCCCTCGATCACGCCGCCGAATGGAATTCGCACCTGGCGGGAGACCCGGAGGCACTGGCGGGGGCGGTGGAGGAGTGGGAGCGCTACTTCGAGCGCCTCGGCGTTCGTTGGATCAGCGAGGGAGCGGTTCTTCTGCACCGACAAGCCAACACCCGTCAGTCGGTTCGCCTCGATCCGGTCGACGAGGAGGACCTCGACGACGCGGGAGATCAGATCCAGCGCGCGTTCGGCGGCTGGGTTTCCCTGGCTGAGCTTTCGAGCCCGGCTGCGCTTCTCGACTCGCGTATCTCGCTCGCGATGCCTCTCCGCCTCGAACGGCAGCTCGAGCCGCGGGCAAATCGTGCGGTCGACGCCGAGGGCCGCATCGAGCTTGCCGAGGGTATGAAGCAGGCGGTCGACGCGACGGCCGACGCGCAGGAGGTGATCGCCTCGCTCGACGGCGGGCTGACCTTGCGCGGCGTCCTCGAGGCGACCGGTGACCGGCTCGGCCTCGCCGACGACGAGCTCGCGCAGCTGCAGGACGAGGTCGTCGATCTCGTCGAGCTGCTGATCGAGCTCGGCGCCCTGCAGATGAAGTCGTGACGCCTGAAGCACCAGCTGGACAGGCCCAGCCGCGCCTGCGCGTGATCTTCACCGCGCTGCTGCTCGTTCTCCTGCTCGCCTCCCTCGACCAGACGATCGTCGCAACCGCGTTGCCGACGATCGTCGGCGAACTCGGCGACATCCAGCATCTCTCGTGGGTTGTCACCGCGTATCTCTTGGCCGCGACGATCTCCGGGCCGTTGTACGGAAAGCTCGGCGATCTCTACGGCCGGAAGGTCGTGCTCCAGACCGCGATCGCGATCTTCCTGATCGGCTCCGCCCTCTGCGGGCTCAGTCAGAACATGACCGAGCTGATCGCATTTCGCGCGCTGCAGGGCCTCGGCGGCGGCGGGCTCATCGTCTCGACGCTCGCAATCGTGGGCGACGTCGTGCCGCCGCGGGAACGCGGCAAGTACCAGGGCTTCTTCGGTGCCGTGTTCGGCGTGTCGACGATCGTCGGCCCATTGCTCGGCGGCTTCTTCGTCGACAACCTCAGCTGGCGCTGGATCTTCTACGTCAACCTTCCGATCGGCGTCCTCGCGTTCGCCGTCATCGGCGCGGTGTTCCATGCCCCTACGGAGCGCCGAGAGCACGTCGTCGACTATCTCGGCGCGGCACTCCTGGCGGCGGGGCTCGCCGGAATCGTCCTGTACACGAGTCTGGGCGGCACGACCTACCCGTGGGGATCTCCCTGGATGATCACGCTTCTCACGGTCGGAGTGCTCTCGCTCGGGGCGTTCGTGCTCGTGGAGTCACGCGTTCCGGAGCCGATCCTGCCGCTGGTTCTCTTCAAGAATCGCGTGTTCACGGTGACGAGCGCCGTCGGGTTCATCATCGGGCTCGCGTTGTTCGGGGCGGTCACCTACCTGCCGGTCTACCTCCAGCTCGCCAAGGGGAAGAGCCCGACGGAGTCCGGCCTCCTCCTGACCCCGATGATGGGGGGACTGCTCGTCACGTCGATCCTGAGCGGCCAGCTGATCAGCCGGTTCGGCCGCTACAGGCCGTTTCCCATCGTCGGCACCGCCATCACGGCCGGCGGACTTGCACTGCTGTCGAGGCTCGACCTCGGTACGTCCATCACTACGGTCGGCCTCTACATGCTCGTCCTCGGCCTGGGGCTCGGGATGGTGATGCAGGTACTCGTCCTCGCCGCACAGAACGCAGTCCCCTACGAGTACCTGGGCGTGGCGACGTCGGCGTCGACGATGTTCCGTCAGATCGGCGGCTCGGTCGGCGTCTCGGTGTTCGGCGCCATCTTCGCCAACCAGCTGGCGACGCATCTCGCGGGCAAGCTTCCGGCGGGCGTTCCGGTGCCGAAGACAGCGAGTCCCGAGCTCGTGAAGCATCTACCGCCTGCGGTCCGGCAGGGATACATCGAGGCAGTGACGCTCTCGCTGCATCCGATCTTCCTCAGCGCAGCGGCGGTCACCCTGCTCGCGTTCGCGTTGACCTGGCTGTTGCGCGAAGTCCCGCTTCGTGCGACGGCGCGGGCGCCCGAGCCGGGGCGCGTGCTGGAGGGTGCGACCGACGACGACGCGCTTCGGAGCGTGGAAGCGTCACTGAGCCGACTCGCCGCACACGAGAACCGCTGGCAGCGCTACGAAGACTTTGCCAGGCGAGCGGGCATCGATCTCTCCCCGCCGCAACTCTGGCTCTTCGCCAGACTCGGCGAACGCGTACCGGTTTCTGCAGACGACCTCTTTGCCCAGCTCGGGATCGCCGACGAACGGATGCCGCCGCTACTCGCGGACTTGCAGGCGCGTGGTCTCGCTCAGGGCGGAGACGGCGAGCCGGTCACGCTCACACGCGACGGAGTCAGCATGCACGAGCTCCTCGTGTCGGCGCGACGCGAAGGGCTCCGTCGGCATCTCGCCGGCTTCGATCCGGACGAGCATCCGGAACTGCGGAAGGCACTCGATGCACTCGCGCACGACGTGATCGGTGCGATCCCCTCTCCGCCTTCCACCAACTACAGCGGCTAGAGGGATTAAGATCCTCCTCGGTTCGACCCTGGAGGTCAGATGAAAGGCGCCTCGAAGCCGAAGAAGGGGCAGAAGAAGCAAGCCCAGAAGACGCTCAAGGAGAAGCGGACGGAAAAGCGCGCTGCGGCCAAGAAGGGGCTCGGAACGAGCTAGCCCGGGCGGCGGTTTGAACAGCGCGCTTGCGTTTGCTTGACCGTTTCGTAACGAATCGGGAGTAGCTTCGGGGCGGTGAGGACGCCCTGATGCAGCGGTTCCTCCCCGTCGGAAAGGACGCCAAGGGCGCCGCTCGCTTCCTCCTCGCGGCCTTACCGGCGCTCGGCGCCGTCCTCACCGCGCTCGCGGTCACGGGCGACCTGGTCGGCCGGATGGCGCGGAACCACCCCTGGGCCAGCTTCGGCGCGTTCGGGTGCGGGGCGCTGGCCGTCTTTCTCGGAGCGATCGCCGCGTTCGGCCTGCGCGAAGGCTCGAGCGAGGAACGACGAGTCCTCTATGCCGGGCTCGGCGTGCTCGGCGCGGGACTCGTCTTCACGGTCTACGCGGGCGTCAGGACCTGGGGGGACCGGCCGCAGCCGAGCATCACCGTGACGCCCAAGAGTGGATCGCGGGTCGCGGTGTCGGTCAAGGGCATCGGCCTTCGTTCGAGCGATCACATCGTGGTCGAGGTCGAGCAACTGCTACGGGTCCGCGACCGGAACGGTGGTCCTGCCTGGAAACGCGGGCAGCCGCTCTATGGTGCGTCGCTGGGGCCGAACGACTCCGGTGAGATCGACCACACCGCGGACGTGCCGCTCCCGGCCGGCGACTTCGACGACCTCGAAGCCCGGGCGTGGGTCGGCGACAAGCCGAAGTCCTGTGAGGCAGGAGGGAATACGACCGGCTGCGTGCGGGTCCACATCCAACGTCCCGCGGAGCGGCCACAGCTCGCGGTGACGTGGGAGACCTTCGTGAGGGTGCCGCGTCTGCTGCTTCGGCTCAAGGCCCGCAACCTGCCGCAACGGCCGGCGCGGTCAATGACGCTCCGCGTCTACGGGCTTACGCCGGGTCAACCGCCGCGGCACCTCGCAGAATGGTCGCTCGCCCCCGACGCCGACGGCGTGTTCGATCGTCGCCTTGCCGTCGTCGTGGGCCGCGCGTTCACAGACGTCTGCGTGGTCGCCAGCATCTCGAGCCGCGAGCCACCGTGTCCCGCCCCCGTCGAGGGCGGGACGGTCTGGTCACGGCTCGCGGTGCCCGCGGCGCAGTAGCCCTACTCTGCGTTCGCCAAGACGCCGGTCTGCTCGTGTCCTGCATGCCCAGGCGCGTGCTGGCCTTCACGCAGCAAGGTCGCGCCGATGGTGGCAGCTGCGGCGGCGAAGAGAGCTCCGACGACGAATGCGAGGTGATACCCACCCGTGAGCGCGGCCAGCGGACCATGACCCGACGAGCGCAGGCTGTCGCTTCGTGATGCCGCGAGACTCGCGAGGACGGCCAGCCCGAGGGCGCCGCCCATCATGAATGCGGTATTGACCACGCCCGAGGCGAGACCGGACTCTTCCGGCGCGACGTCGCTCATCGCGGCAAGCAGCACGGGGTTGAACGCCATCCCGGCTCCGAAGCCGAGCAGGATCATGCTCGGAAGCACGTCGACGACGAAGCTTCCGTCAACCGGCGCTCGGGCGAACAACAAGAGGCCTGCGGCAGCGAGGAGCAGGCCGGTACCCAGCGGCTTGCGAAGACCGAAGCGCATCACGAGCTTCGCCGACAACCCGAGCGAGAACGCGCCCATGATCAGGTTGGCGGGCAGGAAAGAGAGCCCGACCTTGAGCGGGCTGTAGCCGAGGACCAGCTGCAGGTAGAGCGCCGACAGGAAGAACCACGCGAACATCGCCGCAGCCCAGAGGATCCCGACCACGTTCGCGGTCGCGACGTTTCGCAGGCGGAACAGCCCGAGGGGCACCAGCGGCGAGTCGACACGTGATTCGATCGCAAGGAAGGTCGCAAGCAGCACGATCGAGCCCCCGAGCAAGCCGAGCGTCTGTCCGGAAGTCCAGCCGGACTGGTTGCCGTTCACGATCGCGTAGACGGCAAGGATGAGCGACGCCGTGACTGTGACGGCGCCGGCCACGTCGAGGCGACGGGGCCCGGCGGAGACGGCCGCAGGTGGAAGAAGCCTTAGTGAGAGCAGGACGACTGCAACGCCGATCGGCAGGTTGACCAGGAAGATCCAGTGCCAGTTGATCGTGTCGGTGAGGATGCCGCCGAGCAGCACGCCGATGCTGCCGCCTCCCGCAGCCACGAAGCCGAAGACACCCATCGCCTTCGCTCGGTCGGCCGGCTCGGTGAACAGCGTCATCATGAGCGACAGCGAGACGGCCGATGCGACCGCACCGCCGAGGCCCTGCACCGCGCGTGCGGCGACGAGCATGCCCTGGGTGGTGGACACGCCGCACACCAGGGAGGCAACGGTGAACAGGGAGATCCCGAACAGGAACAGCCGCCGGTGGCCGAACAGGTCGCCCAGGCGCCCGCCGAGGAGCAGGAAGCCGCCGAAGGTGAGCAGGTAGGCGTTCACGACCCACGCGAGCGAGGTCTCGGAGAACCCTAGATCAGCCCTGATCGAGGGCAGCGCCACGTTCACGATTGTGGTGTCGAGGACGATCATCAGGCTGCCGAGGCAGAGGACGATCAGCGCGTACCAGCGAGTGCGGCTGTTCATGGTCATGTCGGCGGTTCCTTTCGGTGGATTCGGTCTCTCGAAGCGTTATGACGGCCGTAGCAGCTGGAACTCATCGGTGGCCCACCGATGAATTAGGCCCGCAAAGCCGGTCTATCTCGCGATGGCAGCCTCAGCGCCGCAGTCCGTTGCGTTCGCACTCGGCGGCGCGATCGACCGTGCCGATCTTCCCGCGCTCTGCGAGCGTGTCTGGGCATTGCTCGAGCGTAGCGGCGCCGAGGTCATCGTCTGCGACGTCACGAAGGCGGACCCGGACGCGGTGACCCTGGACGCGCTTGCACGGGTCCACCTCGCTGCGCGCCGGCACGGTTGCAGCACACAGCTTTGCGGTGCCTCCCACGAGTTGATCGAGCTACTGGACCTCGCCGGTCTCGGGAGCGTCCTGCCGGTCCGACTACGAATCGAGATGCGGAGGGAGCCCGAAGAGCGGGAAAAGCCGGTCGGTGTCGAGGAAGAACGTGAACTCGACGATCCGACCGTCGGCGATCTCGAGAACCTGTAGGGCCCACGGGTCGAAGCCGGTTCCCGACTCACTCGGCTTGTACTGACCGAAAGCCGGTGATCCATTCGCCGCCACGGTCGGGATCACCCGCGAACCGCGACAGCCGATCCCGGGGCCGAACCACCAGGCGAAAATGTCCTCGCGGCCGCTCAGCCACAGGTCGAACGGAGGCATGGACTGCGTCGCGTCCTCCTGGATCAACGAGGTGAGCGCTTCCATGTCGTACTGCTCGAACGCCTTGACGTAGCGAGCGAGCAGCTCGGCATCGGCCGGGTCGACCGAGGCGGAGGTATCCGTGAGGTTGACGTTGGTGGACTCGAGAGTCGCGCGGGCGCGCTGAAGCGCGCTGTTGACGGAGGCGACACTCGTGTCAAGGAGCTCAGCGACCTCCGCTGCCTTCCAGCGCAGCACCTCGCACAGGATCAGCACGGCCCGTTGTCGCGGCGGCAGATGCTGGAGAGCGGCGACAAAGGCGAGCCGGAGGGTCTCGCGCGACATCGCTACCTCGGCTGGGTCTCCTTCGGCCGAGACCACGATGCTGTCTGGCACCGGCTCGATCCACGTGACCTCCGGCAGGGTGTTGAGGTTCGACTCGACGGGCTCGGAAGCGGGCCCCAGATCCATCGGGCGCGCGCGCCGCTCCTTGCCGTTCAGCATGTCGAGTGAGACGTTCGTCGCGATCCGGTAGAGCCACGATCGCAAGGCAGCTCGGCCCTCGAAGCGCTCGAAGCCGCGCCAGGCCCGAATGAAGGTCTCCTGCACCGCATCCTCGGCGTCGAACGGCGAGCCGAGCATTCGATAGCAATACGCCTTCAGCTCGGACCGGTACTGCTCGAGCTGCTCGACGAGCTCGCCCGCAGCTGGACGGGCCGTGAGGGACGAATCTGGCACGCGATGCATCGTACGTGCTCCGTCTCAGATATCGCGTCGCGCACTGAACAGTCGCCAGGCGGCGATTTCGGGGCCTCCCCCCAGCAGCCACGACCCAGGGACAGTCCCTCGGAGCTGAGTGCTGAGTGTCGGCGCTACTCGAAGGCGTAGTCGGCCGACTCGCAGACGAGCTCGTACCCGACGTCCACGTAGATGCGGTTGGACGTCGGATTCGCGAGATCGGTGTACAGGAAGCAGTAGTCGCGGCCGTCGTCGAGCAGTTGCCGGCTGAGTTCCGCGACCAGGGCACTCGCGTACCCGCGGCGGCGGAGGCGCCGAGGCGTATACACGGGGCCGATACGAATCCCGTGCGGCGTTTCGCCCCCGAAGCCCGACATCGACACGATCTCGCTGTCTTCCCAGACCGCGAAGCCGCCCTTGGAAGCGAGCCGGCGGTCCACGGCCTCTTCTGCTTTCTGGTGCGGGGCGTCTGCGGGTACCGACTCGGCGACGAATGCGTCGAACCACTCGACGAGCACGTCGCGATCGTCGACGCCCGCAAGCCGCATCTCGCCTTCCACCGGGCGGGATGCTCGCACAGACCGAACGGCGTAGATGCCCTGCGCCATCCTGAGACGCCGAGCAGCACCCGACAGGGTCCTCCACTCCTCCGCGAACGCGTCGACCTCCGGCAAGGCGCCGGTTACCCCCGGAAGGTCGACGTCCTGTTCCCTCAACGCCCTCGCTGCGTACGGCAATGCTCGAGGGTCGGCAGGCTGCCCGAGGACGAGGTTGTACGGCGGGGTCATCAGCATCGCCAGCAGGGGCTCGCCCTGGGAGACGACCGTCCAAAGATGGAAAGTCGGATGGGCATCTGGCGTCTCGACCAGCATCGAGCAGATCCCGTACATCAGATTGTGCCTCGCTTCTTCGGGCAGGAGAATCGGCCGAGCAGCTTCGAGGAACGACGGCACGTCCTCGTACGTCACGAGGTCCACGTTCGCGAACCTAGCCGGGCGAGATCGGTGCTGCGGCCGCATCGCGCACCGGAAGCTCGTCCAGCTCCGAGACTCGAGAGCAGCTGCCCGGCCTGCAGCAGCACGAAGTCACGATTGCGCCGAAGCGGGATCCTGCCCATGCCCGGTGAGCTAGCGGCCGAGTCGGGTCTTGCGACGAATGCCGAGACGTCTCTGCACGGCCTTGTCCTTCTCGCCGTCCTTCTTCGCCGCCCAGACGAAGAGCCCCAGGACAAAGAGGAGCGTGAGCAGGACGAAGATCGCAACCAGGATCGCGGCGGCTGTATCCACTGCGACCATGATCGCCGATGCGAGGTCTCGGCCGCCGGCTAGCTCTGTAGAGCCTCCCTCACGGCTCTAACCTCGGCCATGAAGCGTGCCGCCCGGTCCCGATCGACTGGATTCCAGGTGCCGCCGCCGGCCTTGAGATCCGACCCGACGATAGCGCCGTCGGCAACTTCGAGAAACTGCTTGACGTTCGTGGATTTCACGCCGGTGTTCGCGAAGACGGGTGTCTCGTCACCACACCCTTCCTTTGCCTCGCGGACCGCGTCGACGGATGGCTCGGCCCCCGCCATCGGCCCTGAGACGAGAATCGCGTCGGCCAGGCTCGAGACTCGCACCGACCGCGCCGTGGTTGCGATGTCCCGCTTGCCGAGGCTCGAGCCGAACTCGGGGGTGATGTTCATGAAGACCTTCACCGCACCCGCATCGAGCTGCCGGCGGTAGCGCAGGAGTCCAGCGGCGTCTGGTGCCCAGAACCCCATGTCGGATTCGTAGACGCCGGTCGCGACCTCACGAATGAAGGACGCCCCCGTCACGGCGGCGACGGCCAGCGCTGCCCGCGGATCCCAGAGGTAGTCGACGCCGAAAGGCCGGTCTCGCGGAGCGACCTCCGAGACCACGCGGGCCATCATCGCCACGCCCTCGAGGGTCGCCTTCAGCTGGTAGGGCCGGTCGCCCTCGTTGCAGAACAGGATCGCGTCGAAGCCGGCCGCGGTGAGGAGCTCGACGTCTCGACGAACCGACTGGACGATTGCCGCCGGTCCCCCCACCTCGTCGTACAGCGGCGTGCCCGGCAGCGGTGGCAGGTGGGCCATCGCCACGACCGGTTTGTCGACTCCGAACAGCTCCTTCACCTCAGGCGGCATCTGCACGGGCCATCTAACAGCAGGGACGCCGCCGCCTGCGTCGGCGAGCTTGAGGAACTTTAGGACTTGCCCGCCGCGACCCTCTTCAGCTTCTCGGGATCGATGATCAGGTCGATCTCGGTGATGCGATCGGCCGCGACGGTGAACCCGACGACCGCGAACGGTGTCTCCTCGCGACCCACGAGGACCCCGGCCATACCGTTGACGATCGCAGGTCGCGCGTGCGGGGCAAAGCGAGTTCCTCGAGCGAGGATCTGCCGGGCGACCGCGGGCGCACCGACCACGGGCGGTCGAGCGATGGCGCTGATCTTGCCGGCGTCGACGCGGAAGACGACGCCGGGGTCGAGGACGGCGAGAAGCCCCTCGAAGTCCCCGGCACGCGAAGCGGCAAGGAAGGCGTCGACGATCTCACGTTGCCGACCGAGATCCGCGTCGGGCTGCGGCGCCGCCCCACGGACCCGACGGCGTCCCCGACTCGCGAGTTGACGCGCTGCAGCCGGAGTGCGGTCGACGATCGGGCCGATCTCTTCGAAAGGCACGCCGAACATGTCGTGCAGGACGAAGGCGAGACGCTCCGCAGGCGTCAGCGTCTCCAGGACGACGAGGAGGGCGAGGCCGACCGAGTCGGCAAGCAACGCCTCTTGCTCGGGATTCGTTTCATCGTCGGCGCTGACGATGGGCTCCGGCAACCAGCTGCCGACGTATTCCTCCTGACGCGAGCGACGTGCGCGCAGCATGTCGAGGCACACGCGCCCCACGACCGTAGTGAGCCACCCGGCGAGGTTCGCGACGTCGCCGGTGTCGCTACGGCTGAGGCGCAGCCATGCCTCCTGCAACGCATCCTCGGCTTCGCCGATCGAACCGAGCATCCGGTAGGCGACCACTTGCAGGTGCGGTCGGTACTGCTCGAATTGCTCCAGCTGCCACTCCTGCGCGTTCACGGTCACATCCTTCCGTCGAGTTCCGTCATAGCAGTGACGAACCAACTTCGACCGATGTGACAAGGAGAAGCTCATGAGAAGCAACCGTTCGCCCATCGTGGCAGAGCAGCTGCGCAAGACGTATCCCGGTGGAATCGAAGCGGTCGGAGGGATCGACCTGGAGGTCACCACAGGAGAAGTGTTCGGACTGCTCGGCCCGAACGGTGCCGGCAAGTCCACCACGGTCGGGATGCTGACCACGACGATCGTTCCGTCGGGCGGCCGGGCAGTCGTGGCGGGCTACGACGTGGCGACCGAGTCGCTCGGCGCACGCAGCCTGAGCAGCGTCGTCTTCCAGGATGCGGTTGTCGACCGCGGGCTCACCGGCCGACGGAATCTCGACATCCACGCGCGGCTCTGGGCGGTCGAGCAGGAGACGGCCCGACGGCGGATCGACGAGCTCGAGAACACACTCGGCCTCGCGGACCTCCTCGACCGGGCGGTCTCCAGCTACAGCGGCGGCGAGCGCCGCCGGCTCGAGATCGCGCGTGCGCTGGTCTCGGGACCTCAGGTGCTCTTCCTGGACGAGCCCACCGTCGGACTCGACCCGCGCATCAGGCACGAGCTGCTCGACGTGATCGGGCGCCTCCGAGACCGCAACGAGATCACGATCCTGCTCACGACCCACTACCTCGACGAGGCCGAGCGGCTTTGCGACCGGATCGCGATCATCCACTCCGGACGCATCGTCGCGCTCGACACGCCCGGCGCTCTTCTGGCGGGTCTGGGACGCGAGATCGTCGAGCTGCGCGTCGACGGCGACGCCGTGGTCGCGCTCGATTCGCTACGTGCCCAAGGTATCGCCGGCGACGACGCGTTCACGGTCGGCTCGACGCTCACCGTTCCGCTTCACGATCGCGCCGGCGCGCACGCGGTGGCCGACATTCACGAGACCGACCTTGCCCCCAGCTCCATCAGCACCCGACAACCGACGCTCGACGACGTCTACCTGCAGCTCACCGGCACACGCCTGGCCGAGGCTGCGTGAACTGAAATCCGAAAGGAGTACCTGACATGACTGCCATCAGTCCCCAAGCCGTCCTCCCACGACCGAGAACGATGCGGAACCCACTCGCGCCGCTCACCACGCTGGCGGCGCGACGGTTCCAGCTGAGCACGCGCACGCCCCGCGAGTTGGTCGTGCCGCTGCTCACGCCGATCATGTTCGCCCTTGTGATCGCGCCCGCGCTCAAACAGGCTCTTCACACCAGCGCAACCTATGAGGCGTTCGTGGCCACCGGAACCATCGGCCTGCTGATTCCACTGAACACGATGTTTGCAGGCCTCGGCGTGATCGTCGACCGCGAGAGCGGGGCCCAGCGCGAGCTCCTCGCTGCACCGATTCCGCGTGCTTTGCTCGTGCTCGGCAACCTCGCTGTCGCGTTCGCGATCACGGCCCTACAGGTCGCGGTGCTGATCGGGGTTGCGCTCGCGCGAGGAATTCACTTCGACGCAACCGGCACGGGGATCCTCTGGTTCCTCGCGGCCGCGAGCTTGTTCACGATCGGCATGTACGGAGCAGCCGAAACCCTCGCCAGTCGAGTTCCGAAGGCAGAGGAGTACATCGCCCGGGTCCCCGCGATCGCAATCGTCCCCTGGTTCCTCGCAGGCTCGCTGTTTCCGATCAGCGCGCTCCCCGGCTTCCTGTCCTGGATCGCGAAGTTCCTGCCGCTCACGCACGGGCTCGCGCTCGTCCGTTACGGCTTGCTCGGCGACAGCACCGGGCTGCACAACATCTGGAAGTTGCACGACGCTACCGCGATGGCCTCGCTCAGCCTGCTCGTGGTGGCTGTCTTTGCGGCCGTGTTGACGATGGTCTCCATTCACGTCTTCAGCCACTCGGCCGTCAAGTAGGCTCCGCCGATGGTTCCGGAGGCGCAGCTGAATGCGACCGAACACGGGGTGGTTCCCGAGAGCGACGGCTGGTTCATCCTCAATGCGCGTGACGCACGCTGGCGATACGCAGACGGCAGGGGCGCGTACAGCGTCCTCGAGGGCGAGCAAGAATTTCCGCAGCTCGGGATCCACCTCGTTGCCCTCGGGCCTGGCGAGCCGATGGCGATGTACCACTGGGAGGCCGACCAGGAGAATTTCCTCGTACTCTCGGGCGAGGCTCTGCTGATCGTCGAGGGCGAAGAGCGCACACTCCGTCAGTGGGACTTCGTGCACTGCCCCGCCGGCACGAAC
>JBKPTB010000102.1:0-22030 GCA_046735315.1 Actinomycetota bacterium
CCGCGGAAAGGAGGTGGTCCGAGAGTGGAGATTTCTAGTTCGGGCAGTGGAGGTACCAGCGGGTAGAGGTGCGTCCCCGGGACCTACGGGGAACCGCCTAGCCAGCGTGGGGGACGACGCGTTACGCGCCGCCCGGCCCACTTACTCTCGGGTCGGTGCAGGAAAGCGCCTCTACTAATCCATCGCTGGTCACCGGATCGGGGCCGCCGTAAGGCGGCCCCTGTCTTTCCCGGTTCTACCTCCGGCTGCCGTACTTGCGATCCCAGCCGATGTCCGCCAGCAAGAACGAGAATGCGATAGCGGCCAGCCCCCAAGCGATGAGATCGGCGTAGTTGTCGTCCACGAAGACGGCAAGCACGAAGACGAGCGTCGCCAGCATCAGCAGCAACGTCCTGACTCCGAAGTTGACCACGGTTCTCCTTTCCTGGGACTAGGTCAGGTTCGCGTTCGGACGCGCGACCCCTGCCCGCGGCCGCCGATCAGCCCACTCGGCGCAACTGCTCGTCGAGCGGCACGAGGGACAGCTCGAACGTCCGCACGGCCTCGTCGTCTGAGATGACGTTGTCCCCGTGCTCCAGCATCTTCAGCAGGTCTCGGGTCAGCGGAATGTTCCCGGGAAGACGCTCGGTGACGAGGGCATTGATCTTCATCAGACCGACGGGAACGTGGATGCTCCGGCGCCGCACGCCCAGCGCGCGCTTGAGCCGCTCCCAGAACTCGTTCCACGTCACGACCTCGGGGCCGCCCAGCTCGTAGGTCCGCTCCGTCACGTCCCCGCGCTCGACCGCCTCACCGAAGTAGCCCGCGACGTCGTCGGCCCAGATCGGCTGGATCCGCTGCCGACCGCTGCCGACGATCGGCGTTACCGGCGTCAGCTTGGCCAGCCTCGCGAACGTGGGGAGAATGCCGCCGTCGGCGCCGAAGACGAAGCTCGGGCGGAAGATCACATAGGGGATCCCGGCCGAGCGAACGAGCTGCTCTGTCTCCCACTTCGCCCCGTAGTAGGGGACGAGGTCCTTCGTTTGCTCGGTGGTTCCGAGGGCGCTCATGTGGACGAAGCGCCGCACGCCTGCGTCGTGAGCGGCCGCGAGTAGGTGCCGCGTACCCTCGACCATGATCCGCTGAAATCGCTCCGGCTTGCCTTGACGGATAGCCACGAGATGGACGACGGTCTCGGCCCCGGCCACGGCACGCGCGACGCTGTCGGAGTCCGTGACGTCGCCCTCGGCGAGCTCGCAACCCCACCCGCTGAGCTTGGTTGCCTTGGCAGCATCACGAACGAGACAACGCACCGGCAGGTTGCGACCGCGCAACTCGTGGACGACGTGGCCTCCGACGAAGCCGGTGCCGCCCGTCACGAGGATCATCCTGCCGTCTCTTTCTGAAAGTTCTGCCAGTAGCGGGACGGAGTAGGCCCCCGCTGGCCCTGGTACTTGGAGCCGATCTCGCCGGACCCGTACGGCGTCTGCGCAGGCTCGGTCAGCTGGACGAAGGAGATCTGTCCGATCTTCATCTCCGGATAGATGGTCACCGGGAGGTTCGCGACATTCGAGAGCTCGAGCGTCACGTGTCCGTCCCAGCCGGGATCGATGAAGCCCGCGGTCGAGTGGATCAGCAGGCCGAGCCGGCCGAGACTCGACTTTCCCTCGAGGCGAGCCACGAGGTCGTCGGGCAGTCGGATCCGTTCCAACGTCGACCCCAGGACGAACTCACCCGGGTGAAGCACGAACGGCGTGTCCCCCTCGACCTCGACCAGCTCCGTCAGGTCTTCCTGAGGCTTGCGGACGTCGATGTAGGGATAGCGGTTGTTGTGGAAGACCCGAAAGAACCGGTCCACGCGCACATCGACGCTTGACGGTTGCAACAGAGAATCGTCGTACGGATCGATCTGGATCCGGCCTTCGTCCAGAAGCCGCGCGATCGTGCGATCTGACAGGACCACGGCGCGATTCTACGGTCGCATGGGCTCTGTTAGTTTTCCACACCTTGCCGACGCGGTATGTCCTTCAGCCTGTCGATCCCAATGCCCGCTCCAAGCTGCGCCGGGCGGAGGCACGCAAACGACGGCACAAGCAACGGCTCATCGCGGCAGGCGCACTGCTCGCACTGATCGCAGCCGGAGTCGTCGGCGGGGTGATCGCCACGCACATACGCGGACACAAGACAGTCCGAGCCGCCGCACGCGAACAGGGTGTGCCAACGCCGCAGATCCTGCAACCGCGGCCTCTGCCCGACGAGGTCCGCGGCATCCACGTCACCATGGCGCTCGCCGGCATTCCGGGCAAGCTCGAGCAGTACATCGCGATGAAACGTGCGGGACTGAACGCGATCGAGCTCGACGTCAAGGACGAGAACGGCGAGATCGGCTTCCTCGTGAACGTCCCGCTCGCCCGCCGGGTCGGCGCGGCGAAGGACTACTACGACGCGGAGCGCGCGGTCGCGAAGATCCACGCGGCAGGTCTTTACCTGATCGCCCGCATCGTCGCCTTCGAAGATCCCCTGCTCTCGGCGGGCGCGCCCCAGCTGGCAATCCGCCGAGCCGACGGCTCGCGCTGGCTGAACAACGGCGGACTCGGCTGGACGAACCCCTACGACCAGCGGGTCTGGAAGTACAACGTCGACATCGCCCAGCAGGCCGCGAAGCTCGGTTTCGACGAGATTCAGTTCGACTACGTGCGCTTCCCGAGCGACGGCGACCTTTCGCAGATCCGCTACCCGGGGAAGCACGCCCAGCCGATGGGCTGGACGATCCCGATGTTCCTCAAGTACGCCCGCACCCGACTCAAGCCGCTCGGCGTCCGGATCTCGACCGACGTCTTCGGCCTCTCCGCAACTCGGAACCTCGGGATCGGGCAGTTCCCGCGCCGGATTTCCCGCTTCGTCGACGCGATCTACCCGATGGTCTACCCCTCGCACTACGTGCCGGGCGAGTACAACATCATCGATCCGGACTCCCGGCCCGGCACGACTGTCGCCTACTCGCTCCGCGACTTCCGCACGGCGATTCAGGGCAGCAAGGCCAAGCTGATCCCCTGGCTCCAGGACTTCTCGCTCGGCCGGGCCTACACCCTCGCGGACGTTCAGGATCAGATCCAGGCCGCGCGCCTGGAGCACGCGAAGGGGTTCATGCTCTGGAACGCCCGGGGGACTTACACGATCAAGGCGCTGTCGACGCCGGTCTTCCGCTAGACCCTCTGCAACCCGTCTATTCACCTATACAGCGCAGCCGCAGGCTGCGATATCGTCAGCTCATGGCAACCACGAAGACGATCGAGCTCAAGACCTCGATTCCGGGGCCCCGGTCGAAGGAGATCCTCGAGCGCAAGGACCGGGTGATCGCCGATCCACTGTCGATCTTCCTCCCGGTGGTGATCGAGCACGGTACGGGAGCGACGCTCACCGACGTCGACGGCAACACGTTTCTCGACTTCACCGGCGGCGTCGGCTGTCTCAACGTGGGTCACGCGCATCCGCGTGTGGTCGAGGCGATCTCCGAACAGGCTGCGAAGTTCCTCCACACCGACTTCACGATCGTCCCGTATGAGGTCTACGTCACGCTCGCCGAACGTCTGGTGGCCACGGCGCCAATCTCGGGCCAGGCAAAGGCCGCGTTCTTCAACGCCGGCACCGAGGCCGTCGAGAACGCGGTCAAGTTCGCGCGCGCGTACACCAAGCGTCCTGCCGTGATCGGTTTCGAGGGCGGCTTCCACGGGCGGACGCTGCTGTCGCTGACTCTGACCTCCAAGACCCACCCGTACAAGGCTGGGCTCGGGCCGTTCGCACCCGAGGTGTACCGGCTCCCGTTTGCACAGGATTACCGGGGACCGAGCGCCGCCGAGGCACTCGACGCACTCGAGCGCGCGCTGGTCACCTACGTCGCGGCCGAGAACGTCGCCGCGATCGTCGTCGAGCCGGTTCAGGGGGAGGGCGGATTCGTGGTCGCGCCGCCGGAGTTCCTCGAGGGCGTACGGCGAATCTGCGACGACAACGGCATCGTTCTCGTCGTCGATGAGGTACAGACCGGGTTCGGCCGCACCGGAAAGATGTGGGGAATCGAGCACTACGACGTGGAACCGGACCTGATGTGCGTGGCGAAGTCGATCGCCGCCGGCCTGCCGCTCTCCGGGGTGATCGGCCGTGCCGAGATCATGGATGCGCCGGGCGACTCGGCGATCGGGGGCACGTACGTCGGCAATCCCGTCGCCCAGGCCGCCGCCCTGGCCGTCCTCGACGTCTTCGAGGACGAGGACCTCCTCGGCGCCGCGAATCAGATCGGGGAGACCATCCGGGACCGCATGCTGGCCTGGCAGCAGCGGTGGGATGCGGTCGGGGACGTCAGAGGTCTCGGCTCCATGCTCGCGATCGAGCTCGTCCACGACCGTGAGACGAAGAACCCGGCGCCCGAGCTGGCGTCGGCCGTCGTCGAGGCCGCCTCGGCACGCGGGCTGCTGCTGCTCAAGTCGGGCATCTATTCGAACTGCATCCGCGTCCTCGTGCCCCTCGTCATCTCGGACGGCGAGCTCGACGAGGCGCTGACGGTCTGGGAGGACGCCCTGGCCGCGACGCTCGGCGGCTGACTCAGGCTCCGACGGCGGCGGGCCGATAGAGGTGGCGTGGCCGGCTACCTGATCGCCGTGATCGCCTTCCTGGTGCCGCTCGCGTTCGGCGCGACCGGGCTCGGACGACCGCGCGTGGTGCTCACCGTGGGCGCAGTCCTCTCGGTCGGCTGGATCGTCGCGCTCGTTGCCGGCCGCGCCCAGGACGGCCGCGGGCACGAGCTCGTGCCCGCCTGGTTCCTGGCGGGTCTCGTCGTGCTCCTGTACGTGATCTGGTGCGGCGGTCTGTGGCTCGGCGTCCGGTTCCGCCGCGCACGTTCGTAGGCATGCGCCACGACGACGGCGGGTAGCTTTCCAGCGTGGTCGGTGAGACCGTCGCAGAGCGCTACGAGCTGGAGGAACTGGTCGGTCACGGCGGGATGTCGAGTGTCTACAGGGCGCACGACTCGCTGCTCGAGCGCTACGTGGCGCTCAAGGTCCTGCACGACCAGTACAGCGAGGACCAGGATTTCGTGGAGCGGTTCAAGCGCGAGGCGCGCTCGGTGGCGCAGCTTCAGCATCCCAACATCGTCACGGTCATCGACCGCGGGGAGCAGGGCGGCCGCCAGTACATCGTGTTCGAGTACGTCGAGGGCGAGAACCTCAAAGAGCTCGTCGTGCGGAAGGGCCGGCTCGAGGTCCGTGAGGCGCTCGAGATCGCGATCGAGATCGCCCGCGCGCTCGGGTTCGCCCACGAGCACGGCCTCGTGCATCGCGACGTCAAGCCCCAGAACGTCCTGCTGAACGGCGACGGCCGCGCCAAGGTCACCGACTTCGGGATCGCGCGATCGCTCGACGTCGAGCAAGGAGTGACGCAGACCGGCACGGTCCTCGGCACGTCGAACTACATTGCGCCCGAGCAGGCAAGCGGGAAGCACGTCGACCGCCACAGCGACGTGTACTCACTGGGTGTCGTCCTCTACGAGATGCTCACCGGCGAGGTGCCTTTCCCCGGTGAGAGCTTCGTTGCCGTCGCACTCAAGCACGTCAACGAGCCCCCGCCGAGTGTCCTCGACGCACGGCGTGGCATTCCGCCCCGAGTCGCCGAGGCGGTCGAACGGGCGCTCGAGAAGGATCCGGAAAGTCGCTTTCCGACGATGGAGGCCTTCGCCGCGGAGCTCGAAGCGTGCCTGGCGGAGCTCGATCGCGGCTCGGACGGGGAAGTGACGATGGTCGTCCCTGCCCGACGACGCCTGGCTCCGCAAACGCCGCGGCGCTCGGTTCCCTATCTGCCGCTCGGCATCGGGCTCGTCGCACTGCTCGCGATCGCCGGCATCGTCGTCGGCCTGCTGACGCTCGGAGGAAACAACGGGACACCCAAGACCACGGTCGGCGCTCCGGTTTCGCTCACCGGGGTCGGCGCGTACGACCCGTACGGCGACGGCAGCGAGCACGACTCCGAGGCACCCAGGGCGACAGACACCAGCCCTTCGACCTACTGGTACACCGAGACGTACAACGACGCCCCGTCGCTCGGCAAGAAAGGCGTCGGGCTCGTGCTCGACGCGCATACGCCGACGCAGGTCTCCCGCATCATCGTCCGGACCGACACGGCCGGCTTCACCGCGGAGATCCGCGCGACGAACATCCTCGGCGGCGCCTCCCAGCGGGTCTCCGACAGCAAGGTCGTCTCCGCGAGGACCGTCTTCGACGTTCGCACGACCGGCGGCCCGAAGCGCTATTACATCGTCTGGATCACGAGGTTGCCGTCCGACTCGAGCTTTGCGCACGTCAACGACGTGCGCGCGTTCGGAACGGGCTAGTACACGAGCTTCGCGCGCCGTTCGCGGCGGTCGACGGCGAGCGCGATCAGGCGCTGGAGCAGCTCCTCGTAGGGAACACCCGACGCCTCGAAGAGCTTCGCGTAGACACTCGTCGACGTGAATCCGGGGATCGTGTTGAGCTCGTTCACGACCACCCGGTCGCCGTCGACGACGAAGCAGTCGACGCGGGCCATCCCTTCACACTCGGTGACGCGGAACGACTCGACCGCCGTGCGCTGAACCTGCTCGATCACCCTGTCCGGCAGCTCCGGCGGAATCACGAGGTCCATCCCGCCGTCGTCGTACTTCGAGGCATAGTCGTACCACTCGTGCCCCAGAGGCACGATCTGGCCGGGAATGGAAGCGATCGGATCTCGGTTGCCGAGAACGCCGACCTCCACCTCGATCCCGTCCATGAACTCTTCGATCAGGATCTTGTCGTCGTGCCGGAAGGCAAGCGCCACCGCCTCCTCGAGCTCTGACCCGTCGTGCGCCTTCGTGATTCCGACGGAGGAGCCGAGACGAGCCGGCTTCACGAAACAGGGGAAGCCGAATGGATTCTCGATTCGCTCGCCGTCGCGAAGCGCAACGTGTCGGGCGACCGGAATGCCGCTGTCGCGCAGCACCTTCTTGAAGAGGTCCTTGTCCATGCAGAGCGCCGACGCCGCGACGCCGGACCCGACGTAGGGGACACCGGCGAGCTCGAGCAGGCCCTGCACGGTGCCGTCCTCGCCGAACGGGCCGTGCAGGATCGGAAGCACCACATCGACCGAGCCGAGCGTCGCGGGCGCGTTCGCAGCCGGCACCGGCAGCGTCTCGGCAACCGACCCGTCTCCCGAGCCGAGCTCCCAGCGGCCGTCGCGACCGATCGCAACGGTGACGACCTCGTAGCTCTCCGGGTCGAGCGCCTCCAGCACGGACCTCGCGGATGCGAGGGAGATATCGTGCTCGGACGAGCGCCCGCCCGCCAGAATGGCGACGCGAAGACGGGGAGGCACCGCTACGGGGGTCCGGGCGTCGTCGTTCCGCTGAACTTGCCGACCGCGATCGTCACGACGCTGCCCGGAGGCGCCTGCGTTCCGCCGGTTGGGTTCTGGGTCTGGACGATTCCGTCTTGGCTCGGGTCGGTCACCGGCTGCGAGACGATCTTGACCTTGAAGCCCGAGGCGTCCAGTTGCGCCTGTGCGTCGCTCTGGGACAGGCTGGTCACGTCGGGGACCATCGAGGTGGTCGGGCCCTTCGACACGGTGAGCCTGATGTTCGTGTTCGGCGGCTGCAGCGTCCCCGGTCCTGGGCTCATCCCGATCACGGTGTCCTTCGGCTGATCCGACTTGACGTCGAGCCGCGAGACGGCGAAACCCATACCGAGCAGTGTCGACTGCGCGCTCTCGAACGTCGACCCGATCACGTTCGGAACGCCGATCGGCTGTGGGCCCTTCGAGACTCTCACCGTCACCTTCGAGCCCTGCTCCACCGAAGCGCCCGCCGTCGGCGATTGGGAGACCACCTGACCCGCAGGCTTGTCGGACTCCACCCGGACGGACTTGCCCTGCAGCTTCGCGTTCTGCAGGTCGGACAACGCCTGGTCGAGCGGCTCGCCGACGACACTCGGCACGTCGGTCTTCGGCGGCCCGAGCGAGACGTAGATGGTGACGAAGTTGTGCTTCTGCGTCCGGTCTCCCGGTTTCGGAGACTGCTGGAAAACGTATGTCTCCGGAAATCGGGAATCGGCGTTCGGCTGACGGACCGGGTTCGGCCGCAGGCCGGCAGCGTTGATCTTGGCGACGGCGTCGGCCTCGCGGATACCCACGTAGTTGCCGACGGCAATCGTCTTCGAGCCGCTGAGCTGATCCTGGATCTGCGAGTAGAGGAAGTAGCCTCCGACGACGGCGGCGATGACGAACAAGAGCGCGACGAGCCACGGCCAGATCGCTCGCCTCGGCGGCTCGTCGTAGTCGTAGTAGGCGGCCGGCGGGGCGTACGGAACCGCATCGGGAGCGCGCGGCTTGATCTCGGTGACGGCGCTGGGTGGTGGCCGCGCGATGATCGCGGTGGCGGCTTCCTCAGTCACAGGCGAGATCGCCACTCCGCGATTGACGCGCCGAAGGTCGGCGTCCATCTCCTCCGCGCTCTGGTAACGCTCCGATGGATCCTTCGCGAGCGCCCGCATCACGACCAGGTCGAGATCGCGCGGAACATCCGCACGCTTGGCAGACGGCGGCTCAGGGACGGTCGAGAGGTGCTTCATCGCGATCTCGACCGGCGTGTCGCCGCTGAAGGGCACGACGCCGGTGAGGAGCTCGTAGAGCACGACGCCGACCGAATAGAGGTCCGACGTCTGGTCGACCGGCGCGCCCTTGGCCTGCTCGGGTGAGAGGTACTGAGCGGTGCCGATGATCGATCCCGCCTCCGTCATCTGGCTGGCTCCGGCGCGCGCGATCCCGAAGTCCGTCACCTTCAGCCGCCCCTCGCCGTCGACCAGCACGTTGTGGGGCTTGATGTCGCGATGGACGATGCCGTGGCGGTGAGCGAAGCGGATGGCGGCGAGGATCTGGCGGGCGTAGTCGACGGCGAGATGGATCGGCGCCGGCCCACGGGCGACGATCAGCTCTTTGAGCGACCGCCCGTCGAGGTACTCCATCGCGATGTAGTAGGTGCCTTCGGCCTCGCCGCGGTCGTAGATCGAGACGATGTTCGGATGTGACAGGCTCGCCGCGTTCTTGGCCTCGCGCCGGAAGCGCTCGACGAACTGGTCGTCTCCCGCATGGCGGTCATTGAGGATCTTGATCGCGACACGACGTCCGAGCACCTCGTCTTCGGCGAGATAGACGTTCGCCATCCCGCCCGTGCCGAGCTTGCGCAGGATGCGATAGCGCCCATCGAAGAGCGTGTTGATCAGTGTGTCGGAGACGGCCATGGCTTTCGTCCAGTAGGGGTTTCGCCCCTACTTGAGCAGCGCCTCCATGACCTGCTTCGCGATCGGCGCCGAAATCGTGCCACCGAATCCGTTCAGCTGGTTCTCCACCACGACGGCGATCGCAACCCGCGGAGCATTCGCCGGCGCGAACGACGCGAACCAGGTCGTATGGATGTTGCCGCGGCCGATCTCGGCTGTCCCCGTCTTGCCGGCCACGCGGACGCCGGGGATCTGCGCCGCCGTTCCGGTGCCGCCCTGGACGACGAGCTCCATCATGTGCGTGAGCTCGTCCGCGGTCTGACGCTTGATCGCGCGGCCGAGCTGGTCAGGGCGCAGATGCGTGATCGTCTTGCCGCTCGGCGAGAGGACGCGCTCGATCAGACTCGGCCGCATCGTGATCCCGTGATTCGCGATCGTCGCCGCGATCATCGCCATCTGCAGCGGTGTGACCTGGAGTCGCTCCTGTCCGAAAGCGACCCGCCCCGGATCGACCTGCGTATCCGGATGCTTGGGCTGGAAGAGGCGGCCGTGATCGTAGAGGCCGCTGGCCACCCGCTCGCTTTCGGGCGTCTCGAGAGGCGGCAGGGAATCGAAACCGAACCGCCTCGCGTAGTTCAGGATCGTGCCCGCCCCGAGCGTCTTGCCGACGTTGCAGAAGACCGAGTTGATCGAGTGCTCGAATCCCGTCGAGAGGTTGACGTTGCCGAAGGTCTCCGGCGCCTCGGGATTACCGGCGTTCCGCACCTGCTTCCCGTACTCGATGCAGTAACCCGGGTCGTAAAACGGAGAGGACGGCGTGAAGCGGCCGGTGTCGAGCGCGGCGGCCGCGGTGACCATCTTGAACGTCGACCCGGGCGGGTACTTGCCGGCGGTCGCCCGGTTCAACAGGGGCGCTCCGCAGGGCGCATTGCTGCGCGTCGCCTCTTTGAAGTGGTTCTCGATCAGGTTCGGGTTGTAGGTCGGATTGGTGGCCATCACGAGCACGCGCCCGGTGGCCGGCTCGAGCGCGACGACCGCACCGCACTTGCCGCGCAGGAGCCGGCGAGCCAGGGCCTGCGCTCCGGGCCGAATCGTGAGGACGAGGTTGTTGCCCGTGACGGTGGCGCCCTTCAGCTTGTCGAGCGCCGAATGGAAGACGGTGTCGAGGTTCGCGTTCGACCCGGTGAGATAGTCGTTGTAGGACTCCTCGAGCCCGGTGCGGTTGCGTGTCTGCGTCGAGTAGCCGACGACGTCGGAGAACAGCGGCCCGCTCGGATACCGGCGAAAGTACAGCGTCTGGCCGCCGACGTTCTTCGTGACGTTGGTGGCCAGGGGGGTACGACCGTCCGACGCATAGATCTTGCCGCGCTTGATCGTGAACTGGGCGACGAGGCGAATGTCGTTGTCCTGTCGGCTGGCCAGGCCGGCATTCGCCCACGTCTGCCAGTAGGTCGTCCCGACGATCAGTGCGGACAGCAGCACGAGGGCGGCGATGCCGATGTGCGAGACCTGCTTATTCACCGCAGCATCTCTCTGTTGGCACGGTTCGAGATGAGCAGCAGCCCAGCTAAGAGGAGGAAGTTCGCGACGACGCTCGACCCGCCGTAGGACACGAACGGGAGCGTGATCCCGGTCAAGGGGATGATGCGAAGGATGCCGCCGACGATGATGAAGGTCTGCAGCGCGAAGCCGAAGGTCAGGCCCGCGGCGGCGAGCTTCGAGAATCCGTCCTCGGCGAGCAACGAGATGCGCATACCGCGCAGGACGAAGATCATGTAGACGAGAAGTAGCGCCGCGGCGCCGATGAGCCCGAGCTCCTGTGCGAGCGCGGAATAGATGAAGTCCGTGTTCAGGTCGGGGATGATCGGCTTTCCGCTGATCGTCGCAAAGGTGCCCTTGCCGAGGCCGGTACCCGCGTACTCGCCGTGGCCGATCGAGTACAGAGACTTCACGAGCTGAAAGCTCTGGCAGTTCTGGCGGAGGTCGAGGTGTCCCGTGAGCGGGCAATACACCTTGTGGTCGCTCCACGGATGCAGCCAGATGGTGACGCGGTCGCGGACGTGTGGCGTGATCCGCCACACGCCGATCGCGCCGACGATGAAGAGGCCGAGGCCGGCGGCGACGTAGCCGATGCGGGCAGTCGCGACGTAGAGCATCGCCAGGAAGATCCCGAAGTAGAGGAGCCCGCCGCCCAGGTCTCGGGTCTCGAGCAGGACGAGCATCGCGAGCGCCCAGATGACGAGCAACGGGCCCCAGTCCTTGAGCCGGCCCTGCGCCAGCACCTCCCGCTTCTCTCGCATGTATCCCGCAAGAAAGACGATCAGCATGATCTTCGCCAGCTCTCCCGGCTGGAAGCGCAACGCACCGACGTGCACCCACAGCCTCGCGCCGTTCACAGTCAGCCCGAGCACCGGCAGGATCGGCAGCAAGAGCAACACGATCGCGGTGATGCCGAAGAGGTACTTGAAGGTCTCGAGCCGCCGGTAGTCGTAGCGGAGCAGGAACAGCGTGGCCGCGAACAGCACGACCGCGACCACGATCCAGATTCCCTGCTTGAAGGCGTCGTCGGGATTGAGCCGATAGATCTCCGTCAAGCCGATCGCCGTGAGCAGACCCGCGATCGGGAGCAGGTAGGGATCGGCGAACGGGACCGCATAGCGCGTGACGAGGTGCGCCGCCAGATAGAGGCCGAAGAAGAAGCCGGCATACGCCAGTGAGGCCGTCGAGATGACGGACTGGCGGGCGATGTAGACGCTGGCAAATCCCACGGCCGTCAGGATCCCGACGACGATCAGGAAGGCGAGCTCCCGATTCCGCAGGCTCAGCGGACGAACCTCAGGTAGAGAACGACGGCGACGGCGGCGACGATCAGGATCAGCGCGAGCCAGGCCACGATCCGGCGGCGAAGGTGACGCCGGCGCACCTTGCGGTCCTGACGCTCCCTGGCGTCGAGCTCCGCCTGGATCTCCGCGCCGGAGATCACCGCGGTGTCGACGACTGGGATCGCGTCCTCTTCCGAAAGGGTGTCCTCGTCGTCGAGCCGGCCCGTCGGCAGGACATTCTCCCGCGTCTCCCCGTCGTGGGTGAGGGCGGTGTCGGCGATCTCGAAGGCGACGACGGTGATGTTGTCCTCGCCGCCGCTGCGATTCGCCGCCTTGACGAGCGCCTTGAGGGCGGCATCGATGTCTCGACGATTGGCGTCGACCAGCTCGAAGATCTCACTTTCGTCGACCATGTCGGTCAAGCCGTCCGAACAGAGCAGGAACACGTCTCCCGTTTCCGCCTCGATCGTGAAGGTGTCCACGTCCACGTCCGGGTCCGTGCCGAGCGCGCGTGTGATCACGGATCGCTGCGGGTGGGCCTCCGCCTCCTCACGGGAGAGCTTCCCGCTCTTCATCAACTCGTTGACGAGCGAGTGGTCCTCGGTGATCTGCTCCATGCGGCGGTCGCGAATAAGGTACGCGCGCGAGTCGCCGACGTGTCCGAAGGCGACGTTGCCGTTCTCCACCAGGGCCACGGTTATCGTCGTGCCCATGCCCGACGTGCTCGGATCCGTGCTCGAGCGGTCGTACACGCGCCGGTTCGCCTCCTGGATCAGGTCGTAGATCCGCTCCTCACCGCCGGTGTCGGCGCCGCTCTCCTTCAACGCGGCGGCGGCCAAGCGTGAGGCGACCTCTCCCGCCTGCGCACCTCCCATCCCGTCGGCAATGGCAAAGAGCGGCGGCTCGCAGACGTAGGCGTCCTCGTTGCGCCGACGCCTGCGGCCGGTATCCGTGATGACGCCGACGTGGCCGAGTGCGGTCAAATGTCCTCAAACCTCAGATCGGTCTCGCCGACGCGGACGACGTCTCCCCGGCTCAACCGCCGCGGACGCTCGAGACGTGTGCCGTTCAGGTAGGTGCCGTTCGTCGAACCGAGGTCCTGGACCCAGACGCCGTCCTGCCGTGGCTCGAAGCGGGCATGCCGCGCGGAGGCGTACTCGTCCGTCGCGATCGCGATGTCGTTCTGATTCCCCCGGCCGATCGTCAACTGCGCGGAGTTCAGCTCGAAGTCCTCGCCCTCGCTCAGGTCCGAGCTGCTCACCACCACCAGGCGCCCGCTGTGGAGACTCGGCCGCGAGGCCGGCAAGCCACCGCCCGAGGGCGCCAGCACGAAGCTCTCCTGCGGCAGCCGGAGATCCCGGCTAGCCGTTCGCACGATGCGCCAGATGAAGACGTAGAGCAGGACGAGGAACGCGACCTTGAGGATCAGCAGAACCTCGTCGACCGCGGCGGAATCGAAGATGATCATATGGCTCTCCGCAGCGGGCTTCCCTGGGGGAACCTCCCGGTTCCCCCAGACCCCCTCCACTGGTCCGCTTCGCGGACGGACGCTACGCGTCTCATCCGCGGCCAAAGGTCAAGTCCGTCGAGCCGAGCGTGATCGTGTCGCCGTCGTCGAGCTTCGCCCGCTTGACGCGCTTGCCGTTGACCTCCATCCCGTTCGTCGAGCCGAGGTCGACGACCCAGTAGGACGCGCCTTCCTGACGGACCTCGGCGTGGCGTCTGGACACGTTCGCGTCGGCAAGCTGGATGTCGCAGTCGCGCGAGCGGCCGATGACGACGCGCCGCTGCTTCACCTCGTAGCGCGACCCGTTGAACGTCAGCGTCACGAGCTCCGGCTCGAGGCCGAGCTCCTCGGCGCTCACCGCCTGCGTCGGAACGGGTGTCTTCGGCTTGTAGATCATGGTCGCGCCCGGCTGGACCTCGGGAAGGGGCTCACCCGTCCCGGCGCTACGACGGTCGGGCTGCACCATGCGCGTGGCGATACCGAACTCGCCGACGTCGAGGTCTGCGTCGGTCTCCATCAGGACGCGTGCCGGCGACAGGAGCGCATAGTCCTCTCGTCGCGCATGCTCGGACAGATACTCCTGGAGCTCGCCCTTCAGGTTGTCCTCGTACCCGGCGAACTGCTCGCGGTCACCCGGAGAGAGGTAGACCGTGTACTCGTTGGGGACATAGATCCGGGAAACGGAGACGGTGCGATGGTCGTCCATCTCCTTGGCCAGCTTCCGGGCCAGCTCGACAGGCTGCACATTCGTGCGAAAAGCCCGGCCGAAGATCCCCTCGAAAAGGGCCTCGATCTTGTGTTCGAGTGCGCGGAGGACCATGTGCCCGGAGATACCCGGCAATCGATGCTAACGAACGGCTACTACGACGCAGGTGGCCCACACGGCCACCACTAGCGGCGCTGCGGCGACACCCGGAACGACCAGCAGTGCAGCGGCGAGGAATCCGGCACCCAGCCCGGCGACGGCCCAGAGCCCATGCGAGCGCGCGTACGGTAGCGCGGCCGCGACGACGGCGAGCACGATTGCCTCGACGGCGAGCGCAGGCCGGGAGAGGAGCGCGGCCCAGAGCGCGCCGGCGACCGCGAACGGGTCCGCGCTCGCCGCGATCCGAACTCCCGGGGCGTGGCTGCCGTCGAAAGGCAACGACACGCCGCGAATGCCGGCGACGATCCCGGCTGCGAGCACGGCCGCCGCGACCTGGACCGCGCGTCGAACGGGCGAGCGGACCGTGAACGTTGCGAGCGGTAACAGACCAAGGGCGGCAATGGGGGCAAGCAACGGCCCGAGGCAGAACAGGAGTCCCGTACGAGGCTCTTGCCAGGACAGGACGAGGAGGACGACTGCCGCTGCACCGTAAAGGAGCGCAGCGCCGAGCGCGAGATTCCCCAGCGGGAACACGGGCACTGCGAGCGCGAACGCCAGACCGAGCCTCGGCTGCAGCACCGCCGCTCCCGCGGCGAGGGCTGCCAGCCCGAACGGCCAGCCGCGCGGGAAGAACGGAATCGCCGACGCGCACCAGCCTGCGACGAGTGCGGCCGCAAGAGCGGGACCGACACGAGGCACGGCCGCGGGAACGACGAAGCTGCGACCTCTGCCACGACGCCGTCGTCGCTTCACGCCCGAGAGGCGGAGCGCACCGGCCAACGCCGCGGCGTCGGGACGACGCGCCGAATCGAGGTCGAGCGCGCGGTCGACGGCGGCCAGGAGTGGCCTGGGCAGATCGGGACGCATGGTCTCCAGGCGAGGTGCGCCCGCCTCGATCGCCCTGGCCGTTTCGAGCAGCGAGCTGCGCCAGAACGGATGTCGCCCTGCGAGGGCTTCCCACAACATGACGCCGACCGCCCAGATGTCCGCGGCCTCGGTGGTGATCGCACCGGCGAGCCGCTCCGGAGCGATGTACGCGAGCGTTCCCGGCACATCCCCCTGGGCAGTCAGCGTCTCGGCTTCCTGCATCTGCGCGAGGCCGAAGTCGAGCACCAGGGCCGAGACGTCCTTGCCTTCGGCGAGCAGCACGTTCGACGGCTTGACGTCCCGATGAACGATCCCGCGCGCGTGCGCGTGCGCAAGGGCGTCGAGCACCTGCGCAGAAGCTTCGAGTGCTGCAGCGTCATCGAGCTCGCCGGCACGAAGCGCCTCACGAAAGGTCCGTCCAGGGACGTACTCGTAGGCGATGTACACGTGCCGCGAGTCCCGCCCGAACCCGTAGGCACGTTGACAGGAACGGTGGCGGAGCCTTGCTGCGGCCTCCGCCTCGCGCTCGGCGCGCGACGCCGCCTTTCCCTCGCGCGGGACGATCTTCAGCGCGACGTCGAGTCCGTTCTGCTCGTCCCTGGCAAGCCACACCGATCCGGATCCGCCGCTTCCGAGGGGCCGGAGCGGCCGATACCGGCCGAGGACGAGCTCGCTCTGGACGACGGCTGGGGCAGCGTTGGACACCGGCTCTCCAGGGTTGGCGGGAGCCCGGGCAAGTCCTTCACCCGGAGGCTCCGTAAGGGGTACGGGTTAGAGTGAACCCCGCTTCGGCTGGGACTGCCCCCGCTCTCGAAGTCCATGACTGAACGCGATACCGACATCGAGTTCGACTTTTTCGACGAGCCGGAGACGGAGGAGGCCGCCGAGCGCACACGGGCACCCCGAAGGCCCCCTCCGGGCGGCCCGCGCCGGCCGATCCGTCCCCCGGCCGGCTTCATCCCGATGCTCCGCCTCGCGGGGCTGATCGCCTTCCTGATCCTCGCAGCCGTGCTGCTCGTCGTCGCCGCCCGTGGTTGTGCCTCGAGCAGCAAGCACGACCGCTACCAGTCCTACCTCACCAACGTGCGCTCGGTCGCCGCCAGCTCGGAGAGCGTCGGCAATGATCTGAACCAGACCCTGGCTGCACCCGGAACCAAAGAGAGCGCGCTCGAGTCGAAGCTCACTGCGCTGGCAGCCCGGGAGGCACAGAATGTCGCGCGCGCGCGTGAAGTGAATCCGCCCGGTCCGCTCCGCGTCGAGCACGATCATCTGATCGAGGTCCTCCAACTACGCCAGAGCGCCCTCAGCCGACTCGCCGACGCCTTTCGCCAGACCGCAACGTCGAAAAACGCAACCACGGCCGGCCGCTTGATCGCAGACCAGGCCCGGTTGCTGGTCGCGAGCGACGTCAACTGGGACTTCTACTTCAGAGAGCCGACACAACGGGAGCTGGAGAATCAGAGCGTGACCAACGTCGGCCCCGTTCCCGACTCGAACTTCATCTCGAATCCCGACCTCGCGAACACACAGGCGATGACCGACGTCTGGCGCCGCGTCCACGGTGCCGCGAGGGGAGGCAGCCCGACGGGTGTACACGGGAGCGCACTGACTTCGGTGACGGCACTCCCCGACGGCAAGAAGCTCAATCCGGGAGGCACAGCCAGCGACAACCAGATCACGGCGTCGACCGACCTCGCGTTCCAGGTTGCGGTGACGGACTCGGGCAACTCCCAGGAGTTCAATGTCGCAGTGACGTTGACGATCCAGAAGTCACCGAAACCGATCGTCCTGCGGAAGAAGATCGACGTGATCAACGCCGGCGAGACGAAGACGGTGACCTTTACGAACATCAACCTCAACGGCCTCTTCGGACTGCCGACGACGGTCAAGGTCGACGTGGCTCCGGTGCCGGGCGAGCAGAGGCTGACGAACAACTCGGCGGAATACAAGGTCATCTTCTCGGTCGCGTAGACGATGGGGCTCTCGACCGCGGAGTGGATCGCGATCGGGGCCTGTGTGGCTGCGGCGGTCGCCGTCCTCGTTGCAGTCCTCGCATGGTTGAAGCTCAACGCTGTGCGCAGCGCACAGGCTGTCCTCCTCGGCGGGGGCAAGGAGGATCTCGTCGACTTCGCCGTCTCCCTGCAGGGGCGAATCGACGATCTCCACCGAGCCGTGGACGAAATTGCCGCCGGGCTGTCGCGTGTCGACCGGCGTGTCGACACCGCCGTCTCGAAGACCTCGCTCGTGCGTTACGACGCCTATGAAGGTGCCGGCGGCCATCAGTCGGCCTCGATCGCGCTGCTCGATGCCGGCCGCAGCGGAGTCGTCGTCAGTGCCATACAGGGCCGTGACTACGCTCGCATCTACGTGAAGGAACTCGACCACGGCCGACCATCGGTCGCCTTGTCGCCCGAAGAGGAGGAAGCCGTCGAGCGCGCAATGGCGGGGTAACTCGGGCTCGCTCAGCTACATTTCCGGCCAGATGCAGCAGGTTCTCGTCCTCAACGCGAGCTACGAACCGCTGAACGTCACCACCGTTCGGCGTGCTCACGTGCTCGTGTACAAGGGCAAGGCCGAGGTGGTCGAAGAGCTCGACCAGCCGCTGCACTCGGCGACGGACACCTATCCCTGGCCACACGTAATCCGGTTGATCACCTACGTGCGCGTCCCCCGGGCCGTGCAGCGCAAGATCTCACGGCGGGCGCTCTTCGCCCGGGACGGCTGGCGCTGTGTCTATTGCGGGACGACTGCGGGGCGGCTCACACTCGACCACGTGATCCCGAGATCGCGTGGCGGCGAGTCGGTCTGGGAGAACGTCGTCACGGCCTGCGCTCCCTGCAATCACCAGAAGGGGAACCGCACGCTGGAGGAGGCTCGCATGGAGCTCATCCATCCGCCCAAGGCGCCCGCGCCGGTGCTGTTCATCCGCCTCGCCGCCCCCAGAATCCCCAACGGCTGGCAGCCCTACCTGGCGCACTTCGGCGGCGCAGCCGCAACCTCGACGGCCTAGCCCTCGCCCCGTTCGACCGGGAGCCCGAGTTGCTCCCACTCACTCCACGAACCGGGATAGAGCTTCGCGCCTCGACCTGACAGGTGAAGGCGATGGAGGACCGCGGAAGCAGTCACGCCTGAGCCGCAGTAGACGACGACGTCTCCTTCCGGCAGCGGCGGCAACGGTTCGTTCCACGGCGCATTGAGGGCGCCGGGGATTCGCCCCGGCACCTGGTCGATCTGATTTGGCTCGCCACGCCACCGGGACGAAAGGCGCGCGTCCACGACAACGAGCTCGTCGCGTCTTCGCTCGAGCTCGGCCACCTCGATCGTGTCGTCATCGCGAAGGCCCGGAACGAACTCGGCCGGCTCGATCTCCTCAGGCCCGGTGGCGAGCGGCCCATGCCAGGCGTCCAGATCGAGCACCGCACAGTCGTCGTGACCGAAGTGCCGCAACAACCACCAGAGTCGCTCGGCGCCGCCCATCGATCCGTAGGCAACGACGAAGACACCGCGCCCGATGCCCGCAGCTTCAGCTGCCGGTGCGAAGTCGGCGGCGGCCGGCAACGGATGGCGTCCGCGCGGTCCCGCGGGCGCGGAGAGGTCGGTGTCGACGTCCAGGAAGCTCGCGCCCGGGATGTGCCCTGCGAGGTACAGCTCGCGCCCCCGCTCCGGCTCGCCGAGCGCCCACCGACAGTCGACGAACTGGTAGCGCCACGACCGACGGGTCTTCGGTTCCGGGTGGATCTCCTCGTCCACGGAGCGAGGCTAGCCGACCTTGCCTCACGTCCGGCACGTCCACTAGTGTGCGCCCTTCCATGACGCGCGCAAACGCCGAGCGGATTATGAACTCGCTTCTTCTTGCGCGCGTCTTTAGGCGCTAGCCGGCGTTCCGTTCCTCCGCCGACGCCGGCTAGGTCGCAACAGCAGGCGGACACTCCACACTCGAGAAGGGCGCAAACGTGCAGCCGTCAATCGACAACCTTCGTCGCGAGCGCGACTCCTGCGGTATCGGCTTCCTCGCCGATGCGAGCGGTCTCGCGTCGCGGACGATCGTGGACGGGATCCTCGAGGGGCTCGCCCGAATGCGCCACCGCGGAGCGACCGCGGCCGACCGGCGGACCGGCGACGGCGCCGGCGTGCTCCTGCCGCTCCCGCGCACGCTCGTTCCCGGGCCGTGGTGCGGTCTGGCCATGGTCTTCCTCCGCAACGAGTCCGCACGCGTCGCGATCGAGGACGCCTGCGCGGCAGAGGGCATCGGAGTGGGCGGCTGGCGAGAAGTGCCCGTCGTCTCGTCCGCCCTCGGAGATCAAGCCCGCGCGAGCATGCCGCGAATCGAGCAGCTCGTCCTGCTGCAGCCCTTCGGAGTAGCGCTCGACGAGGCCGAGAGGCGCGCGTATCGGGCACGCAAGCGAGCCGAGTCACTGGGCGGCGCGTACATCGCGTCACTCTCCTTCCGGACCGTCACCTACAAGGCGCTCTGCGCCGCCGATCAGCTCGCGGCGTTCTACCCAGACCTGCTCGATCCTGCGCTCGAAGTGCCCTTCGGGATCTTCCACCAGCGTTTTTCGACGAACACCCAGCCCTCCTGGGAGCGCGCCCAGCCCTTCCGGCTCCTCTGCCACAACGGGGAGATCAACTCGATCGACGCGAACGTTGCCTGGATGCGGTCTCGTGGCATCGCCCTCGAGGAGGACGGCTCGGATTCAACCCTGCTCGACAACGCCCTCGAGCTGCTCGTCCGGGGCGGACGCGACCTGCGGCATGCAATGGCGATGCTGATACCCGAGGCACACGAGGCGGATCCGGAACTCGACGAGAACGTGCGAGGCTTCTATCGCTACCACGCGACCCTGCTCGAGCCGTGGGACGGACCGGCCGGGGTCGTCTTCACTGACGGACGGGTCGTGGGCGCCGCGCTTGACCGGAACGGGCTGCGTCCTCTGCGCTACGCGGTGGCTGATGAACGTCTCGTCGCGTGCGCATCGGAAGCGGGTGCTCTGCCCCTCCCCGCCAATACCCGCATCCAGCGGGGCCGGCTCGGACCAGGTCAGATGCTCGTCGTCGACCCGGCGTCCGGTATCGAAGAGAACCGGACGGTCAAGCAGCGTCTCGCCCGAAAGCGGCCCTATCCGCGCTGGCTGCGTGCCGGCGTGAAGCAGTTCGAGCCAGGAGTGCCGGTGGAACCGCCGACGGAGAGCCTGACCGCGCGCCAGGTTGCGGCGGGCTTCACGCGTGAGGACCTGTCTCTGATCCTCCGGCCGTCGGCGGGGACCGGTCACGAGCCCACGTCCTCCATGGGCGACGACACGGCACTCGCTCCCCTCGCCGGCCGCGCCCGTCTGGTCACCTCGTACCTGCGTCAGCGATTCGCCCAGGTGACGAACCCGCCGATCGATCATCTCCGCGAGCGATCGGTCATGTCGCTCCGTACGCTGATCGGTGCGCGCGCGCCCTTGCTCGGCGAGCATCCTCGGGCCGCACGCCTGCTCGAGCTCGAAAGCTTCTTCCTCTTCCCGTCCGCGGTCTCCGAGCTTGCACGGCGCGGAGCTGTGCTGAGGGTCGTGTTCGACGAACACGAAGGGCTGAGAGGAGCCTGCCGCCGCCTGGCCGAGGAAGCAGCCGCCGCCGACACGGACATCCTCGTCCTCGAGGTGCGAGACGTGCCGACCGTGTTGGCCGTCGGAGCCGTCCATCAACGGCTCGTCTCGGCAGGACGACGAACTCTGGTCTCGATCGTCGTCGACAGTGACGAGCCCCGCGAGGCGCACGACTTCGCGTGCCTGCTCGCCTACGGCGCAGATGCGGTCTGCCCGCGCCTTGCCCTCGAGACGGTCGGCGCGCTCGCCGCAGACGACAAGCTCGGGAGCGACCATCCGTCACCGGCGGAAGCGCAGCTGCGGTTCCGCGAAGCGATCGAGGACGGCGTCCTCAAGATCATGTCCAAGATGGGCATTGCCGAGGTCTCTTCCTACCGGGGCGCGCAGCTCTTCGAAGCAGTGGGCCTGGCGCAAGACGTGATCGACCTGTGCCTGACCGGAACGCCCGGCTCGATCGGAGGCGTCGGGTTCGCCGAGCTCGAGCGCGAGATCCTCGAGCGGCGCCGCGGCACTGAGCTAGACAACCCCGGCTACGTCAAGTTCCGTAAGGGCGGAGAGCCGCATGCGACGAGCCCGGCCGTCGTCGACGCCTTGCAGAAGGCTGCGCACGCTCTTCGCCGCGGTGACTACGACCGCTTCGCCGAGCTCGTCGACGGCCGTACGCCCCTCGAGCTGCGGGACCTGTTGGAGCTCGCCCGCCCCACCGGCGTCCCGGCCGAAGAGGTCGAGTCTGCCGAATCGATCGTCCGTCGCTTCTCGGGAGGCGCGATGTCACACGGTTCGCTGTCGGCCGAGGCGCACGAGACCGTCGCGCGCGCATACAACCGTCTCGGGGCACGCTCGAACTCCGGTGAGGGAGGCGAAGATCCCGCTCGGTTTCGGACCGAGTCGAACTCGCGCATCAAGCAGATTGCCTCCGGCCGTTTCGGGGTCACGCCCGAGTACCTCGCCTACGCGGACGAGCTGCAGATCAAGATCGCGCAGGGTTCGAAGCCCGGTGAGGGCGGGCAGCTCCCGGGACACAAGGTCACCGAGGAGATCGCGCGACTCCGACACACGCAGGCCGGAATCGAGCTGATCTCGCCGCCGCCGCATCACGACATCTACTCGATCGAGGATCTCGC
>JBKPTB010000103.1:0-15762 GCA_046735315.1 Actinomycetota bacterium
CGCTCGACCTCCGCATACGCCTGCGCGGTCGTCATCGAGCAAGCGCGGCCAGCGCGAGTCGCGTGCGGGACGGACGCGGTCGCTGCGTGAACACGTCCCAGTGCGCGGATTCGAGCGCATCGAGCGCCGCGAGGCCCCCTCGCGCGAACAAGCCGACGGCGCGGCCGACCCGCCCACCGATGCTCGCCTGCAAGAGGCGGCCGGCGGCAAGCAGCTCGCGCGCGCGCGCGGCCTCGAACCGAAGCAGCTCGAGGAGCTGCGGGCTCGGGCGATCCAGCTCGGTGACCGCGAAGCGGACGCGGTCCTCTCGCGGCAGGTAGATGCGGCCGAGCTCGAGGTCGCGCGGGACGTCCTGCAGGAAGTTGACGAGCTGGAGTCCCGTGCAAACGTCGTCACTGGCCGCGACGAGCTCTGCGTCGGAGTCCAGCCGCAGAAGGCCGAGCACGAGGCGCCCGACCGGGTCGGCCGAGTGCCGGCAGTACTCGCGCAGGTCGTCCCAGGTCTCGTATTCCGAGACGCGCTGGTCCATCCGGTTGGCCTCGATCAACCTGAGGAAGGGCTCGCGCGGGAGCCCGAACTCGCGGATCGTCGGCTGGAGCGCCTGCATGACGGGCCAGGACGGCTTGCCCTCGTAGCAGGCGGCCAACTCCACCTCGAGCTCGTCGAGCGCGGCCAGGCGCTCTGCTTCCAACTCGTCCCCGAGGATGTCGACGAGACGGGCGAACCCGTAGACCGCGCGGAGATGCGGTCGCAGGCGGCGAGGGAAGAGGACGGAGGCAACCGGAAAGTTCTCGGTGCGGGCACGGCGGGCGACGGTGGCGACGTCCATCCCCGAAAGGTTGACCTGCTGGGAGCGGCTGCGTCAAACGGAGCGCTCCCGAGTTTGCGCTCGGTGCGGCGCAGGTGGTCTAATCGAGGCGCGCCTGTTTCGCCCAGACCCCGCTGCGGCGCTCGGAAGCGAGGCGAAGGAGGATGGGCGGTTTGTCGGATCTACAAACTGGTGGGGACGGTCTGCGCAAGGAGCCGATGCTGCGGGTGGACGTCGTGGGCACGGCCCGTGTCGTCAGGCTCGGCGGCGAGCTCGACCTCTACAACGCTGACAAGGTGCGCAGCGGCCTAGCGGATGCGTGCGCCGATTCTCCCGAACGCGTCGTCGTCGATATGAGCGAGGTGGAGTTCATCGACTCGACCGTCCTCGGCGTCCTGATCGAAGCCCGCACCAAGCTGGACAACCCGCGCGGTTTCATCCTGGCGGCACCCGCACTCGAGACGCGGCGCGCGCTGCAGATCTCGGGCCTCGACCGGCACTTTTCGTTGCACGAGACGGTGCCGGAAGCGCTCGTCGCGAAGGTGTAGTGCGGCTCAGCCGATGGGCGCGGCCGACGGCACCTCGGCCATCTCTTCACGCCGGATCAGCGTGAGCGCCGCGATCAGTGCCAGGACGCCGATAACCGCAAGTCCCCAGAACGCCCAGGCATAACCGCCCGTCAGGGCCTCCGGCAACGACTTTCCCGCGATCCGGAGCGACTTGAAGTGGCTCGTGAAGATCGTGGAGGCAATTGCGGTGCCGATCGCCCCGCCGATCTGCTGCGAGGTGTTGATCAGTCCCGAAGCAAGGCCTGCCTCACGCTCGGCGACTCCTGCGAGTGAAGCGATCGACACCGGCACGTACGCGAACGCGATTCCGACGCCGACCAGCAGGTACCCGGGTAACAAGTCCGAGGCGAAGCTCCCGTGGACCGGGATCTGCGCGTACCAGAGCATTGCAGCGGTGAGCAGGACGAGACCGATGGCGATGATCGGCTTCGGTCCGAATCTCGTCGTCAGCGCCTGCGCAACACCCGCCGCCACGACCGCTGTCCCCGCCGTCGCGACGAACGTGAGGCCGGTCTTGATCGCGGAGAAACCGAGCACGTCCTGGACGTAGAGCGTCAGGACGAAGAAATTCGCGAAGAGAACGCCGCCGAGCAGGAACCCGACGATGTTTGCGCCGGCGACCGTGCGCACGCGGAAGATGTGGAACGGCATCAGCGGATCGTCGGTCCGGCGCTCGTTGACGAGGAACGCGGCCAGCAGCACACCCGCGGCCACGAGCAGGAGGATCGTGCGCGCCGTCGCCCAACCCACGTTCGGGGCCTGGGAGATCGCATACACGAGCAGCGCGAGGCCCCCGCTGACGAGCACCGCTCCAAGCGCGTCGTAACGCCGCTCGGGGCCTTCGCGCCGGCTCTCGGGAACGATCCTCGGAGTCAGTGCGAGCACCGCCGCTCCCACGGGCACGTTGACGAAGAAGATCCAGCGCCAGCTCAGGTACTGGGTCAGGACGCCGCCGGCAAGGACACCGACAGCGGCGCCGCTTCCTCCGAGCGCCCCCCACACGCCGAGCGCCTTGTTCCGCTCGGCCCCTTCCTCGAAGCTCGTCATCACGATCGAGAGCGCCGCGGGAGAGATGATCGCCCCGCCGAGGCCCTGCACGGCACGGGCCGCGATCAGCATCCCCTCGGACTGGGACAGGCCACAGACGAGCGATGCGATCGTGAAGAGCGCGACGCCGACGATGAAGACGCGCCGGCGTCCGAGCAGGTCGGCCGCACGTCCGCCGAGCAGCAGGAAGCCCCCGAACGAGATGGCGTACGCGGTGATGACCCATTGCAGGTTCGACTGCGAGAAGTCGAGCGCCCTCGCGATCGACGGCAGAGCGACGTTCACGATCGAGACGTCGAGGATCGTCATGAAGAACGCCGTCGCGACGACAGCCAGGATCCGCCAGCGATGTGGATGCGATGCCATCTCGGCCCTCTAGGTTAAAAGACGAACGGGGAGCGACCTAATCGACAGGTCACCCCCCGTTCACATTTAGATCTTCCCCAGCTTGCGCCATTTCGCGTAGATCTGCTTGATCTCGCGGTCGGCGGCGTTGACCGCCTCCTGCGCGGACATCTTCTTCTGCGAGACCTGCGCGAACATCTGCGGGATGAGGAACTTGCTGAACATCTCGCCGAACGCGGCGTTCGTGTAGCCGGGAAAGCCCGGATTCGTCGTGTACTTCTGCGCGATCGTCGTCAGGACGCCGTACTTGCCCTGCGGCTTGTGCTTATCCTGCGCGACGAGCCTCCGGATCTGCTTGAACGGCACCGCGCCCGGGAAGCTCGGGAAGTTGTAGAACTTCGACGCGACAAAGGCCTCTCTGTAGTTGATCTCGAGATCCGCGAGGAACTTCTTCGCGGCCGCCTTGTTCGCCGAGAAGTTCCAGATCCACCAGCAGCCCATGACGTGCTCGTAGCCCATCCGGCCATGCGGGCCCCTCGGAATCGGCCAGATCCACAGGTCGTTCGCGAAGGGCATGCCCTGATCCTCCGGCGTGCGCGTGGCGGAGATCGCGTTCAGGATCATTGAGCCCTTGCCCGAGTAGAGGAAGTTGTTGTTCCCGGATGGATCCCAGCCGAAGATGTCAGTCGTCTCGCCGCGCTGGTAGATGTCGGCCATGAACTTCACTGCCTCGACCGTGCGCTTGTTCTTGATCGTGACTTGATGCTTCGCGTTCTGGACGAACGAGCCGAAGCACATGAGGAAGCCCGACAGCGCCATGTTCGAGTCGAGCTCGGCCGACTGGCCGATGCCGATCGGATGGCCGGCTGCCTTCAGCTTCGGCGCGGCTTTGCGGACGTTCTCCCACGTGTTCGGCGACATGCCGATCCCGTTCCAGATGTCGTGCCGCCAGACGACAGGATCGGGGACGTAATTGTCCGAGAACGCGAAGTACTTCTTCGTCTTCGGGTTGTACGTCGCGTGCCGGGCGAGCTTGCCGATCGGTCCGACCTTCCGTGCGACCTCCTGCACGATCTCATTGTGGTTGATGACGTTGTCCTCGAACTGCGGCCGCGGCGCCAGGTCGAAGAAGAGATCGTGTCCGCTCTTCGCCGCGACCTCGGCCTGCGCCCGTGGGGGCAGCAGGGTGTTGAGGATGTGGTCGACCTTCACCTGGACGTCGTTCTGCTGACCCCATCGCGGCGCCCACGTCTTGTCGAGCCAGACGTCGAACGCCGGTACGAAGTGGGCCCACGTGATCAGCGACAGGTCGCCCTTGAGCCAACGGCCCTTGAACCGAAGCGGTCCGTAGAACGCCTGGCCGAAGCCCGACCCGGCCACGCCGGCCGAGACAGCTCCCACGCCGGCACGGCGGAGCAGCTCGCGGCGGTCGTACCTCCCTTCTCTCCGGCTCGGATCGTCTGAACTAGCCATCGAGCCTCCTTTCTCCGCTTGGTCAGCGGAACGCCCCACCGGTAAATCCCGCGATGAACCGGTCGAGAAATGTGTTGTAGAGAAGCGCGAGCGGGATGCTCGGAATGAGCGCGGCGACCATGATCGCGCCCCACTGAGGGAGGTCGCCGCGGATGAGGTCCGTGTACACGCCCGTCGAGACCATCTTCTGGTCGGACGGGGAGATGAAGGTGAACGCGTAGATGAACTCGTTCACGACCAGCGAGAACGAAAAGATGACGACCGTGAGGATGCCGGGAATCGAGATCGGGAAGACGACATGCGTCAGCGTCTTTAGTCGAGATGCGCCGTCGACACGTGCGGCGTCCTCGAGCTCCTGCGGAATCGTCTTGAAGAAGCCCATCAGCAGCCAGGTCGAGAAGGGGACCGTGAACGACGGATAGACGAGCACGAGCGACCAGATCGTGTCGGTCAGGTGCGCTTGCTTGATCACGGCGAAGAAGGGGATGAAGAGGAGTGTCGGCGGGATCAGATACGTGAGAAAGATCCCGACGCCCAGGCTCTGGCCGACTCGCCCGGCGAGCCGGGCGAGCGCGTAGCCGGCCGGAAGCGCGAGAACGAGTGTGATGGCGACGACGCAGACCCCCACGATCGCCGTGTTTGCGAGCCACGTCGGGTACTCCGTGTGATGGAAGAGGAACGATGCGTTCGCCCAGGTCGGGCCGTTTTTGCCGAACCAGTACGGCGTGACGGAGGCGTCGTAGAACTCCCTCTGGTTCTTGAACGCCGTGATCACCATCACGTAGAACGGAAAGGCGAGGACGATCGCGAAGGGGCCCACGATCAGATAGGACAACCCCTTCTCGCGTAGCGCACGGCTCATCACGAGACCTCGGTCCTCCGGGCGAACCAGAGCATGCCGATGCTGACGAGGGCGAGCACGGGTAGCAGGAACAGCGAGATCGCGGCGCCGGGCCCGAGCGACCCGGACTCGACGGCCGTCTTGTAGGCCCAGGTGGTGACCATCTCCGTGCTGAAGGACGGAGGAGGACCGCCCTGCGTGAGGATGTAGACGACGGCCATGTCCGTCGCCGTGAAGACGATCCCGAACAGCAGCGCGACCGTCGCGATCGGCAGCTGCAGCGGCAGCGTCACCGACCAGAACTTGCGGAACCCGGTGGCGCCGTCGATCGCCGCTGCGTCGTCGACTTCCTTCGGGATCGAGGACAGCCCAGCGAGGAAGATCACGACCGCGAAGGGCAGGATCCGCCAGGTGTGGACGGCGATCACCGATCCCATCGCGAGCTTCGGCTGCGCGAGGTACTGCGGAACGTCGAGCGGCTTGTAGAGGTGGGCGTGCACGAGGGTCCAGTTGAGGATCGAGTAGCTCGTGTCGAACATCCACTTCCACGCCATCAGGCTGAGCGCAATCGGCGCAGCCCACGGCAACAGGATCAGGAACCGGAGGATCCACTTGCCACGGAAGTCCTTCAGCAGCGCATGCGCGAGCAGACCCGCGCCGACGAGCACGATCGCCTGGGAGATGACGGTGAACAGGAACGTGTGCCAGACGGCATGCTGGAAGGCCGGGTTGCCCCACTCGTGCCTGAAGTTCTCGAGGCCGACCCACTTGCCGTGCAGGCCGGAGGTCGCGTTTGTGAAGCTGAGCCAGACGGCAAGTGCAAGGGGGCCGCCTACCAGCACCAACACGAAGATGACCGCCGGAGAGATCAGAACCGAGGCAAGGACACCTCGGCGCTCAAAGACATTCGTCCAGCGCCTACCGTGGGGCCGAGCAGCGGCGAGTGCCTCCACCCGCAGCACTCCTACCCTTATGGTTTCCGGTTGCAAACATGGCCGAGATCAGGCTCGAGCGGCTGACGAAGGTCTACGGGGATGGGACTCGCGCGGTCTCGGAGCTCGACCTGGAGATCGACGACGGCGAGTTCGTGGTCCTTGTCGGACCGAGCGGCTGCGGCAAGACGAGCGCCCTCCGGATGGTTGCCGGGCTCGAGCCGATCACCGACGGGAAGGTCCTGATCGGCGGCGAGGTCGTCAACAAGCTCCCGCCCAAGGATCGCGACATCGCGATGATCTTCCAGAACTACGCGCTCTACCCTCACATGAGCGCGTTCGACAACATGGCCTTCGGCCTCAAGCTGCGCGGAATGAAGCGCGACCGGCGGGGCGAGCGAGTCAACGGGACAGCCAGGACGCTCGGTCTCGCGGAGGTCCTGCCGAAGAAGCCGAGGACACTCTCGGGCGGTCAGCGCCAGCGGGTGGCGATGGGACGCGCGATCGTCCGCGAGCCGCGCGCGTTTCTGATGGACGAGCCGCTCTCGAACCTCGACGCCAAGCTACGCGTGGAGATGCGGGCCGAGATCGCGCGCCTGCAACGCGAGCTCGGAGTGACGACGATCTACGTGACACACGACCAGGTCGAGGCGATGACGCTCGGCGACCGCGTCGCGATCATGCGCGACGGCGTGCTCCAGCAGGTAGCGAAGCCGCAGCAGCTCTACGACCGCCCCCGCAACCTCTTCGTCGCGGAGTTCATCGGCTCTCCTGCGATGAACCTGATCGGCGCCGACTTGGTCCGGTCGGACGGCGCCCTAGTCGCGCAGTTCGGTGACCACTCGCTTCGGATCGGCGAGCGCGTCCTCTCGAATCGGCCGGCACTGACGCGGCTCGAAGGAAAGCGCATCATCCTGGGCGTCCGCCCCGAAGACATCGAGGACGTTCAGTTCGCCGACGGCGAGCGCCTCTCGACCGTGGTGGAGATCCGTGAGGACATGGGCTCTGAGGTCTTCGTCCACTTCGGGATCGGCGGCAAGCCGGTCGTCGGCGAGGACGTACGCGCGGCCGTCGGCGAGGATGCGGCGGACGTGAAGCGAAGCGTTTGGGTGGCGCGTGTCGACCGCGAGACGCAGGCGGAGGAACAGCGCCCGCTCGAACTGGCGGTCGACGCCAATCGGCTGCATTTCTTCGACCCGGAAACCGGGGACGCGATCTACAACGACTGAAGCAGGCGCTCGTCGTCTGCTTCGTTCCGGATGGTGATGCGGATCCCACCCGGAACCGGGCGGACGACAAGCCCCTCCCCCAACAGCCGCTCCCAGAGCTGCTGCGGTTCGTCGACCGGAACGAAGAGGAAGTTCGCATGCGACGGCCAGGGCGCGAAGCCGAGCCCCCGCAGGCGATCGGCGACACGGTCGCGCTCCTCGAGGAGAGGTCCCATGTCCGGAGGAGATTCGAGCGCCGCAATCGCCAGTGCGGCGGAGAGAGTCGAGAGTGGCGCAGGATGCTGGCGCTGGTTCAGCGCGGCGGCCGCTTCTCGCCCGGCAAGGGCATAGCCGACCCGCGCGCCGGCGAGGCCGAAGATCTTGGAGAACGTCCGCAGGACGATCACGTCCTCGTCGATCAACTCGACCGCCGTTTCGCCCGAGTACTCGAAGTAGGCTTCGTCGACCAGCAGCGGTCGCGCCTGCGGCAGTTCCGGAAGCTCCCCGGTCGGGTTGTTGGGGCGGCAGCAGATCGTCAGCGCCGGGTCCTCGTTGCCGATCTCTGCACCCGCGACCCAGACTGCGACCGAGAACAGTGGGTACGTCGGGTCGTTGGCAATTGCGACGTGGTCTCCAGGACCGGCGAAGGCTCTGACGACGAGGAAGATCAGATCGTCGGCACCGGCGCCGAGCGCGACATTCTCCGGCGAAACCCCGGCGTATCTCGCAATGGCTTCCACGAGTCGTGGATAGCCCCCGTGCGGATACGTGTGCACCCGCGCGAGCTCTTCTGTAAGTGCTTCGGCGCGGGTCGAGGGCAGACGCTGCGGAGGCGTGTTGCCGTCGAAGCGGAGGATCTGGGAGACGGGAACGCCGGTCCGGCGGGAGATCTCTTCGGTCGACGGTGCGTCGTACGAGACGATCTTCGTGACGAGCGGCTTCACTACTTGTGGATCAGGACCGGGCACGGCGCCTGGGCCGCGCACTCCTGGCTCACGGAGCCGAGGAATGGGCCTGCGACGGCGCCGAGCCCGCGCGACCCCACGACCAGCAGGTCCGCCCCGGCCGCCGCGTCGATCAGTGCCTTGGCGGGCCAACCCTCGACGGCGGCCGGCAGGACCTTGACCGAGGAATCATCACCGACCACCTCGTTGACGGCCTCGTTGGCGATCTGCAAGGCACCGTCGCGGAACTCCGTCACGAGCCCCATGAGATCGACCGGGTGGGCTGGGCCCAGGTCGGGAACGACGACCGGCGACTCGAAGGCGCAGAGCGCGACGACCTCCGCACCGTGCGCGCGAGCCTCGTCAACCGCCCAGCGGAGCGCGCTCTTCGACATGTCCGACCCGTCGATGCCAACGACGATCTTCCTCATTCAGGGGTCCCTATCACAGTCCCGGTTTCCTCAAGCGCCTGGCTGGATGAGCCGATACGCCTCATATGTCCGTCAGAGCGCATGCGCCCGGACCTCCGCTCGCGACCGTTCCGGCCCGGCCGACCCAGGTCACGTTCGGCGGGCTGCTGCGCGCCTGCGTGCGACTGGCGTGGCCCTTCACCTTTGGGATCCGCTGGTACTGGCTTCATTCGAGCCGAAAGCTCGGCAAGGCCCTGGTCGTCGAGCATCTCGTCAAGCGGCTGCTCCCGCCCCCGCCCGCCGGCTTCCACGCCGAGCTTCCGAACGGCGGCCGCGTCTTCCTCCACCACCGCGAGGACATCGGCCTCGTCGTCCTGATGAGCGGCGGCTTCGAACGAGCCGAGACCGAGTTTGCGATCGAGCAGGCCCGCCCGGGTAGCGTCGCGATCGACGTGGGCGCAAACGTCGGGATGTTCACCGTCCCGCTGGCCCTCGCAGTCGGCCCCTCGGGCCGGGTGCTGACCATCGAGCCGTCGCCCGAGAACGTCGAGCGGCTGGAAAGCAATCTGGAGCTGAACGGGATCGAGAACGTCATCGTCGAGCCGATCGCGGTCAGTGACAAGGCGGGGAGCCTCGTCCTGCAGCTCGCCAGCGATCCCGGGTTCCATTCGACGGCCGAGATCGCCGAATCGCGCGCGGTCGACGAGAGCCTCATGGTGCGAGCGGAGACCCTCGACCAGGTCTGGCTGCGGGCCCACGCTCCGGCTATCTCGTTCATCAAGATCGACACGGAGGGGAGCGAGGACGCGGTCCTACGCGGTGCCGAGGAGATCCTCCGGACCTGTCAGCCGGTGCTGCTCGTCGAGGCGAAGAGCGACGAACGGGTGCGGGAGCTGGACACGTGGCTCGAGCGCTTCGGCTACAGCCGCAAGCGCCGGCGGGGCTTTGCCCCCGGCAACTTCGTGTACGACACCGCGGCGTAGTTCACACGCTCGTCACACAGGCGTGACGCTCTGGCGATGGTGTCTGACACCAGCTGTTTGGACCGCGTGGGCTCGGAGACAAGCCCATAAACCGGATCGGGTTCGCCGCCACTTCACCCGCCGAAACATTCTCGTCACACAGGCGTGACGCTCCGGCGATGGTGTCTGACACCGGCTGTTTGGAACGGCGCTGGTGGAAATCGCGGTGGCCCTGAGGGCCACCGCGATTGACCTGCTAAGACGCGAGCTTCCGAAGCCCGAGACCGGCCGCGAGCAGCGTCGCGCCGATCAAGGCGAACGCCCACGTCGGGAAGCCGGTGAAAGGCAGCTCTCCGGGCTTACTGCTTCCGCGCGAGACGCGAGCCGCCCGGACACTCTTCACCTGATGCGCGAGCTGCTTCTGCAGCCCGGGCTTGGTGACCGTGACGGGTTCAATCGCCGATGAGGGTTCCGAGCCGGCGGATGATCCGCTGTTCCCAGGCGCCTGAGGAGTTCCAGGCGAGCCGGGATTCCCAGGCGAGCCGGGATTCGTGGTCGTCGTCGGCGTGGTGCCCGTCTTGGTCGTCGTCGACGTTGTCGTCGACGTGGTCGTCGTCACGTCGGTCGTCGTGGTCTCGGTCGTCGACGTGGTATCCGTCGTCGTCGTATCAGCCTGATCGCAATGATCCTCGTTGCCGCGCGCGTTCCCGTGATCCTCGCAGTCCTGACCATTCTGGTTCGGATCGGGGCGACAGTCGTCCCCGGAATTGCCATGCGAGCAGTCGTCGCCCGGAGATCCAGGGACCGTCGTGGGCGGACCGTTGCCGTTGCCGGGATCGGCGAACGCAGCTGACACACCGATGCCGGCGATCAGCAGGCCCACCATCGCCGCGACCTTCGCAGCCGTCAATTTCCATCCAGTCATGCAAGTCCTCTCGTTCCGTGGATGGGTTTTGCCCACTGCCTCGAGAGCTCGAAGCAGCCAAGCGTTCCCCCCTCCGGCTCATCGTGGGAGGACCCGCGCGCACGAGCGCGACACGAAGGTCCTGATCCGGCTAGACCAAGAGGCCAGGGAAGACAACGTTCGAGATGTGCCCATTTGCAGGGGTTTCTTGTCCCAGACCCGTGTTACACAACCGCAGCCAGGGGTAGGAGGTCTGTACCTAGCAGGTCACGTACACGACTCGAGGGCGAGGGCTCTCGAAAAGGGGTTGGTAACGCATGACCGTTGCGGAAATCTGGACGTTCAACATTGCACCGACCGTCGACCTGAGCGGCTTCAAGGTCGAGGCGCTCGACGGCAGCATCGGCAAGGTCGACGAGGCCACGAACGAGGCCGGCGGCAGCTTCGTCGTCGTCGACACGGGCCCGTGGATCTTCGGGAAGAAGGTGATGCTCCCGGCCGGTCTCATTCGGGATATCGATCTGGACACCGAGACCGTGTTCGTGAACCGATTGAAGGACCAGATCAAGAACGCACCCGAGTTCGACGAGAAGCGCTATCTCGACCAGGACTACCGGAACAAGCTCGGCAGCTACTACGACCGTGGTGGTGCCGGCTACAGCGACCGAAGCTAGTCCGCTTCTCCAACGGAGAAACCGAAGCCCCGCCCTCGGGCGGGGCTTCGCCGTTTCAGAAGAGCTTCAGCCGCGGACGACGATCGTGTGCGCAGCGCGGTCGCCGAGCCGTTGCCCGCACGTCGAGGTCAGGGCGAATAGGAAACCAACGAGATAGAAGAAGAGCGCGTCGACGAGGCGCAGGAGGTTACGGACGACTGCTGCACCGAGCGTGACGCGATCGCCGTCTTCGTCCACGACGCGGATGCCGACCATACGCTTGCCGAGTGTCGCGCCGGTCGCCGCCTCGCAAACGATGTAGTAGCCCAGTCCCAACGCAAGCAGCAGCCAAAATGCGTTGTCGCCGACATTGATTCCTGCGCTGGCGTAACCCTGACCGCGCTCGGCGTACCCGCCGCCGGTCATCAGCCCGACGACGATGCCGAGTGGGAAGAAGACGATGACGGCATCGAGCAGGACGGCGACGAAACGGAGCGCGATGCCCGCGTTCTCGAGCGAGCTCCAGCCGCTTCGTGCCCGTCTGCTCTCATCGAGCCTGTCAGCAAGCGATCCGAGAGACATGTGCTGCTCCCGCAGCGCCGTCGCGATCCGATTCGCCTCCGTCAAAGGCACGCCCGCCTGCCGGTTGAGCACGTCGAGGAGGTCGACGTGATCCCAGCTCTCGATCGCGGCCGCGGCGGGACGGTTCTGATCATTGAGGCGATAGATCGAGATCGTTCGGCTGCCCCGATCGACCAGAACCTCGATCGTCCCGACCGAGGTGTTGAAAATCTGCTTCATGTTCGTCGCAATCGGCATTAGCCCCCCGGGACCAAAGCCCCAACGTGACGTGGTTGACCCTTTCGGCGAAAGGCCTGAGAATCGCTGCACCCCGTTTCCCAAAGGAGGACGGAATGGCCTGGAGCATCAAGGGCAGCTACGTCGAGACGTGCTCGTGCGAGCTGATGTGCCCGTGCAACCTCAGCTTCGACCACGGCGCGACGTAGGACTACTGCCGTGTCACGCTCGTCTTCAATATCCGCGAAGGAGAGATCGAAGGGACCGACGTCGCGGGACTCAAGATCGCGGCCATCGCCGACACGCCGAAGGTCATGACGGAGGGGAACTGGCGGCTCGGAGTCTTCGTCGATGAGAACGCGTCTGACGAACAGGCAGACAAGCTCGTCAAGGTCCTGACCGGACAACTCGGAGGGCCGATGGCAGGCCTCGCCCCGCTCGTCGGGGAGGTGCTCGGTGTCGAGAAGGTGCCCATCGAGGTGACGGACGACGGCGTGCGCCACAGCGTCCGCATCGGCGACGCGATCGACTTCGAGATCGAGGACATCGTCCCGTTCGGCGTCGAGACGGGCCAGCCGGTGCGGTTCAACGGCATGTTCCACCCGGTCGGCTCCGACCTCACGATGGCGGAGGCGAAGCGCTCCAGCATCAACGCATTCGGCATCCAGTACGAGGGCAAGACGGGGCTCTCGACTGCGGAGTTCGCCTGGGTCGCGTGAGCCGGTGATTGCCTCCACGGCCACCGGCCTCGGCCCCGCGATCGCGGCGGTCCGAACGCGACTCGCACTCGTTGGCCTTCTCTTCGGGCTTGCGGCGGTCGGCTGGTGGTGGACCGTCGATCAGATGCGCGGCATGGACGGCGGCCCGTGGACGGGGCTCGGCACGTTCGGCTGGTTCATCGGCGTCTGGGTCGTGATGATGGCCGCGATGATGTTCCCGTCGGTCTCGCCGACGGTCGCCCTCTACTCGCGCATGACCAGGGAGCGAACGCGACTGTCGCCTCTCCTGTTCGCGGGCGGCTATCTCCTCACCTGGGCCGCCGCCGGAGCGCTCGCCTTCGGGGTTGCGTTCGGCGGGAGCCGCGTCGGAGGCGACGTTTTGGCCTGGGATCGCGCCGGCCGCTGGTTCGCAGGCGCCACCCTGCTCGCCGCCGCCGTCTACGAGCTCACGCCGCTCAAGGACGTCTGTCTCGGCAAGTGCCGCAGCCCGCTCGGCCTCTTGCTCGGCACGTGGCGCGACGGCCCGTCGGGGGGATTGCGGATGGGCATGAAGAACGGAGCCTGGTGCGTCGGGTGTTGCTGGGCGCTGATGGCGTCCTTCTTCGCACTCGGGATCATGAGCGTCGTCTGGATGGCCGTCGTCGCCGGGATGATCGCGGTCGAGAAAACGCTGCCCTGGCGTCGCGTGGCGACGTACGGAGTGGCGACGATCCTCGTCTTTCTCGGCGCGCTCTTGCTGTTCAGCCCCGACGCGATTCCCGGACTGACGATTCCGGGCGGCGGCTCGATGTCGCCAATGAGCCCGATGTCGTCCTGACAACAGGGCCGACCGTCAGCCAAAAGCAGCCATAGGCCGGGCCTGCCAGAGCCGGTGCGTGCATCGCCCGGTTCGGGCGATGACCCGGCGGGCCCGCACCGGGAGCCTGGGCTCGTGCGCGCAGAAGCGGCTCCGTCGCGGCTCGAGCGAACACGGCTCCGAACCGCCGCGCTCCAGGCCCGGGCGAAGCGGGTCGCCCAGCGGGCGGAAGCCGAGCGCGCGAGGCACGGTTCCGTCGACGCGGTCTTCGAGGCCGTCGACCGCGACCTCGAAGTCGGAGGCGGGATCATCGCGGGAGCGCTCGCCTACCGATTCTTCATCTGGCTCCTGCCCTGCGCGCTTGTCCTCATCGCGGGGCTCGGGATCGCCGCGGGTGCGTCCTCCACGTCCCCTGCGAGTGCCGCCAAGTCGGTCGGGCTCGCGGGTCTCGTCTCGAACTCGATCGCGTCGGCGGCGAAAGGCTCGGCCCGCTGGTACGCGCTCGGCGTCGGCGTCCCGATCCTGTTCTTCGCCACACGGAGCGTCCTCCGCGTCCTGATCGGTGCGCACAGGCTCGTGTGGACCGACCTTCGCGCCGCGGCCCCCCGCCCGACTGCCAAGGGGACCGTCAGGCTGCTCGGACTCTTCATCGGCTTCTTCCTGGTCTCCGGGCTCGCGGCCGCGGCGCGGGCCCACTCCGTTGCGGGCGGGCTCGTGACCAGCCTGATCCTGATCGTTCCGTACGCGGGATTCTGGTTGCTCGTCTCGATGCGCCTGCCGCACCGCGACGCGCCGTGGGTCTCGCTGATCCCGGGTGCGCTGCTGTTCGCCGTGGGGATCGAGGTCGTCCAACTCGTCGCGGCCTACGTGATGGGGCCGTGGGCGCTCAGCAAGCAGGGAACGTACGGCGCTCTCGGGATCGCCGCCGCGCTTCTCATCGCGCTGTTCCTCGTCAGCAGGCTCATGGTCGGCGCCGCCCTCCTCAACGCGACGCTCTGGGAACGCAAGACCCGAGCGCTCCCCGAATCGACGGGGAGGGCGCGGTGACCACCGCGGCAGGGGAGCTTCGCGACGGCGCGTCGCAGTCCGACGAAGCGGTGTTCGAGGCGCCCGCGGTACTGCGAATCGTCTGGGCGGATCCGCAACACATGGCGGAGCACCTCGCACTCTGGTCGCTCGCGCGTTTCGGCCCGCGCGCGGACGCGGCGGTGGAGAAGCTGCGCGGGGAGCTCTCGACGGCCGAACGCGACGAGCTCGATCGGCGCGTGATCGAGCGGCAGACGCGGCTCGCGATGTCGGAAGGGGCGTTCGTCGGCGGCCCGTTCATCGTCCTGATCCCGGTTGCATTCTGCGCTGCGCTGCTCGCCCAGGCGCAGATGGTCTTCGAGCTGGCGGCCGTCGCGGGTCACGAGCCGAACGATCGAATGCGCGCCGCCGACCTCCTGGTGCTCCTCGGCGCGTACCCCTCGACCGACGAGGCGAGCGAGGCTCTTGCCTCCCTGGTACGGAAGCCGGCCGGCGATTCGAAGAAGCTTCACCCCGGCACGCGTTGGGACATGGTCAGGCGCATGGCGTACCTGCTCGGCGTGTTCGGGATCGACGACAGACGAAGTCGGTTTCGCGTGGCAATCGGTTGGGTCGGCATCGGCGTCATCGTTCTCGTCGGGCTCGTGCTACCGCTCGTCTGGGTTCCGTACATGGCGTACTCGACCCGGCGCAGCACGTTGCGGCTCGGAGAGCGAGCGCGCAGGTACTACGCAGCCGAACAGGGGGAGGCCGGAGTCACCGTCCGCCGGCGAGACGTGGCGCGGGTCGGCGGTACAGCTGCGCTCGCCCGGACCGCGTTCTTCGTCGTCATCCCGATCGTCGCCGCGCTCGTTGCACTGTTGACGGACTTTTCGTTCGCCGGCGGGCGTTGGGACAGCGCCGGTCTCGTCCTGCTGGCGGTGTCTGCACTTGCCACGCTCGGCTGGATCGGCTACCGGTGGTGGCGACACCGGCGTCGCACCGGCAGAGCGCAGGTCGCATGACGGGGCCGAGCGCTCCAAGTTGCGCGCCGCGGCGCGCCCGAACCTGATCGAACGGACGACGTTCTTGCGCCGGAGGCACGGCCGTGATCGACCTCGATACGGGCGCCAACGATCCGGAAGACGGCGGCCTCGTCCGGCCAGCGTCCGAGTAGTACATCGCGCGCCTCCTCGGCTATGGAGCTACCGCGTAGAGCGGCCATTCGCCGAGTCCCTTCAGCTCTCGAACGCCGCGTGACTCGAACTCGATGCCTGAGCCGGCGACGAGGTCTTTGACGGTGCTGGAAACGAGAATCTCGTCGCCGCCGGCCTCAGCGGCGATCCTC
>JBKPTB010000104.1:0-25693 GCA_046735315.1 Actinomycetota bacterium
GGGATACGGCGGATCGAGGCCTCGTGCCGTTTGAGCCTGCGCTCCTGCCAGTGGTAGAGCGCCGACCGGGCAGCCGCGAGCGTGAAGCCCGCGAACGCCGCGAGCACGAGACCGACGTGCAGCACGAGGAAGACGTTCGAGTAATGACTCTGGCCGCCGATCGCGGTGCCGCCTCCGACGCGTGCTGCGGCGAGGAGGAGAACGGCGAGGGGCAGGACCGCGAGGCCGAGCAGACGGTAGCGCGGCTGACATCCCCAGATCAGGTACGCGCCGACGACGAGCCAGACAAACAGGTTCAGCGATCCCGCCCAGGTCGACCACGGAAACCCATCCGAACGAGCCGCCTGCACCCCGAGCAGAGCGGTCTGCACGAGCCAGCCGATGCGAACGCCCCAGGTTGCGAGCCGCCCCGAGATTCCCGGGTGACGTGCGTCGCTCAGGTACGCGAGAGCCGCTTCTCCGTAGGCGAGAAGCGCTGGCCAGAAGAGCAACTCAGCCATGAGCCTCACGGGATTCCCCTGGGGGAACCTCCCGGTTCCCCCAGACGCCCTCCACCGGTCCGCGCTGGGCGCGGACGGGCCGCTCCGCGGCCGGCCAGAACAGGAGCTCAGCCAACCGCCACCGCCCGCTGCCGCTCCTCCTCCGTCGCCTGCTTCGCACGCGCGAGCTCCGCGAGCTCGGCCAGCTCTCGTTCCAACCGCTGCAGCTTGAGCGCGATGATCACGACGTACGCGAGAACGACCGCGAAGATCACGAGGTAGGCGGCTGCGACGTACTTCTCCTCGGTGGTCACCGCAGCGCCTCCCGCAGCTCGCGCAGCCGGACGTCGATTCTCTTCCCGGCGAGCTCGACGTTGTAGAGCGTGGCCGCCAGGACGAGCATCGCGGCCCACGACACGCAGAAGGTGAAGAACTGCGAGCCGGCCATGTCCGGGCCATGCCGGTTGAAGGCAACGGGATGGATGAACCGTTGCGACAGCCTGATTGCCAGGATGCTCACAGGAACGAGCGCAACGCCGAACAACGCGTAGACGGCGCTCAGGTTTGCACGACGCGGGCCGGCCGGCACCGAGAAGCGCAACATGAAGTACGCCGCGTAGAAGAGGAACAACACGAGGAAGAGGACGAGCTGGTCCTCGTGCCACTCCCACCAGTGTCCCCAGCGGTAGCGCGCCCAGATCGAACCGGTGAGAAGAGTCAGCGCACCGAAGATCACGCCCTGGTGGATCGCGACGTAGCTCTCGAGGTCAGCATCTTCGTCACGCTTCCAGAGCACGAGCAGCGCTTTCCACCCACCCCACGCGAAGCAGGCGTAGGCCGTGAGCGCGATGCCGACGTGGAAGTAGAAGATCTTCTGGTTCAGCCCGTCGGCGTCGAGAGGCGCGTAGAAGAAGACGAGCCCGATCGCAGCCGTGATCAGCGCAAAGGCCAATCCGGCGAGCGCCGCCAGGCGGTTATTCCGTAACCACGTACTCAAAGGAAGCCCAGGAAATGATCGCAAAGAGCGCGTCGTAGAGGGCGAGGAGACCGACGTAACGCGCCGGGCGATCGGTGACGCTGGCACCGACCCCGCCGACGACGATCGGGATTGCCAGCGGCAGGAACAGAAGCGGCAGCAGCAGTTCCCGGGCACGGCTTGCGGCCGCCATGGCCGCGAGAAGCGTGCCGACGGCGGCGATACCGACATCCGCCAAAACGATCCCGACGATCATCGTCCAACCCACCGGCCGGAAGAAGAGCGCGAAGGCCGGAACCGCGACGACCTCCGCGAGGCCGAGGAACACGAGGACGGAGATCGCCTTGCCGAGCCAGATCGCACTGCGGTCGCTGGGCGCAAGAACGAGCCCGTCGATCACACCCTGCTCGCGCTCCGCAGCGAAGGCGCGGGCAAGTCCCAGCAGCGAGGTGAAGACGATCGCAACCCAGAGCAGCCCTGCGGCGGCGAGGTCCGACGAATCCCCGGGAAGGACGAAGTGGAAGATCACGAGCGTCGACAGGACGAAGAGGAGCATCGCGGGCAGCGTGTCGCGGGCTCGCAGTTCCAGCAGGAGGTCCTTGCGCGCGAGCGTGCCGACGTCCGCGAGGTACGTCATGCGAGTGCCAGCTTCACCGAAGCGAACCGTTCGACCCGTGCTGGGTCGTGCGTCGCCAGCGCGACCGAGACGCGACCGCGTCCCTCCTCCAGCTCGCGATCGAGGAGGACGGAACCCTCGTCGTCGAGCCCGCTGTACGGCTCGTCCAGGAGGAGCAGGTCGGGATCGTGCAAGAGCGTCCGACAGAGAGCGAGCCGCTGCAGCATGCCGCGCGAGTACGAGCCGGCCTGCTCGTGCCGCACGTCCCAGAGGCCGAACCGCTCGAGGAGCATCCCGATCCGCTCACGGCGCTCGGGGACGCGATAGAGACGACCGTAGAGGTCGAGGTTCTCGAACGCGGTCAGCTCCCGGTACACGAGCGGCTCGTGCGCGAGGTAACCGACGCGGCCGCGGTCGACGGTGACATCGAGCTCGCCCCCGGTTGGAACGGCGAGGCCTGCACAGAGACGCAGCAGCGTCGTCTTCCCGGACCCGTTCGGCCCGGTGACGACGAGGAAGCCGTCGTGCGCCAGATCGAACTCGACGCCGCGGAGAACCCGCTTCTCGCCGTACCGCTTCTCCAGCCGCCGAGCCCGAATCACAGAGCCACTGTAGTCAGGAACCGCGCCGAGGCACACGTCCGTCCGAGACCCGCCACGCGCTGCCACGTCTGGGGACAGTCCCGGGACGTGGCTCGCGTCGGCATGTCAACACTGCCTGGTTCGGACCTGGAGTTCGTGTCGGAAGTGTGGAAATGCATTCACAGGAGGCGGGGTCGGACACCGGTTCGCGCCCATTGCCACGTAGCTTGAGCCCCGTGGCACGTATTCCACGCTGCGCGCTCCCCGACGGGTCGTTCCACGTCGGGGCTCGTGGCGTGGCGCAGATGCCCATCTACCGGGACGACGGCGACCGTCTCGCCTTCCTTCGCCTTCTCGGCGTGGCGATCGCTCGATTCGATTGGACGTGTCACGCTTTCTGCCTCATGACCAACCACTACCACCTCGTCCTCGATGCGACGCGCGAAGACCTGTCGGGCGGCATCCAGGTCCTGAACGGTTTCTACGCCCAGGGCTTCAACGGGAAGTACGAGCGCTGGGGCCACGTCTTCGGCGACCGCTTCTGGAGCAGGTCGCTTCAGGAAGAGGAGCTCGAGCGCACCTGCCTCTACGTCATGGAGAACCCGGTGCGCGCAGGACTCTGTACGCGGAGGATCGATTGGCCCTGGAGCGCTTGCCGCTACGAGCTCGGCTAGATCGCCGCCTCTGCCAGGACGAACGCAAAGAACACCATGCTCATCGCACCGTTCACCGTGAAGAACGCCGCATCGAGCCGCCGCAGGTCACCCGGCCGGACGAGGGAATGCTCGTACGCGAGCAGCCCCGCAACAGCCACTACACCGAGCCAATACAGCCAACCGAGATGCAGGCCGAGGCCGACTGCCACGAGCAACAGAACCGTCAGGACGTGCAGGACCCGCGCCCACCAGAACGTTCCTTCCACCCCGAACCTCACCGCGGCCGAATGCAGCCCCTGCCGGACGTCGAAGTCGCGATCGAACAACGAGTAGAAGAGATCGAATCCGGCCACCCAGAACGCAACCGCCGCGCCCAGCGCCCAGGCCTCCCATGGCAGCCGTCCCGTGATCGCCACCCAGGCGCCGACCGGAGCCAGACCGTCGACCACCCCGAGCCAGATGTGGCTCAGCCAGGTGAAGCGCTTCAGGTACGGATAGACGACGAAGCCCACGATCGGGATCGGCCACAGCCAACGCACGATTGGATCGAGCTGGAAACACGCCGTCAGGTACAGCCCGAACGCAAGCGCGCAAAACACCGCGACCTGGAGCACCGAAAGCCGCCCCGCCGGCAGCTCTCGATCGGCCGTTCGCGGATTGCGTGCGTCGATCTCTGCATCGATGAGACGGTTGAGACCCATCGCCAGCGAGCGGCCGCCGACCATCGCGAGTGTGATCCAGACGAGATCGTGCGCACTCGGAACCTGGTGCACGCACAGCAACGCCCCGATGTACGCGAACGGCAGCGCGAACACGGTGTGCTCGATCTTCACGAGCGACGCGAAGCGGCGAGGTAGAGCAACCGTGGTGTTCATGTCGGGATGTGCTCGGACTGCTGGCCGCCGATCAACTCGAGTGCATGGTGGAGAGCAGGTTTGATCAGCGCAAAACCGTCCCGGCATCCGCCCGGGGACCCAGGCAGATTCACGATCAGCGTCCGACCGCGCACGCCCGCCACACCGCGACCGAGCAAACCGTGCGGTGTCTTCTGGATCGCGTCCGCGCGCAGTGCCTCGGCGATTCCGGGAACGGCTCGGTCGAGCACTGACTCGGTCGCCTCGGGAGTGAAGTCGCGTGGCGAGACGCCGGTGCCCCCTGTGGTCAGGATCAGACGTGCGCTCTGTGAGAGCTCCCGAAGAGCCGCGGCGATCTGCGGACGCTCGTCAGGCACGACCCGGCGCTCCACGTCGAACTTCTCCGTCTCGAGCAGTCCCACCAGGAGCGTGCCGCTCTCGTCCTCACGCTCGCCCGCGGACACGCCGTCGGACACCGTGATGACGGCGGCCCTCAAAGCGGCTCCTTCGTCTTCTCGACGAGCGTCACGGCAACCACCGACATGCCCGGATCGATCGCCTTCGCCATGTCGTAGACCGTCAGGGCCGCGACCGAGACGGCGGTCAGAGCTTCCATCTCGACACCCGTCTGCGCAGTCGTCTCGACCACACCGGTGATCTCGACCACGTCGTCCTCCACCGCGAGGGAGACCTCGATGTGCGACAAGGGCAACGGATGACAGAGTGGGATCAGCTCGCTCGTCCGCTTGGCCGCCATGATGCCCGCCACCTGGGCCGTCGCCAGCGCGTCCCCTTTCGGCAACTCGCGAAGGCGGCTGGCAGTCTCGGCCGCCATCCGCACGGTCGCGCGCGCAACTGCTCGGCGCCGGGACAGGGGCTTGCCGCCGACGTCCACCATGCGCACGTCGCCCGCCGCGCTGACGTGGCTCAACTCGTCGGCCATGCGTTACTCGATCCTAACGACGGGCGAGCGGCGCGACTCGATCGAGAGCGGCCAGCTGCAGGTCGATCCAGACGCCGATGTCGTGCTCGCGCACGTGCTCCTGAATCCCTTCCAGCCTGCGGCGACGGTCGGCCTCGGGGAGGTTCAGCGCCTGCTCGAGCGCGAGCGCCTGTCCGGCAACGTCGCACGGGTTGACGGACACAGCCCAATCCGCGAGCTCCGCATGTGCGCCGGTGTTGTCCGATAGGACAACCACACCGTTTCGTTCGTTCACGAGCGGCGCCTCTTTCGCGACGAGATTCATGCCGTCGAAGATCGCGTTCACCAGCAGGACGTCGAACTGCTTGTAGGCAGCGATCGACTTGGGGAAGTCGTCGTCGACCCGCAGGTCGACGGGCGACCAGTCTCCCGCGCGGAAGCGCTCGTTCACACGTTGCGCCTCGTTCTCGATCGCTCCGAGATAGTCCGCGTACTCGGGCACCTGCTGTCGAGACGGATTGACCAAGGCCAGCATCCCGACGCGCCCCACCATCTTGCGATGCGTCTCGAGGTAGAGCTCGAAAGCGCGGAAGCCGCGAACGATGTTCTTTGACGGGTCGCTGCGGTCGACGCGGACGATCAGCTTTTCGGGTCGCTGCGAGACGATCTCCCGCTCCGCCGCCAGCACCGGCTCGCTACGCGCAAGCTCCTCGAATTCCGACACGTCGACGGAGATCGGTGCCACGACGGTCTGCGGCGTCACGTCCTCGCCGAGGAACTCCCCGGCGCTGTAGACGAAGTTCCGGCGCCAACGATCCGTCTGGAACCCGATCAGATCGTTCGCGGCCAATCCCTGGTGGACCGCGCGGCGGATGCGTTCCGGGCACACGCGCCAAGAGTCCGGCTGAGGCCAAGGCACGTGCACGAAGTGCATGAGGGTGGCGTCCGGACGCTGCTCGCGCACGAGCCGCGGCGCCAGGTACAGGTGATAGTCGTGGAAGAAGACGGCGGCGTCCGGGACCTCGTCGAGCTCGGCCACCACAGCGGCCGCGAAGCCCGCGTTGACCGCCGCGTAGCCGTCGGTCCAGGCGTCGTCGAACGCCCGGTCGACGTTCGGCGCGTACGGAAGATTCCAGAGAGAGTGGTGAACGAACCAGAGCATCGGGTTCGCGACGACGTCGTAAAACAACCGGTACGCGTCCTCGTCGTGAGCGACCAGGCGGAGGCGGTAGGGCGCGCCGTCCCGCCCCGTCTCGTCGACCGTCTCGCCGGCGACTCGCCGATCCTCCTCGGAGATCGCGCTCGCGATCCAGGTCACGTCGTGATGGGCCACGAGTGGGCGGAGCGCCGTGACGAGGCCGCCGCCGCCTCGCGTTGCCGTCTGGACGCCGTCGTCGCCGCGGCCATAGGACACCGGCCCCCGGTTCGAGACGACGATGAGCTTTCGCCGGGCCGGCGCCGAGTCAGACCGCTGCGACAACCGGAACTTCGGCCCCGGACGTGTCGTTACCGAGCAATTGATTCATCAGCACGAGCCAGTCACGCAGAAGGCGCGGCGTCAGGAAGTGACGCCGCACGAACTCCTTGCCTTTCAGCGCGCGTTGGCGCGCCTCTTGCGGATCCCGCAGGATCTGGATGCACGCGTTGGCACAGTCGGTCGCAGAATCGACGAGCCAGCCTGTCTCGCCGTCCTGGATCTGGGCGACGATCCCGCCGACGCGCCCGGCGACGGTGGGCCTCGTTTTCCAGAGCGCCTCGGTCACCGTCAGCCCGAACCCCTCCTTGATCGACTTCTGGATCACCGCCGCCGAGTGCACCTGGAATGCGTTCACCTCGACAGAGCCGACGTTGTTGAGGTTCGAGAGGATGTAGATGTCGGGATCGCCGGCCGCGTAGGCAACGGTCTGGTTGTAGTAGTCCCACCCCTCGGGATCGTCGTGGGCCATCGAGCCGACGAGCGCAAGCTGCACGTTCGGGAATCGTTCCTTGACGATCCGATAGGCGTCGATCACGCCCAGTGGGTCCTTCCAGGGATCGAAGCGTGACACCTGCGTCAACAACGGCCGCTCGACGTCGATGCCGAACTGGTCGACGATGTAGGCGGCGTCCTCGGCCGACAGGGCCATGTTCTTCGGCGCCAGCGGATCGATTGCGGGGGGCCAGATGTAGGCGGGCGGCAGGCCTTCCGCCTTGGGGACGTACTCCCGCATGTGAAAGATCGCGGCGTCGTAACGCCGGATGGACGGGAGGATGAAGTCGAAGACCTCATGGTTCGGGGTCGAGAAGTCGATGTGCCCGCGCCAGATCCAGGACGCACGCGAGTCGGGGAAGTAGTCGATCATCCCGACGGGCTGCGGGTCGTGGACGATGACGAAGTCGTAATCGTCCTCGAACTCCTGGGCATTCAGCTCCTGGTAGCGCCTGAAGATCTGGCGCTGCTCCTCGGTCAGGCCCTGCGGATTCCCCTGGAGCGCGTTGTGGATCGTCTTGGTGACGTTCCAGAACTCCTCCGCTCCTTTGATGATCCGCCATTCCGTCTCGAGGCCGGCGTCCTGCATGAGCGGGATGAGCGTGTAGTTGATCTCGGCAACCCCACCGCCGAAAGCGGTCGCCGAGAGGTGGACGACGCGTTTGCCGACGAGCGGCTCGGCCAGGCGGCGGATCTCGTCCATCAGCCCGCGCGTCGCGATGGTCGCGTAGTCGGCGAGCGACTTGTGTCCGGCGTTGACGAGTTGGAGCATGGTCTGGGCGCGCTCGTTCAGCGACGGTCGCGCAGCATACAGCCCGAAGTGGCTAAGCCAACGCTTTCTCGAACCGGAGTCGAGATCCTTTTCCTCCGGGCTGCGTTCCGATCTCGACTTCGTCGGCGATCGCGCGGATGATGGCAATGCCGAGGCCGCCCTCCGACAACCCATGCGGCTCCCCGCTCGAGCGCGCGGGGTCGAAGCCCTCTCCGTCGTCGCTGACCTCGATCACGAGCCGGTCGGGCAACAGCTCGTAGGAAATCTCGACGATGCCGGCGTCCTCGTCACCGTAGGCGTGACGAACGGAATTGGAGGCCGCCTCCGTGAGCGCGAGCTTGAGGTCCGCAACGACTTCGTCCGACACGGCACGGAGCCGGGCGATCCCCGTCAGGGCAAGGCGGCAGAGCGTGATGTATTCCGCCCGCGCAGGAATCCGTAGCCGGACCACCGTTCCGTCGCCGTTTGGGCTCGGCGTCATCGCGCGTGCAGCAACCATGGCAAGAGAGGTTTACCCAGAAAAAGCAGAGCCAAACTCCTTAAACCTGCCGAGAATTGTGGCGCGAACGGCCTTCTGAGGGCCTTATGCCCCGCCGCGACCCGCTCTAACCCGAGGGCGGACGACGTTCGGCCAGAGTGACCGCCACCCGCTTGCGGACACCACCGCGGACGACGGTGATCACGGCGACCTGCTTCGGCTCGAGAACCGACGAGACGAGCCGGACGACGTCATCGGCCCCTCGAACGGGGGTGCCGTCGATGGCCACGATGACGTCGCCACCTGTGGCGAGCCCCCGGATCCCGAGGACGTCGACGTCCTTCGTCCCGCCTCGAAGACCCGCTTTGTCCGCCGGACTGCCGCCGGTGACTCCGACGATCAGAGCCCCGCGGCTGACCTGGTAGCCGAGCGCACGAGCAAGGGTAGGGGTCATGTTCTCGGTAGTGATCCCGACGTACGCGTAGCTGACCCGCCCCTTCGCAATCAACTGCGCGACCGAACGCTTGGCTGCATCGATCGGAATCGCGAACCCGATACCGATGTCGTTCCCCGACCCCGAGAGGCTCTGGATCTGCGCGTTGATCCCGATCACGCGGCCGCGGGCGTCGAACAGTGGCCCGCCGGAGTTGCCGTGCGTGATCGGCGCGTCGGTCTGGATCGCGTCGACGACCTTGTAGCGTTGGACAGTCAGAGCCCTGATCGAGCGATGAATCGCCGAGACCACCCCGACGCTCAGCGTGTTCTCGTTGCCGAGCGGGCTACCGATGGCGGCCACGGGCTGGCCCACGACCACGGTTGCGGAGCGGCCCAGCGGCACCGGCGAGAGCGAGTGCGCCTTCGGATCGACCCGCAACAAGCCGACGTCGTCGTAGAGGTCCCAGCCCACGATCTTCGCCTCGACCCGGTCGCCGTCGGCGAACTCGAGGAAGAGATGCTCCGCCGGTCGCACGGTCGCCGCCTCACCGGCGTTGGTGATCACGTGGGAGTTCGTGAGCACGTAACCGTTGCGGGAGATCACGAAGCCCGAACCTTGGGAGATCTCGGTCGACTCCGAAGCGGGATCGCCGAAATAGGCGAAGATCGTGACCACGCCCGGGGAGCGGCCCGCGAAGATCTTCTCCGGCTCGAAGCGGTTCCCCGCGAGCGACGGCACCTTGGAGGTCGCGGCCGCTGGCAGCGAAACCGGCCCGGCGGCCTGGGCGCGCACGACGACCGTCTGCGTCCTCCCGTGGTCGAACCAGCCGGCGCTCTTTCCAATCCCCAGAGCGGCCGTGCCGCCGAGCAGGGCCGCGGCCACGGCGAGCGCGGCAAGACCGGGGACCCGCATCTGGATCACTGTAGCGACGGCTCTGGCAGCCGCTCGTTTTCCCGTGAAATCGCGGGATCGGCCGGAGCGGCCGGCAGCGTGAGGGAAAACAGCGTCCGCCCGGGCAAGGGTTCGAGCTCCACGGACCCTCCCATCAGCTCACCCAGTTCTCGTGCGATCGCGAGGCCAAGCCCACTCCCCGAGGCCACGGAGCCCTCGAGCCGGTAGAAGCGATCGAAGATCTGGCCGGCGTACTCCGCCGGAATGCCCGGGCCTTCGTCCTCGACGGTCAGGACGGCAGAGCCGTTACGAAGCGCCGTCGCAACTCGGACTGGTGTCCCCGGCGGCGTGTGAATGAGAGCGTTCTCCACGAGGATCCGGCCGATCTGCAGAACGCGCTCTTCGTCACCCAAGGCCGTGACCGCCGCGTTGCCTCCGTGGACGGCGAGCTCGTGGTCGCTCGACAGCGCGACGGCGTGGAACTCCTCGGCCAGGGTCTCCGCCAGGGAGCTGAGGTCGATCGGCTCGTTTTCGAGCTTCAGCCGCCCCGCGTCGAGCCGGGAGAGATCGAGGAGCTCGGTGGCGAGCTTCGTCAACCGCTCGACCTGCTCCCGCATGGTGACCATGAACTCGGCCTGGGTCTTCGGATCGAGCTCCTCGTCGGACATCAGCTCGAGAAAGCCGGCGAGCGAGAAGAGCGGTGTCCTCAGCTCGTGTGAGGCGTTGGCGATGAATTCGCGCCGGGCGCGCTCGAGCTGAGCAAGCCGCTGGCGCATTCGCTCGAAGGCCGCCGCCAGCTGAGCGAGCTCGTCGCGGCCGCGATCGACGACCGGCTCCCCGAAATCCCCGCTCGCGATCTGATCCGCGGCGCGCTCGAGCCTGCGGATGCGGCGAGCGAAGATCGAGGCAGCCACATAGCCAACGAGTAGCGAGCAGCCGAGGGCGATCAGTCCCGCGACCACCAGACGGCTGCGAACGAAGGAGATGCTGCTGAGCGAGTCGCGCAGCGAAGCTCGCAGGAGCACGACCGGGCCGGCGGCAAGCGGGTAGGCGGCCTCCGCATAGCGCTCGCCGTTCGAGGTGACGGTCCCGCTGACCGGCTTGAACTCGGTGAACGCACGGAGGGCGAGCGGGTCGTTCTCGACGTCAGCGGAGCTGACCGTGTTCGAGTCGGCGCGGACGACGATGGTCGGGGGGTTGTAGACCAGCACCGTGAAGTAGACGACGCGCGCGTCGGTGCTCGCCTGGGCCGCCTGGATCGTGTCGTCGAGGGCATAGCTCGTGCTGTTCGCAAGCTCGGCACCCACGGGTGGCGCGGCCTCTCGAAGCTGCGCGAGCTTGGCGTTCGTCAGCTTCCGTTCGAGCGACGGGACGACGATCAGGTCGACGAGCACCAGGGCCGCGGCAACCACGACAGCCAGCCCAAGTCCCAGGCGGGCGCCGACGCTTCGGAGCGGGTTCACCGGTCCCGGAAGCGGTAGCCGACACCCCGCACGGTGAGGATGTACTCAGGCTCTCCGGGATCGAGCTCGAGCTTCTCTCGGAGGTGGCGAACGTGAACATCGATCGTGCGCGGCTCGCGGTAGTCAGCTCCGCCCCACAACGACTCGAGCAGCATGCGGCGGCTGTAGACGCGGCCCGGATGGGAGGCGAGGATCCGAAGCAATTCGAACTCGACGTACGTCAGCTGGACGGGAGCGTTCCGCACCTCGACCGAGCGGCGTGCCAGATCGATGTCGAGCCCATCCAGGGAGATCACGTCGTCCTCGGTTCCGGATAAACGTGACGCGGACGCTCGGCGCAGCAGCGCACGGACGCGACTACGGAACTCGCGGATCGAGAAGGGCTTCGTGATGTAGTCGTCCGCGCCGAGCTCGAGCCCGAGCACCTTGTCGAGCTCATCGTCGCGTGCGGTCAACATGATGATCGGCACCTCGCTCTCCGCGCGGAGGCGCTTGCACACCTCCAACCCGTCGAGCTTCGGCAGCATCAGATCGAGGACGACGAGATCGACGTGCTCCGACTGGAACTGTCTGAGCGCGTCCTCGCCGTCTCGTGCCTGCAGAACGCGAAAGCCCTCGCGTTCAAGCGGGTACGCCAGAAGCTTCTGGATCGAGTCCTCGTCGTCGACGAGGAGGATGGTCGAGGAATCGGGCATGTCGGCTCGGCGTCCTTGCCTGCCGGGCATCACTTTGCCAGGAGATACGACACCTACTATAGCCCGGTATGGCCACCGTTCCGCCCCGGACCGAGCGGCGCCGGGCGCGTCCCGGCTCCCTGCTGAGACCGGTCAACGGCCGTCTGTATCGCGGCACGTGGCTCCTCGTCGGACTGCCGCTCCTCGTCACTGCGTTCAGCGTCGCGCGTCCGACTCCGCTCCCGCGGGCGTTCCTGCCGGCGTTCGACGGCCAGGCGACGAAACAACTCGCGCGCGACCTCGTCCGGAACAGGGACCCGAACCGGTCGCCCGGCAGGCTCGACGCCGCGGATTGGTTCCGCGAGCAGCTCGCGCCCTACGGCTTGCCGGTTCGCACCGAACGCTTCAGCGCCGTCATCCCGGGGCGGGGGAGGGTCGAGATGCAGAACCTGGTCGCCGAGGCGATCGGGCCGGCGCCGGGGACGATCGTGGTCATGGCGCATCGCGACAACACAGGCACGGGCCTGGGCGCGAACGACAACGCGTCGGGCACGGCGATGCTGGTCCAGCTCGCGCGCGCCTATGGCTCGCCGGCGGGCGCCACGAGCAGTCGCCTGCACCCCAACCATACGATCCTGTTCCTCTCGACCGACGGCGGAGCGTTCGGCGCGCTCGGCGCGGCCTGGTTCGCCGCGCACTCGCCTGGCAGGCACGACGTGAAAGCCGTGATCAACCTCGACGCGGTCGGCGGAAGAAGCCCGGTGCGTCTGCAGTTCAACGGGGACACACCTCGGACGCCGTCGGGAACGTTCCTCGAGACCATCTCCGCGCGCGTGGCCGCGCAGATCGGTCATCGCCCGGAACGCCCGAGCGCGGTCGACCAGCTCATCGATCTCGGGTTCCCGTTCTCCCTCTACGAGCAGGCGCCGTTTCTCGCGAAGGGGATCGCAGCGGTCACGATCACGACCGCGAAAGACAAGCCGCCCAATCCGGTGAGCGACACGTTCGGGCGGCTGAGCGCCAATCGGCTGACGCAGGTCGGTCGTGCGGCGCAGGATGCGATCGGAACTCTGGACGAAGGCCTCGAGTTCACACAAGGCACCTCGAGCTACGTCTACCTCGGTTCGCGGCTCGTCCGCGGGTGGGCGGTCGAGCTCGTGCTGATCGCGTGTCTGTTGCCTTTCTTGACAACAACAATCGATCTCTTCGCGCGGTGCCGACGACGACACATACCGTTGGCACCCGCGCTCCGCGCGTATCGCAGCCGCCTTGGCTTCTGGGCCTGGACCGTCGGCCTCTTCGAGCTCTTCGCGGTCCTCGGCGTGTGGCCAGGTGGGGCGCCGCGCCCGATCTCGCCCTACAGCGCGGTCGCGCACCACTGGCCGGCCAGAGGGCTCCTCGGCCTGGGCGTCCTCGTCCTCATCGGCTGGTTCGTCACACGAGAACGCCTGCTCCCGCGACGCGCTGCGACCGCGGAGGAGGAGCTCGCAGGGCACACGGTTTCGCTCCTCTGCCTCGGCGTCCTGTCTCTCCTCGTCGTCGGAACGAACCCGTTCGCCCTCCTGTTCCTGCTGCCGACGCTGCACGTGTGGCTCTGGCTTCCGCAGCTGCGCGGCGCTCCGGTGGCGGCACGACTCGGCGTCCTCGCCGTCGGCCTCGCCGGCCCGGCGCTGCTGCTCGGATCGTTTGCGACCAGGTTCGGTCTCGGCTGGGACGCTCTCTGGTATCTGGCGGAGCTGCGTGCGGTCGGCTACGTACCCTTTGTCGTGATGCCGTTGTTCGTCATCTGGCTCGCGGCGACAGGGCAGCTCGCCGCCCTCGCCGCGCACCGGTACGCCCCGTATCCCGCCGCCGAGGAGCTGCCACCCCGAGGCCCGTTGCGTCGTGTCCTCCGTACAGCGATCGCCGGCCTCCGGACACGCCGCGCCCGCGCATCCGAGGGAGCACTCGAGGCGTTGGAGGGCTAGTGCCCCGTCGACCATTGCGGATACTCGGCACCGTCCTGATCGTCGCGGGATCGCTGACCCTCGTCTGGGCGCTCGTCGTGTGGCAGTGGCAGGACCCGTTCACCGCCCTCTACACGAAGTGGAAGCAACACCAGCTCTCGTCGCAGTACGAGAAACGGGTCCACCACTTCGCAAGCTCGGTCTCAGGCGGCTCGCTGGCCGCCGAACGGAGCAGCATCGCACGCGAGGCGAAGGCGTACCGCGCAGACTCCGGACGGGGAGCGGCGATCGGCCGACTCCGCGTTCCGCGGATGGGTCTCAACATGCTGCTCGTGAACGGCACCGACCATGACACGCTCAAGAAGGGTCCCGGGCGCGACCTGCGCACCTTCATGCCGGGTGAGAACCGGCTCGTCTACATCGCCGGACACAGGACGACCTACCTGGCGCCGTTCTCGCACATCGACCGGATGCGCGCCGGCGACCGCGTCACGATCGAGGTTCCGTACGGCACTTTTATCTACTCGGTCACGCGCCACCGCATCGTCCGGGCCACCGACCTCTCGGTCTTGCGCTCACCTCGCTACGAGCTGGTGGAGCTCCAGGCGTGTCACCCGCGCTTCTTCGCCTCGCATCGCTACATCGTCTACGCACGTCTCGCGCGGGTCGAGCCGCACGGCGCCAAAGCGTTCGACGTAAGCGCGCTCGCCGCTCAGCCGAGCGGCAGGTAGCGCACGCTCTCGCCCACGGCAAGCTCACCCGAACCCCGCGGCGCCAGCACGAGGGCGTCCGCACCGGCAGCGCGGGCGATCATGTGCGAGTCCTGGCCGGGAACCGGTTCGAGAAGGACACCATCCTCCGAGTCTCGTCTGCGCGCTCGCACGAACTCGTCGCGGTGCTCGTTCCGGCGGACGGCGGTTGCGAGCCGGCCCCCCAGAAAGACGGGACCAGGCTCGGCTGCGCCCTGGAGGGCGAGCAACGCAGGGGTGACGAAGAGCTCCGCGCCGACGAGCGTCGAGACGGGATTGCCGGGCAGCCCGAAGACGAGCGTGTTCCCGCGGGTCCCGAAAGCGAGCGGCTTGCCCGGCTTGACGGCGACGCCCCAGAACACCTCCTCGATGCCGAGCTCGGCCAGGACCCTCCGCACGAGATCGTGCGGGCCGACGGACACCCCGCCCGAGGTCACGAGCACATCCGCGTCAAGCCCGCGCTCCAGCGCCGCACGGTGGGAACCTTCGTCGTCGGCGACGACGGGCAGCACGTCGACGACACCGCCGGCGGCGGCGAGCGCGGCCGCGAGCAGAACGCCGTTGGCCTCGTAGACCTCTCCCGGACCGAGCGGCCGGCCGGGCGAGCGCAGCTCAGTGCCGGTCGTGAGCACCGCTACCTCCGGACGCCGTGCGCACGTAATCCGTCCGAGCCCGGCAGCCGCGAGCGCGCCGACCTGTGCTGGGCCGAGACGTGTCCCGCGCGCCACGACAACCTGGCCCGAGCGCACGTCACCACCGCGCGGACGGACGTTGCCACCTTGGCCAACGGCAATTCCGATCTCGACCGCGTTGTCCCTCTCGACAACGTCCTCGATCGGGATGACGGAGTCCGCTCCCTCCGGCACGACCCCGCCGGTCGCGATCGCCATCGCCTCCCCTGGCTCGAGGCTGCGTGGAGCCGGCACACCGGCAGCAATGCGCGCGACCACGGGCAGGCGTCCCGGCGTGTCCTCCGAGCGAACCGCGAAGCCGTCCATCGCCGAGCTCGGAAACGGCGGCAAGTCGACGGCAGCACGAGCGTCCTCCGCCGCGACCCGTCCTGCGGCCTCCGCGATCTGCACCTCTTCGGCGTCGAGGGGCCTCGCCCGTTCGAGGACCCGCGCGAGCGCCGCCGAGAGCGAGAGCAGCTCAGGCATGGCGAGTTCAGCGTATAACCTCGAGCCCGTGGTCTCGGTCGTGATACCTGTGCACGACGAGGAGCGAAGCGTCGCGCTCCTCTACGACGAGCTCACATCCGCGCTGGAGCCGACGGGCGTGCCCTGGGAAGCGATCTTCGTCGACGACGGGTCCACCGACGGCACGTTCGCGGCACTGACTCGGTTGCACAACGCCGCTCAAAACGTGCGCGTGGTGCGGTTGCGTCGCAACTTCGGGAAGGCTGCCGCGCTCGTCGCCGGCTTCGACCAGGCGCGCGGCGACATCGTCGTCACGATCGATGGAGACCTGCAAGACGACCCCGCGGAAATTCCGCGCTTGCTGGCCAAGCTCGAGGAGGGCTTCGACCTCGTCTCGGGCTGGAAGACGCGTCGACAAGATCCGCTCTCGCGCCGCCTCCTCTCGAAGCTCTTCAACCGAGTCACGAGCGCATTCTCCGGCGTGCGGCTCCACGACATGAACTGCGGTTTGAAGGCGTACCGCGCCGAAGTCGTGCACGGGCTCCGGCTGTACGGCGAACTGCACCGCTTCATTCCGGTGCTCGCGCACTACCGCGGCTTCCGAATCGCGGAGCTCCCGGTCAATCACCGCCCGCGCGAGCACGGACGCTCACGTTACGGCGTCGAGCGGTACCTCCGCGGCTTCCTCGACCTTCTCACCGTGTCCTTTATCGGCCGCTACCGCCATCGGCCGCTGCACCTCTTCGGCGGCCTTGGACTGATCCTCGGATCGATCGGCTCGGCGGTGCTCGTCTACCTCACGGTCATCAAGGCGCTCGGCCACGCGATCGGGCAACGACCGCTGTTGCTGCTGGGAGTGCTGCTCGTGGTGATCGGCATGCAGTTCTTCTCCCTGGGCTTGATCAGCGAGATGATCACGAGCCACCACGAGGAGCGTGCGCAGGAACGCGACCGCGCGGAGCTGCTCGTCGACGAAATCCTGTCCTGAGAGTCTGTTACTTCGGAACGTACGACCGCGGCTACCCGCGTAATGCGCAGGTCATCTCGTGCCTGCGCGGCGCCGGCGTGGAGGTCGAGGAGGAACACGTCTCGGTGTGGGACGATGTGCGCCACGGCTGGGCGGTCGGACCGGGCAGAGCGCTCCGGCTCGGCGTCGCCGAAGCGCGCCTCTTCGGACGGCGTCCGCACGGGTTCGACGCGTTCCTCGTCGGCTACCCCGGACATCTCGATCTGCCGGCGGCTCGCCACGCCGCGCGAGGACGGCCGGTGGTCTTCAATCCGCTGGTCTCGCTAGCCGACACGCTCGTCGCGGATCGCGGGCGGTTTCGCCCGGGCTCGCTCGCCGCGCGAACGCTCGAGACCATCGATCGTCGTGCATTCCGGAGTGCGAACCTCGTCGTTGCCGACACCGAGGCACACGGCCGCTACTTCGCGGAGCTCGCCGGGATCGAGCAGGTGCCGGTCTGCTTCGTCGGGGCCGAGGAGCGGCTCTTCCAACCGGCCTGGCGTCGTCCGGAGCGCTTCACGGCCCTCTTCGCCGGCAAGCTGATCCCGTTGCAGGGTGTCGAGACGATCCTGGCGGCAGCGCAGCTCGCAACGGACATCGCGTTCCGCGTGATCGGCAGCGGCCAGCTCGAGGGGCTCTTGCGAACTGCACCGCCCAACGTGGAGCACGTCGCGTGGGTCGAATACGAGCGCCTGCCGGGAGAGCTCCAGGCAGCCGGATGCGCGCTCGGGATCTTCGGGACGAGCGGCAAGGCGCAGCGGGTCATCCCGAACAAGGCCTTCCAGGCTCTCGCCACGGGCACGCCGGTGGTCACAGCCGACACGCCGGCGGCACGCGAATTGCTCGCCGACGGCGAGAGCGCCATGCTCGTTCCGGCGGGCGATCCCGAGGCGCTCGCGGAGGCGATCCGGCGGCTCGCCGACAACCGCGACCTCGCGGAGCGCATCGCGACCGGCGGGCGGACTGCCTACGAGCGAGAAGCCAGCGAAGCCGTGCTCGGCGAGCGCTGGCGGGGGATCATCGAACAGCTCCTGTGAGGCGAATTCCCTTCCTACCCAGCCCGCGCCTGTTGCTCGCCGCGGGCGTGATCGCGTATGGCGCCGGCTTCGCGGCTCTCTCCGCCCTGCGACATGACGCCTTCGCCACCGGACGCTTCGACCTCGGCAACATGGTCCAAGCCGTCTGGTCGACCGCCCACGGGCACCCGCTGCAAATGACCGACCTGCACGGGGACCAGATCTCGCGACTTGCCGCGCACGTCGATCCGATCCTCGTTCTCTTCGCACCGTTGTGGTGGCTCTGGCCGAGCCCCCAGCTCTTGCTCGTCATACAGGCGCTCGTGGTCGCCCTTGGCGCGGTCCCGGTCTTCCTGCTTGGCCGCAAGCATCTGCGCTCCGCTCGCGCGGGACTCGGCTTCGCGCTCGCCTATCTCCTCTACCCCGCGACCGGCTGGCTGACGCTGAACGAGTTTCATCCGGTCGCGCTCGCCACCACCTTTCTGTTGGTCGCATTCTGGTACCTCGACGAAGACCGCCTCGTCCCGTTCGCAGTGTTTGCGATCGCCGCGGCCGCCTGCAAGGAAGAGATCGGCCTCGTCGTCGCCGGCTTCGGGATCTGGTACGCACTCGCGCGCAGACGGTGGGTGGCCGGCGCCCTCATCGCGGCCCTGGGAACAGTCTGGTCAGTGATCGCGATCGCCGTCGTGATTCCGCACTACAACGCCGGTGCGGAGTCGGACTTCTACGGGCGCTACAGCGAAGTCGGCGGCTCGGCCGGCGGAATCCTGAAGACGGCCGTCACGCACCCACTTCGAATCGCCGCAGCGGCGTTCAGCGCACGCGACCTGCACTACCTGCTCCAGCTCGTCACGCCACTCGCAGGTCTTTGTCTCCTCGCACCGGTCGTCCTGGTCGCAGCGCTTCCGGAGCTCGCGCTCAACCTCCTCTCGGCTACGACGACGCAGACCTCGATCCACTTCCACTACACGGCGGGGCTCATCCCGCCGCTCGTGATCGCGGCGATCTTCGGAGCGAAGCGAATCGGCCGCGCCGCCGTGCCGGTCGCAATGCTCGTCGTCCTCGCTGCGCTGGTCGGCAACTACCGGCTCGGTCCGATTCCCGGATGGCGGCATCTGCCGGGCGGCCAGCAGTTCCAGGCGACTGCACAGCGTGTGACGGACCACGACCGGATCGCCGAGCACGCGCTCTCGCTCATTCCGGGCAGCGCGGTGGTCAGCGCGACGAACACGCTCGGCGGACATCTCTCGGCACGATCGCGAGTGCTGAGCTTCCCCTTCCTGGAGGACGCGACGTGGGTGGCCGCGGACGAGACACAGCCCGGCTACGCCGACCGGTACGCGCCGCTTCCGACCGCGGTCCAGCTCGGGGCATTACGACGGAACCCGGAGTGGCGACTCGTCTTCGAACAAGACGGGATCCTGGTCTTCCGCCGGCGCGCGAACGCGTAGCCGGGCGAGCACCACGGCGTAGAGCGCGACAACCAGGAGGTCGCGGATGAGGACGAGCCAGAAGTAACCGCCGAGGGCGCCGTGGTGATAGTGAAAGAACCAGAGCTGAGCGAGGACAAGAGCGAGCGCGACGAGGGCCCAGGCGGCGGGACCCAGCAGGACCGCGAAAGGCACGACCCAGACCAGGTACTGCGGGGAGAAGAAGCGCGTGAACGCAAGAAACCCGATGATTGCCGCGGCGAAAGCAGCCGTCAGTCGTCGAGGCTCGTCGCGGCCGCGAAAGTACAGCCACGTCACCGCGAGCACGGCCAGCGCCTGTGCCACCGAGCTGAGGACGGCCACCGTGTTTGGCAGCGAGCCGACCAGGTCGTACGAGATCGCATGCCCGGCCCGGTGAACGATCGTCGCGCTATAGACACCGAGACGATCAGCGACAGCCAGCACCGACCCGCCCAAACTTTCTTCCTGTAGCCCGCGGCCTGCCTGCGCCCGGAAGCTCTCCGCCAGACCGTGCGGCGCCAGGGCGAGGAACGGCAGGATGAGGATCGCGGCCGTGCCCGCAAAGGCAGCCAGCGCGCCTAACGCCTTTTTCCCTCCTCCCGTACGCCACACGAAGACGAGCGCAAGCGGCAACAGCACGACCGGATACACCTTGGCCGCGAACGCCAACCCGAGCACCACCAGAGCCGCGTAAGCGCTGCCGGCGAGCAGAAGTGCGAGCGCGACAATCGTGAGGAGCGCCGGCCACGCGTCGTACGTATTGAGCGAGATCGGCCCGAGCGCGATCGGCGAGAGGGCGAAGAGCAACGTGCCAACCCAGATGCGCGGCTTCGGCGCGTCGAGCCGGACAAGCAGCAACGCGATCACGAAGAGCGTGGCGACGCCGCAGAGCGCCATCAACCCCTTGAAGACCGCGTTGTAGTGGGACGAGCCGAGCGCGTCAGCCGGCAGGAAGACCGCCAGCGCACCCGGTGGGTACTCCATGAAGAAGTCGCGGTACGGGACACGACCGTCGAACACGGCCTGCGCGAACCCCTGATACAGGTGGACGTCGCGAAATCGCGCAGCCCGGAAGAGCCCGCCGTCCGGAACAGCGCACGCGGCGAGGTAGACCGGCGTCGCAGCGGCCGCGGCGCGGAGGGCGAGCCTACGGCGGCGATCCGTTACCAGGGACCTGGGAGAAACCGTCGGAGCTGTTTCCGGAGCTCGTCGTCGTCTGCGGCGGCGTGTAGCTACCCGAGGACGATGAGGAGTAGTACCCGCCGCTCATCGCGTACTGCAGGTTGTGCGAGATCCAGATCGGCTGATCCTTGGGTGCTGGGAACGCCTTCGGGAACCGAGCGTAGTAGGACGCCCGCTCCATGAAGAGCTTCCAGATCGTCGCCGGGAACGTCGGGCCGGAGACGGAGATTCCGTGGACCGAACGCATCGGGATCTCGCCGCGCGGGTATCCGATCCAGACGGTCGCCTCGAGCCCGGGCAGGAAGCCGCAGAACCACGCATCCGCGTAGTTGTCCGTCGTGCCGGTCTTGCCGGCGGACGTCTTCCCGAAGTACGCACCCACGCCGGTGCCCGAGGTCATGTTCTCCTCCAGGATGCGCACGACCTCGGCGGCAACCCAATCCGGCACCGCCCGGCTGCGTTGCGGCACGCCCCAACCCGCGTCGGCGTCGACCTTGCCGCCCGGCAGGACGACTTTCCTGATCGCCATCGGCTTCGAGTAGATGCCGCCGGCAGCCAGAGTTGCGTACACCGATGCCATGTCCATCGGAGTCACGACACGTGAACCAAGACCCATCGAGGGGACGTACGCGCCGTCACTCGTACGCAGGTCAGTCCGGACGCCGAGGCGACGTGCCATGGCGGCGATGTTCTCCGGGCCGACGTCGAGCGACAGTCGCGCATACACGGTGTTGTCGGATCGCAACGTGCCGTTCTCGATGGAGGTCGCACCGACGTAGGAATGGTCGTACGTCTGCGGACACCAGGCGGTCGGGGGGTTGCTGTCGCAGGATCCGACTCCGCTCGGGTCGTACTTGAACGGAGCCGAGAGATACGTCGTCGTCGCGGGGTTGATCCCTTGCGAGACAGCGGTCGTCAGGACGATCGTCTTGAATGTCGAACCAGGCTGGCGCCGCGCCGACGACGCGAAGTTGACCTGGTTCTTCGGGTTGCCCGGACTCACCTCCGTCATGGCGCGAATCGCACCGTTCGCCGGATTGATCGAGACGATGGCTGCAGCTGGATCGGTCCTGTAGGGGAGCGTGCGCCTGATCGCTTCGAGCGCGAAGCGCTGGAGCCGCGGGTCGATCGTGGTGTAGACGCGCAAGCCGCCGGAGCGCACCGTGTTCGGGCCGTATTGCGCCTGCAGCTGATCACGCACGTAGCTGAAGAAGTACGGCTCGCGGATGCGCGTGTAGAGGCGGCCGGCCTTGAGCCTGAGGTTGCGAACCGCGATCGCGTTCGCGTACTGACTCGATGTGATGTCGTGGTTGGTCAGCATGGCGCGCAAAACCTCGTCACGGCGCGTGATCGCCTGCGCCGGACTGTGGAACGGGTCGAACACCGACGGCGCCTGCGGCAGCCCGGCGAGGAGAGCCGCCTCGTTCAGCGTCAAGGCACGTGCCGGCTTCGAGAAATACGTCTGAGCCGCTGCCTCGATCCCGTAGGCGTGGTTTCCGTAGTAGACCTGGTTCATGTACGCGGTCAAGATCCATTGCTTGCCGCCCGTGCCTCCGTACTGCGATTCCTTCTGCCGGGCGAGCTTGATCGCAAGACACGCCTCCGTGGCCTTGCGTCCGAGAGTCTGCGACTTCTTCTTGATGTAGAGGTTGCGCACGAGCTGCTGCGTGATCGTGGAACCGCCCTGCACGACCTTGCCTGCCTTCACGTCGGCGTAGAGCGCACGCACGATGCCGAGCCAATCGAGTGCGCCGTGACTGAAGAAGCGCCGGTCCTCGATCGCGACGGTTGCCTTCGCCACCCAGGGGCTGATCTGCGAGCGAGCGACGGGCTGACGGTTCCTCTCGGCCGGAATCGATCCGAGCAACGACCCGTCGGCTGCGTACACGAACGAGTTCTCGCCGACCTCGACGGGCTTGAGCGAGTCAAGGTCGCAGCTCGACATGAACACGGCTGCACCGGTGAAGCTCGAGACGACGAGCAAGACGAGACCGCCGAGCAGAACGCCGAGCGCGAGCCGGCCGGCGCGCTTGCGCCGATTTCTGACCCGGTCGCGTCGTCGTTTCCTCAGCCTCTGGAGCAGGATCGGGTCGGTCGCAGGCCGACGCCCTCGGGGCGGTGGCGTCACGCGTAGAAGCCTTCGGCCCGCAGCGACTCGTAGGCGCGCAGGCGAAGTTCACGCTCGACACGCTCGGCGGCGGCCTCGTCGGGCGCGGGCACGCGAAGAACGACTGTCGCGTTCCCGGACAGATCGCCGACGAACGCCTCGCCGCCCTCGGCGAGCGAGCGCAGCCGGTCCACGACGGCACCCAAGTCTCGGCCTAGTGGAACCTGGAGGCTGATCTCGGCGACCTTCTCTCGACTGCGAATCGTGGAGTTTCGGATGGTATCCGAGGCCAGCTTCTCGTTCGGGATCACGAGGCGGTCGCCGCTCTGGGTCCGTACGAACGTGTAAATGAGCCCGATCTCCTCGACGATCCCCTCGGTCTGCTCGATCACGACGTCGTCACCGAGACGGAGCGGTTGGGTGAATGCGATCAGCAGTCCGGCGACGAAGTTGCCGAGCGTCCGCTGGGAGGCGAAGCCGACAACGATCCCGACCACCGCGGAGGACGCGAGCAACCCGCCGGCAACCGCGCGTACCTGGGGGATCACGAGCAGCGCCGACAGGAGACCGACGAACAAGATCGTCGTGGTCACGCTCCGACGAAGGACCCGGTAGCGCGTAATCGCCTCAGGCGGCAGATCGCGGGCGGCGATACGGCGGTCGATCGCGCGCGCCACGACCGTGGTGCCGACCAGGACGACACCAACGACGATCAGACGCTGCCAGAGCGGCATGCGGCCTTATTCGACGGAGAAGCCGCCGTCCTTTGCCACACCGGCGTTCACAACGGCAGGGGCTTCCGGCCTGCAAAGCCCTCCTCGACTCCGTGCCAGTACCGAATCTCGTCCTCGCCGAGCTTCCAGCAGAGGAGGACGATCTCGTCGCCCCGCTTGGCCGGAAAGTCGAGCAAGCCCTCCTCGAGCGACTTGATCTCTACCCCGGCGGCGTTGATTCGCTCCGCGCAGTCGGCGATCGCGTCAGCCTCGCGCTGGATCGTCTCGGCCGCATCCTGGAGATCGCTCGGCATCATGTCGCCGCCGTTGCCGGCAATCCGTGTCACGAGCTCGGTCTGGAGTTTCTGCGCGGCGGTGAGGTTGCGACGGTGCTGCACCATCTGCTCGACGACAGGCCGCAACTCGACGAGCGCGGCATTCGCCTCCTCGGGCGTGAAGGTGCGCGCCATCGCACCACTATGATCATCCGGCCGTGCGCTCGGGTCAAAGGCAAGCGCTCGTCGTGTACGTCTGGAGCCGCACGGCGATCTGGAGCGCGGCGATCTTCGCGTTGTACTGGTTCGAGCCCAACCGCCATCCGCAGGCGGACCGTTGGGACTCGCCCCTCATCCACGACCTCGGGTCGTTCACCGATGTCTGGGCCCGCTGGGACAGCGTCTTCTTCGTACGCATCGCCGAGCACGGCTACGACCACTCGTCCGCTGCCTTCTATCCGCTCTACCCGGGACTGGTCGCGGCGCTCGGACGAGTCTTCGGCGGGCACTACGTCCTGGCCGGAATCGTCATCTCGCTAGCGGCTGCTCTCGGCGCCTTCATGCTGTTGCAGCGCCTCGCCGTGGGGCGGCTCGGGGAGGGCGGAGCGGGGCGCGCAGTCGTCTACCTCGCGATCTTCCCAATGGCGCTCTTCCTCCAGGCGGTCTACAGCGAATCGCTCTACCTCGTGCTGGTGCTCGCGGCGTTCGTCGCAGCGGAACGGGGGAACTTCTGGGCCGCAGGGGTCCTCACCGGGCTGGCCATCCTCACGCGTGTGACCGGCGTCGCCCTGCTGCCCGCCCTCGCGTTCCTGGCCTGGCGTCAGCGCAACCGGCTGCGAGCTCTGGCCGGTCTCTCACTCGCGGTTCCCGTCGCGGCGATCTATCCGCTCGTCCTCTGGCAGCAGGTCGACGACCCGTGGGCATTCTGGGGAGCGCAGGACCTGTGGCACCGACACTTCTCTTCGGCAGGACCGTTCGGCGGGATCTGGGACGCGCTCACGAACTGGACTCCGAGCGGCGCCGGTCCACAGCATGCAATCGCCGTCAACGTCGAGGGGCTCGTCGCACTGGTGCTCTTCGTCGCGCTGACGGTTGTCGCCTGGCGGCGATTCGGAACGGCGTACGGTCTCTTCGCCGCCGTCAGCCTGGCGATCCCACTCAGCTATCCGAGCTCTCGCTGGCCGCTCCTCTCTCTACCCCGCTTCGGCCTGGTGATCTTTCCGTTCTTTCTCGCCCTTGCCGCCCTGAGCGCCGGGCGGCCGCGCGTCCACACCGCGATCGTCTCGATCAGCTCGCTCTTTCTCGGTGTCGCCGTCGTGCAGTGGGCGCTCTGGCAGTGGGTCGCATGAACGCGGCAGACCTCGACGCGGTGACGCTGGACGCCCACGACACGCTGATGCAGCTTCGCGATCCCGTTCCTGCACTACTCACGGCGCTCGCAAAGCGAGGGGTCGAGAGGAGCAAGGAAGCGGTACGCGCCGGTTTTCTTGCCGAAGCGGCGCACTACGCCCCGCGCGCCGGCGAGGGACGCGACGAGGAGAGCCTCGCCCGCCTCCAACGTGAGTGCGCCGGCGTGTTCCTCGGAGCCGTGCACGCAGAGCTCGACCTCGACGAGTTCACCCCAACCTACGTCGGCTCGCTCCGGTTCGAAGTGCTTCCCGGTGTGGTCGCGGCGCTCGAACGGTTGCAGGCGTGCGGGCTCGCGCTTGCGGTCGTGGCCAACTGGGATCTGAGCATCCACCGGCTGCTCGGCGAAGTCGGCCTCACCCAGTACTTCGCGACGATCGTGCACGCCGCTCGCAAGCCGGAGCCGGGCGGGCTTCTTCGCGCGCTCGCCGCGCTGCGGATCGAGCCCGGCCGAGCGTTGCACGTCGGAGACGACGGCGCCGACGAGCGTGCCGCCCGGGCGGCGGGCGTGCGGTTCGCCTGGGCACCACTGCCCGCAGTCGTGTCGGGGCTGGCGTGAACAAGGCGCTCGCGCTCTGGAGCAGCTTCGTCGCAGCGTTCGCGACGCTGAGCTACTCGCTCCGCTTCACTGAAGGCAAGCCGCCGAAGGACCTCCTCTACAAATGGTCGACCGTCGCCGGCAACCTTTTTCAGTTCGGGGTCATCGCGGCGATCGTCTACGGAATCGCAGGGCTCGGGGACAGACGGCAGCTCCTCGCCCTCCGCCGGCCGACGTCCTGGCGTCTGGCGGCGAAGATCGGGGTCGGGATCGGGATCGGGATGCTCGTCCTGAGCGTCTTCCTCAACCCCGTGCTCCATCCGGGCCGAGAGCAGGGAATCACTCCGGATCGGTGGGAACCGAACCATGCGGCGGCGTACATCGCCAACGGTCTCGTGAT
>JBKPTB010000105.1:0-24980 GCA_046735315.1 Actinomycetota bacterium
GCTGGTCGTCGACGAAGCTCTGGAACTCGGCGATCAGTCGCGTCTTGCCGACCCCCGGCTCGCCGGTCATCGTCACCAGCTGCAACGACGAGTCCGCCAACGCTCGCGCGTATGCGTCCTTCAGCAGCGTGAGCTCGCGCTCGCGGCCGACGAACGGGATATCCGCGCGGCGCTCGACGTCCACACCGAATCGTCCGCGCGGGCGGGTTGCCCGCCAGATGGGTAGCGGCTCGGCCTTGCCCTTGACCGTGACGGCCTCGAGCTCGTCGTAGAGGATGCCGTTGCGGGTCGCGCGGAACGTGCTCTCGCCGACGACGACCGAGCCGACCGGCGCCGCTTGCTGTAGCCGGGCCGCTGTGTTGACCACGTCGCCGGTTGCGATTCCTTCACCCATCTCCGGGCGCGCATCGAGCGAGACGACTGCCTCACCTGTCGCAACAGCTGCGCGCACCGCGAGCTCGACTCCCTCGGCCGCGTTGAGGTCCTCGATCCCCTCGAGGATCTTCAGTGCCGCGCGCACTGCACGCTCCGCGTCGTCCTCATGCGCGATCGGCGCGCCGAACACGGCCATCACGGCGTCGCCGATGAACTTCTCAACCGTCCCGCCAAAGTGTTCGATCTCCTGCTTCAGCAGGGCGTGGTACGGACGAAGCGTCGCGCGCACGTCCTCCGGGTCGGCGCGATCGGAGCTTGCGGTGAACCCGACCAGGTCGACGAAGAGGATCGAAACGACCTTCCGCTCCTCTGTACCACGTCGCAGCGCTTCGACGAGTGCGGCGCCGCACGACCAGCAGAACCTCGCATGGTCCGGGTTGTCCTCGCCGCAGTGCGGGCACGCCGGCATAGACAGAGTCTAAGAAGGCCCTCTTCCGGCGCAAAGCCGCGCGGTTTGTCGGGCTACCGTCGTCTTCATGGACGAGGCCCGCGCGGTGCTGGCCCGGCTCGACCGGATCGAAGCGCTCGAACGCGAGGGCGCACCCCCCGGCGTCCTGCTCGAGGAGCTGCGCGGCCTCGTCCACGAGGCCGAGGTCTGGGCAAAACTGGAAGGAGACGAGCGTGCTCGTAAGGCGGTCGGCGATTGCGACGCGGCCCTTGCCCAACCCGTGTCGTAGAGTCGGCGTGTGGGCATTGCTCACCTGGACGAGATCGACAAGAGGCGGAACGTGCGCGGCCAGATGGCCGGCACCTGGTCGAATCTCGGCGCCGCTACGGGCACCTCACGCGCAGGCGCGAGCCGCATCGAGCTCGCGCCGGGCGAGCAGCCGACGCCGCCGCACGTACACGGCGAGGCCGAGGAGATCTTCTACGTCCTCTCAGGTTCCGGGCTGACCTTGCTCGACGACGACGCCTACGAGATCCGCGCCGGCGATTGCATCGTCTACAGGAACCTGCACGAGGAGCACACGATCCGCGCGGGTGACGAGGGGCTCGACGTGATCGCGTTCGGCGCGCGCGAAGACCTACCGGCGGGCGAGCTGCCGCGCGGTCGCAGCATGTGGTCGAGCACGGGCTACATCGAAGTCCAGGAAGGACACCCGTGGGATCGAGAGCCCGAGCTCGTCTGGCCGGAACCGAAGCAGGAAAGGCCGCCGGTGATCGTCGCAACGAGCGATCTCGAGCCGGACGTGCGCGACGGTCGGCGAAGGCGCGACCTGGGTCGCGCTGGAGGCTCGAGATGGACCGGGCTCAAGCATCTCGAACTCGATCCCGGCACGCTCTCAGGCCCGCCGCACTGTCATTCCGCCGAGGAAGAGATCTTTGTCGTGCTCGCCGGCGAAGGGACCCTCGAGCTCACCGGGCCGAGCGAGACCGAGGCCCACCCTGTCCGCGAGGGTTCCGTGGTCGCGCGTCCGCCGGGCACGGGGATCGCACACGCGTTCAGGGCTGGTGAGCCGGGCCTGACCCTGCTCGCTTGGGGAACGCGGGACACGAACGACATCTGCTGGTATCCGCGCTCCCGGAAGATCTATTGGCGAGGCGTCGACGTGGTCGGACGGATCGATCGGCTGGACTATTGGGAAGGAGAAGATCTCACGTGAGTCCGGCCGGTTCGTTTGATCCCGGCTATCGTGGGGGAATCAGTATCTGCCCGGCGAACTCTGCCCGGTCACCCCAACGCAAGGCCGGCTTCGCCAGCGGCGGTCAGGTTCTCCCTCATTCGCGTCTCCAGGCTCCTCTCTGAGTTCCCGATATCTCCCCGCATGGGGAGAGCACGCCGTCTCGCCGGCTCGCGGAGAGTCCGAATCGCTGTCAACGCCGTGTTCATCACCGGCGCGCTGGCCGCTGCCGTGCTGACCGGGCTCCACTTCGTCCATTCGGGGTGGCCGCTCGCCAATGCCGATCCCTTGCTCGTGATCGCGGCCGGGATCCTTTTCCTCTTTGCCTACGCGTTCAAGGCCTGGGGCTGGCAGCGCCTCTTCTCGGAGGACGAGCGCCCTGAGGCACTGACCCTCGCCGCTGCGGGCGGCGCCGCCTCGGTCGGCGGAGTCGCGCTGCCGGGCCGCTTCGACGAAGCGATCCGCATCGCGGTCGTCAGGCGCGGGCCCGGCAAGAAGACTGCCGGTCTCGGCGCGATCTGTCTGACCCTCATCATCGTCGGCCTCCTCGACAGCGCTGCGTTGACGCCGATGGCGTCTGTTGCGGCCGCGGCCTCCCATTCGGGCGGCGTCCAGGCAGGCTTCGCACTCGTTGCGGCTGCAGGCGTGGCGGCCGCGCTGCTCGTTTTGTTCCTGCCGCGCATCGCACGCCTTTCCTTCGTGACGCGGTGGAAGGTCGGACGCTGGCTGAAGGACCACACGGCGTGTGCCCGCTCGGCCTCCCAGGCGTGGTTCCTGATCTCGGTCTCCTGGGCGCTCCGCGGCGTCGCGGTCTTCGTCCTCCTGAACGCGCTGTCGGTGGGCGCGTCGTTCACGCTCGCGCTCGCGTTCCTCTGTGCGTCCGCGGCCTCGGCGGCTCTGCCCATCGCTCCGGCGGGCGCAGCGACCCAGGCCGGGGCCGGTGCGGCGATCCTGATCATCGGCGGCGTGCCGAAAGCCGAAGCATTCGCCTTTGCCGTCGCCGCCCAGGGCATGGTCATCCTCGTCGGCGCGGCGCTGGTCGCGGCCGCCGGGGTGTGGGCGCTGCTCGTGCGCTTTCGCCCGTCGCGGTCGGCTGCGCTCGCAGGCTAGCGCGGCTCATCGGGCCGTCCGAGAGGCCCGTGATCATGCGGGATATCGGAAGGAACTCGCTATCCTGGCCAGAAAGAGCGCCGCATGGGGCTCTCCCGTTTACTTCCGCGTCCCAACACACGCTCATCGTCCACTAAGAAGGGATCACCTTTGGGCCGGGTCATCGCGTTCGCCAACCAAAAGGGCGGCGTGGCGAAAACGACGACCACGCTGAACCTCGGAGTCGCCCTCAAGGAGCAGGGCTATGAAGTCCTGCTGGTGGATCTCGACCCGCAAGGGAACCTGACGATGAGCCAGGGCTGGAACCCGGACGAGATCGAGCGCTCGATGTTCGACGTGCTCGTCCACAAGCTCCCGATCGAGGAGATCATCCGCGAGGCTGAGGTCAACGTGGCCGTCTCGTCGATCGATCTCGCGGGCGCCGAACTCGCGTTGTCCTCGATGATCGGGCGCGAGCGCGCGCTCGAGAAGGCGCTGGTCAGCGTCAAGGCGAGGTACGACTACATCCTGATCGACACGCCGCCGTCACTCGGGCTGCTGACCATCAACGCATTGGTCGCCTCGAACGGCGTGATCGTGCCGGTGCAGTGCGAATACCTTTCATTGCGCGGACTCGTCCAGCTCGAGAATACGCTTTCGATGATCCGCGAGAACCTGAACCCGGACGTGGCGATCGAGGGCATCCTCCCGACGATGTTCGACAAGCGCCTGTTGCATTCGAAGGAAGCGGTCGACATCCTCAAGGAGAACTTCGGCGACCTCGTGTACAAGACGAAGATCCGCAAGACGATTCGCTACGCCGAGGCTCCCGTCAAGGGACAGTCGGTGCTCAGCTACGACCCGGGCGGCGACGCCGCCGAGCTCTACCGCGACCTCGCAAAGGAGGTGCTCAATGGCGCGAAAGCGCGCGAGCATGCGTGAGGGGCCGCTGGCCGAGCTCTTCAAGGCAACCGAGGCTGCGCAACGCCAGACCGAGCAGGGTGAAGCTCCGCCCGCCGAGGAACCGCACGAGTCGACGGTCGAGCACGTCCCGAGCTGGGAAGACGAGATCGAGGCGCCGCCCCCGCCGCGTCCCGATCCACAGCCCGAGCCGCCACCGGAGCCCGATCCCGTCCCTGATCCACTTCCGGCGCCCCCGTCCATTCCCGAGCCACCGGTTACGCGCTACATCGAGCCGATGCCGGAACCGGCGCCTCGGCTGCACCACGCACGCGCGGGTCAGCTCGGCTCGTATCTCGCAAAGATCCAGGTAGTCGGCGTCGGTGGTGCCGGACTGAACGCCGTCAACCGGATGATCGACGCGGGCATCAACCAGGTCGAGTTCGTCGCCGTCAACACCGACGTCCAGCAACTTCAGATCTCTGACGCCGAGACGAAGATCCACATCGGCCGCGACCTGACGCAGGGGCTCGGGTCCGGATCGGATCCGGCTGTCGGCCGGGCTGCCGCGGAGGAGAGCCTCGACCAGATCAAGCACGCCCTGCGCGGCGCGGACATGGTCTTCGTCGCCGCAGGCGAGGGCGGCGGCACAGGGTCCGGCGCGGCGCCCGTCGTCGCCAGGATCGCGAAGAGCCTCGGCGCGCTCACGGTCGGCATCGTCACCACGCCGTTCAAGTTCGAGGGAACGAAGCGGCGCGGCCAGGCCGACTCCGGCGTGGATTCGCTGCGCAAGGAGTGCGACACGACGATCGTCATCCCGAACGACCGGCTGCTGGAGGTCCTCGATCGTCAGACGTCGATGCTCGATGCGTTCAAGATCGCCGACGACGTCCTCCGCCAGGGCGTGCAGGGCATCTGTGACCTGATCACGTTGCCGGGACTCATCAACCTCGACTTCGCGGACGTGCGCACGGTGATGGAGGGCTCCGGTAGTGCGCTGATGGGAATCGGCTTCTCGTCGGGGGCGGAGAACAGGGCGCGCGAGGCCGCCGAGCGTGCGTTGCGCTCGCCGTTGATCGACACCGAGCTCCATGGAGCGCGCGGCATCCTGCTCTCGATCGCAGGCGGCGACGACCTGACGCTCCTCGAGGTGAACGAGGCCGCAGAGGTGATCAAGCAGACCGCGACCGACGACACCCAGATCATCTTCGGCGCGACGATCGACGAACGGCTGACCGGCCAGATCTGGGTGACGGTGATCGCCACCGGACTGGGCGGGACCGGCCGGCGAGTTCACACCCCGAGCCTCGTCAATGCCCTGACGGCGCCCGAAGACGAACTCGAGCCACCGTCGTTCCTGAAGAACTAACCCGGCACTCTCTCGTCTCGGAACACGGCCGCTAAGGGCGACGAATCGTGACGACCCCGCCGCGGCGGACGCCCCACTGCGCGAACGCGCCGCGGTTCACCTCGAGCGCGCCGCGGAAGGCGACATGCGGGTCGTAGACCTTGCACGGGTCTGCGCGGCACGGCGCCATGTCGAGGATCCGCAGGATGCGGCCCCTCTTTCCCCAGAATGCGATGGAGAGCGGAATCAGCGTGTCCTTCATCCAGAACCGCCCGCGTGTGTCGGTGGCGAAGAGAAACGCCATCCCACTACGCGGAGCGAGGGACCGGCGACCCATCAGACCCCGTTGCAGCTGCGCCGTCGTCTCGGCGATCTCGACCTTCACCGTGACCGTCCGCTGCGGCGTGCGGATGAGCGCGCGCCCGTGCGGGAAGGTCACCGATCCCGACAGAACCGCGGTGAGTGACAGCATCGCGGCGAGCCTGAGCACCGGCACATTGTGCGTGACGCCTACCTCGTTCGAGTGAACCGAGCGGGCACCGCGAAAGTCGATCCGCCAAGACGCGTCTACTCAGTGGATACGCACAAGAGGCTGCGGCCTCTCCCGGGCCCACGCCAAGCGGCTGGCGTGGGCCTCGTCTTCGAGCACATCCCGCAGGCGACCGATGCCGCCGTGGCGACGTCGGGAGGTGACGCCTCGGCCTCGGGCTAACCTTCCCCCATGAGAGGGGCAGTCGCCGCCGGCCATCCTCTGACCGCGCAGGCGGGCGCCGACGTGCTGGAGGCCGGAGGCAACGCTGTCGACGCGGCCGTCGCCGCCGCGCTGGTCTCCTGGGTCGCCGAGAGTCCGCTCACCGGCCCCGGGTCAGGCGGTTTCATGCTCGTCTACCGTGCGCGCGACCGCTCGACGCGCGTGTACGACTTCTTCGTCTCCGTCCCGGGTCTCGGCGTCGCGAGCCCCGAGCTCGCCGACATGGACCGCGTGGACGTCGACTTCAGCGGCGGCTCGACGCAGGTCTTCCGCATCGGCGCCGCCTCGTGCGCCGTTCCCGGAGCACCGATGGGGCTCGAGGAAGCGCACCGCTCCTTCGGCAGCCTGCCGTGGCGCGAGCTCTTCCAGCCGGCGATCGATCTCGCGCGGAATGGGGTGGAGCTCAACAACGGCCAGGCGTACCTGCACGCCATCCTCGACCTCATCCTCCGACACTCGCCCGAGTCTCGCGCTGTGTACGAGCGGAACGGCGAGCGACTCGTCGCGGAGGACACACTCGTGCAGACCGACCTGGCGAAGACACTGAAACTCTTCGCCGACAAGGGTGGCAAGGTGCTCTACGAAGGAGATCTCGCGCGGAAGATCTCCGAGCACGTGCGTGCGCGCGGAGGCTGCATCACCGAGGAGGATCTCGCGCGCTACCGGGTGATCCGGCGTCGTCCGGTCACGGCGAGCTTCTGCGGACAGGAGTACGTCTCCAACCCGCCTCCTTCGGCGGGAGGGATCCTGATCGCCTACGGCCTGCCGCTGCTCGAGGAGCGCGGCCCCTGCAGACCCGGCTCGGCCGAGGCGATCGACGCGCTCGCCCGCGTGATGCGCGAGCAGGCGCACGCCCGCGTGGCGGCACGCACGGTCACCGGCGGCCTCGTCCACGCACTCGAGGAGCGTGCGGCGGTCGTCTCGCGGGGAACGACGCACATCTCCGTCGTGGACGGCAAGGGCAATGCTGTCGGGCTCACGGCTTCGACGGGCGCCGGATCCGGCGTCGTCGTCCCGGGCACCGGCATCCATCTGAACAATATGATCGGCGAGTTCGATCTCGCGAAACAGCCGCGACCGGGAGCACGACTCGCGTCGATGATGAGCCCGTCGATCGTCCTGCGCGAGGGCCAGCCCCATCTCGTCGTCGGCAGCGCGGGCTCGCTCAGGCTCCGCGGCGCGGTGATGCAGGTCGTCGTCAACACCGTCGCCCACGATCTTCCGGTCGACGAGGCACTCGATCGTCCGCGCGTGCACCTCGAGGGCGACAACTTGCACTGCGAGGGGGGACACGATCCGGCCGAGCTCGACCGTCTCGAGGAGATGGGTTGGAACGTGATCCGTTGGCGTCGCCGCAACCTGTACTTCGGCGGCGCTTCGGCCGTCACCTTCGTCGACGGCGCGCTGGCCGCAGCCGGCGACCCGAGGCGCGGCGGCGCTGGAGTGGTGGTGGAATGATCATCCGCCGCGCCGAGCCGTCGGACGCCGAAGGCCTGACCAGGCTCGGCGAGGCCGTCGGTTCGGAGCCGGAGGGGTGGCTCGTCACCTCCAACGGTTGGCGGCAGGTCTCCGACGAGCGGCGCTACCTGCGAGCCATCCGTCGCTATCCGAACGCAGCGGTCTTCGTCGCCGAGGACGAGAAACAGATCGTCGGCCGTCTCTCCATCGCGCGCGATCAACATCCTGCGAGCCGGCACGTCGCCGACCTGGGTCTGATGGTCGCGATGTCGCATCGCCGACGCGGCATCGGTACCGGACTGCTCGAAGCTGCCCTCGACTGGGCCCGACACTCGGAGGTGCGCAAGCTCGAGCTGCACGTCTTCCCGCACAACGAAGCGGCGATCAGGCTCTACGAGAAGTTCGGCTTCGTGCAGGAGGGCTACCGCCGCGGTCACTACCGCCGCGGAAACGAATACGTCGACGCCATCCTGATGGCGTACTTCGTGTCGAGGTAGCCGCTAGCCGGCCTGGATGCGGAGCTCTTCGTCGCGGATCCGCTTGCGCCACTCGGTCAGCTCTTCCTCGGCCGCGCTGAGGCGGCGGTCCCGGTCGTCGAGCCGCGCGGTCCAATCGTCGAACTCCTGCTCGCGCCGCTCGACACGGCGTATCTCCGCTGCCGCACGCTCGAGCTGTTCGGCAGCCTGGGTTTCGCGTGCCTCGACCTGCGCGACCGCTTCAGTTAGCCACGCGCCGCGTTCGTCCAGCTCAGCGGCGACACGGTCGAGCTCCCGTTTGTCCGCATCGAGCCGCTGCGAGCGCTGCTCCAGCCCGTCAACTCGCTCTTCGCGTTCACGCACGTTGCGAAGCTTGTTCGCGAGCTCCGTCTCCTTTTGCGCGAGCTTCGCGGCGCGCCGGCCGAGCTGCTTTTCCTGCTCGGCGTAGCGCTCAGCCTGCTCGGCGAACATCCCCTGTTGCGCTTCGAGCTCACGCTCGCGTTCGTCGGCAGCAACCACGCGCGGCTCGAGCTCCGCCTGCTTCTTCTGCAACGCAGTCTCTTGCGTCTGGAGCTTTTCGGTGCGGCTTTCGAGCTGGGAGGCGCGTAGGTCTAGTTGCCGCTGTGCAGTCGCCAGGAGGCGTTCCTCGTCGGCGAGCGCATCCACTCGGCGCTGCAACTCAGCTTCGCGCTCCGCAACCTCCACGGCGCGATGCTCCTGCACGTCGAGGGCGGCAGTCGCGGCGGAGATCCATTCGGCTCGTTCCTCGAGCTCGGTCGCGAGGACGCGCAACTCGCTCGCGCGGACGTCCAGCTCTCGTTCTCGTTGCCGTAGACGTTCGCCGTCGACCGCGGCCCGTTCGATCTCGACCTGGCGATCGCGCTGTTGCTCTTCGAGGAGGGTGATGCGCTGTTCGCGCTCGAGGAACTCCTCCTCGGCCTCCTCGATCATCTGCCGCCGCGCGTCGAGGTCGGCGCCGATCTCCTCGAAGCGACGGGCGCGCGCGTCGATCTCCGCGGAGCGACGTGCCACCGTCTGGCGAAGCAGGCCCTCGCGATCGGCGAGCGCCTGCCAGGCCTGCTCGAGCTCGTCGCGCTCGTCGGGCATCACGCCAATGATGCCGTTCGAATCAGACCGCAAGGATCGGCGTTGAAAGACATCTTCTTCAACGTGGGAGGACTCCTGGTTCCAGTTGTCCTCGCTCTTGCGGCGGCATCACCCTCTCAGGCCACCAATCTGGGCTGCGGCGGTGGGAAACCGGTGCTGAGCGTGTCGTACCACGTCGTCAACGACGTGGACACCGGCGTACAGGGGAACAACTGGGCCTTCGACACCTACGACCGCACCGTGCGCGTGTGGCGCAAAGGGCCCGGCCGCTTCTGCTCGGCGAGCACCTACAACGGCGAGTTCACGACGATCGCCGGTCCGAGCCCCGGCGGAAAGGCCCAGCTGCCCGCCGGCATCCGCGGCAGGTTCACCGGCTCGTCGGTCACGAGCTTCCGTGGTGTCTTCGCTCCCCAAGGCGCGCCGGTGCGGGGATTTCTCGGGAGCAGGGACTTCGCCTGCACGAGCGCCGACCAGAAGGGGCAGTGCAGTGGCACGTGGGATTGGCTGAGCACGTACTTCAGCGGCATCTCACGTTTCAACTACGTGCGCTATGCCTTCTCGTACCACGCGACGGAGAACGGCAAGGGCACCTGGAGTGACACGCTCGTACGCGGCAAGGTCCGCTTCAGCGGCGACATCCGTCCGTCGAAGAAGTAACGGACGACCATGGCCGGTTAGCCACGGCCGTCCGTAACGAGCGAGTCAGACTCTTTGCCGGATCGACTTCTTGGCCAGCTGCTCGGCCGCGGCGATCGCCTTCTTGAGCGTTGCCTCTTCTTGCTCGATGTTCTCGTTCAGCAGGGCGATGACGTCGTCGTCCCCCATCCGCTCGGCCTTGATGATCAGCGAGTCGTAGACGGCGATCTCGTAGTGCTCGGTCTCGATCACTCCGTCGAGGATGACTGCGTCGACCAAGGATTCGTCGACCTTGTCGAGGAGTTGATCGCCTTCCTTCTTCAGGCCGTCGATCGCCGGGCAGGGCCGCTTCTCGGGCTCTTCGCCGATAGCCGTGAAGACCTGGTGCAGGTTCCGCACCTGCCCCTGCGTCTCCCTGTGGTGCTGCCCGAGATTGCGCCGAAGGGGCGCATCCTGCGCCTCCTCCTGCAGCTTCTCGAGCATCTCGAGAATGGTCTCCTCCATCGTGAGCGTCGCCCCGAGCTTGTGGACGAACAGCTCCCGTGGGCTCTCGATGGTCTTGCCTAGAACTGCCATATGGACCCCCTCTTCCGGGTTTGCTGGACAAGGAGGGGCTACCCCGACCGGGCCCGTCCAAACGGGCGCTTCTCGCAAAGAGCGCTCGCCGACCCCTTACCCTTCTCCTGTGAGCGCCTGCCCTTCCTGCGGCCACGAGAACGGGCCGGGAGCGAAGTTCTGCTCCGAGTGCGGAAGCGCGTTGCTGGAGGCGCGGGCGGCGCCCCGCACCGAGCGGAAGATCGTCACCGTCCTCTTCGCCGACCTCGTCGGCTTCACTGCCCGGGCGGAGCGACTGGACCCGGAGGACGTCCAGGCCTTGCTCGAGCCGTATCACGCTCGCCTCCGCTCCGAGCTCGAGCGCTTCGGCGGCACGGTGGAGAAATTCATCGGCGACGCCGTGATGGCCCTGTTCGGAGCCCCGACCGCGCACGAGGACGACCCGGAGCGTGCGGTGCGAGCCGCGCTCGCTATCCGGGACTGGATCGCCGAGGAGGGCAAGCTCGAGGTCCGCATCGGCGTGAACACCGGCGAGGCGCTGGTCAACCTCGCTGCACGCCCGGAGGCCGGCGAAGGGATGGCAGCGGGCGACATCGTCAATGCGACGGCCAGGATCGAGAGTGCCGCGCCGAGCAATGGTGTTCTCGTCGGCGAGTCGACGTATCGCGCGACCGCGAATACGATCGAGTACGGCGAGCCGACGACGATCGATGCCAAGGGGAAGGAGGAGCCCGTCGCCGTCTGGGAGGCGCGACAAGCCCGTGCGCGCTACGGAGTCGACGTCGCGCCGGAGGCCGCAACACCGCTGGTTGGCCGCACGCGCGAGCTCGAGGCTCTGAAGGCGGCGCTGTCGCGCGCGCGGCAGCAGCACTCGCCCGAGCTCGTCACGCTGATCGGAGTCGCGGGCATCGGCAAGAGCCGGCTCGTCACGGAGCTTTTCGCCTCGATCGAGAAGGAAACCGATCTCGTCTACTGGCGACAAGGCCGCTCGCTCCCGTACGGCGAGGGCGTCAGCTACTGGGCCCTCGCCGAGATGGTGAAGGCACAGACGGGCATCCTCGAGACCGACGATGCCGCGGAGGCAGAGGTAAAGCTCTCCCGCGCCCTCGAAGACCTCATCGACGAGGACGTCGAGTGGGTGAGAACGCATCTCCGCCCGCTCATCGGGCAGGCATCGGCGGGCGACGTCGCGAGCGATCGACGGGAGGAAGCTTTCGCGGCCTGGCGCCGGTTCTTCGAGGCGTTGGCCGAGCGCCATCCTCTCGTGCTCGTCTTCGAGGACATTCACTGGGCCGACGACGGCCTCCTCGACTTCATCGAGCATCTGATCGACTGGGTCAGGGACGTGCCGGTGCTCGTCCTGTGCACCGCACGGCTGGAGCTGCTCGAGCGTCGCGCGGCCTGGGGTGGAGGAAAACTGAACGCGGCGACCATCGCGGTCGCGCCGCTCACAGATGACGAGACGGCGATGCTCATCTCCACACTCGGCGAGCGACCGTTGCTCGAGGCCGGGACACAGACTGCGTTGTTGGCCCATGCCGGCGGCAATCCCCTGTACGCCGAGCAGTTCGTCCGCATGCTCGCCGAACGACAGACGGTCGGGGAGCTGTCATTGCCCGAGTCCGTGCAGGGCATCATCGCGGCGCGGCTGGACGCCCTCCAGCCCGAAGAGAAAGCGTTGCTGCAAGACGCAGCGGTGGTCGGAAAGGTCTTCTGGCTCGGTGCGCTCGCCAACGGAGGAGGGCGGAGCGAGTTGGAGCAGCGCCTGCACGCGCTCGAACGCAAGGAGTTCGTTCAGCGCGCACGTCGCGCGTCGGTTGCCGGCGAGACTGAGTTCGCGTTCAAGCATCTGCTGGTCCGCGATGTCGCCTACGGTCAGATTCCACGGGGCGACCGTGCCGACAAGCATCGACGGGTGGCCCAGTGGATCGACTCGCTGGGCCGGCCGGAAGATCAGGCCGAGATGGTCGCGCACCACTATCTGAGCGCCTTGGAGCTGGGACGTGCCGCGGGTCGTGACGTCGACGAGCTGGCACCGCGTGCGAGGCGTGCTCTACGTGACGCCGGGGATCGGGCAATGGCGCTCAACGCACTGCCGCAGGCCGAGCGCTACTACGCAGAGGCGCTGGCGCTCACATCGCACGACGACCCGGAACGGCCCGAGCTGCTCCTGCGCCACGGGCGGGCACGATTCCACAGCCGCGAGGAAGGTGAAGACGAGCTCGAAGCGGCTCGTGAAGGCTTCGTCGCGATCGGCGACCGAGCACGGGCTGCCGAAGCGGCGCTGATGCTCGCCCACATCTCCTGGGGGTTGGGCTCACGCGACCGGGTGCTCATCCATCTCGAGGATGCCCGCGACCTTGTCGCGGATCTCCCAGCCTCACGAATCCAGGCTCTGGTGCTGAGCGAGGTTGCGCGCTACGAAATGCTTGCCGACCACAACGAGAAGGCCATCGAGGTCGGCCGTGAGGCGCTCGGAATGGCTGAGCGGTTGGAGCTGGACGATCTCCGAGCGCATGCGCTCAACAACATCGGCTGTGCGCGAGCCTTCATGGGCGATCGCCACGGGATGGCCGACCTCGAGCAGAGCATCGCAATCGCCTCGCGCACGAACTCGGTTCATGACTTGATCAGGGGACATAACAATCTTTCCACCCTGTACCTCGCCTACGGCGAGCTCGAGCGAGCCTATGCAGACCGCGAAAAGACACGGGAAATTGCCGAGCATTTTGGTCATCAGGGCTTCGTTCGCTTCATCGACGGCGGCCCACGGATCGTTCATCCGTACCTGGTCGGGCGGTGGGACGAGGCGCTCGACCGGGCGAACGCGTTCCTAGTGGAGGTCGAGAGCGGTTCACCGCACTACCACGCCGCGTACGCCTATGTCACCCGCGGTTTGATTCGACTGGGTCGCGCAGATTCGAGCGGTGCAAGAAGTGACGCCGAACGCGCGGTCGAGCTGGCGCGAGCCGTCGGAGATCCGCAACTTTTCCAGCCCACCACCGTGAGAGCCGCGCTTCTCTTCTTTTTGCTCGGGGACGTGGAGCGCTCTGCGGAAATTCTCGCGGAAGCGCTTGCGGGCTTGAGCGAGCTCAGCCAGATGGGCTTCGCGAGCGTCGAGTCACACACGCTTGCCTGGCTGGGTGTGACATTGGAACGCGAGCGCGAGGTAGCCGCGATTCTCGATCGGGAGACCCTCGACACGCCGTGGATCCAGGCGGCTCGCGCGATTCTCGAGGGCGATCTTTCGACAGCGGCCGACCTGCTGGCCAAGATCGGAGCGGCGACGGCGGAGGCGTTCTACAGGTTGCGAAACGCCGAGGAGCTCGTTCGGCTCGGTCGGCGGGCCGAAGCCGACCAGGAACTGGCACGCGCGCTGGCCTTCTACCGCTCGGTCGGCGCCACATGGCATGTCCGCGAGTGCGAGGCGCTGCTCGCCGCCTCGGCGTAGGCCGGACTTGAGCCTGTGACAGACTTGGCGAGATGACGGCCGTAGCTGACGAGATCCAGCTCGACGACGCAGCGTTCCGCGGGTTTGTCGTGCGTCCGGGCGAGCCGGACTACGACGTCCACCGCAAGATCTGGAACGGTTCGTTCGACCGGCGTCCGGCGGTGATCGTCCGCTGCGCCGGGGTTGCGGACGTGATCGCCGCGGTGAAGCACGGACGCGAGAGCGGCCTGCCCGTCGCGGTGCGGAGCGGCGGGCATTCCTTCCCGGGCCTCTCGGTCGCAGACGACGCGCTGATGATCGACCTCTCGCCGATGAAGGGCGTGCGCGTTGACCCGGAGAAGCGAACTGCCCGCGTGCAGGCCGGCGTGCTGCTCGGCGAGCTCGACCGTGAGACACAGGCGTTCGGCCTGGCCGTGCCCTCGGGCATCGTCACGCACACGGGCGTCGCGGGTCTAACGCTCGGCGGCGGGATCGGCTGGATCATGCGGAAGCACGGCCTGTCGATCGACCAGCTCGTCTCCGTCGATGTCGTCACGGCCGACGGCGAGTTCGTCAAGGCGAGCGCCGACGAGAACCAGGACCTGTTCTGGGGCATGTGCGGCGCCGGCGCGAACTTCGGAGTCGTCACGGAGTTCGAGTTCCGCTGCGTCCCGCTCGGCCCGCAGATCCTGGCCGGCCCGATCTTCTGGCCGATGGAGAAGTCCGGGGAGGTCCTGCGCTTCTATCGCGACTGGGTCGCGGACGCGCCCGACGAGCTGATGACGATCGTCGTGCATCGCAAGGCGCCACCGCTGCCGTTCGTCCCGGAAGAGCTCCACGGCAAGCCGGTCGTCATGGTCGTCTGCTGCTGGGCCGGCGACATCGAAGAGGGGCAGAAGTTCATCAAGCCGCTGAAAGACTTCAGCTCGCCGGTTGCGGACGTCTGCATGCCGAAGCCGTATCTGACGCATCAGGCGATGCTCGATCCGAGCTTCGTTCCCGGACGTTGGTACTACTTCAAGAGCTGCGACGTTCCCGAGCTCACGGACGAGATCATCGACATCACGATGGAGCGATCGCTGCAGATCAAGTCGCCGCTGACGTCGTTCCCGATTTGGCAGATGGGCGGCGCGGTGTCGCGAGTGGACGATGGCGATACGTCGTTCAACGGTCGTCACGCCGGCTTCACCTACAACATCGGTTGCGCAACCGAGACGGAGGAAGGCTTTGCCGACGAGCGCGAGTGGGTGCGTAACTTCTGGTCGGCTCTCGAGCCCTGGCACACGACGGTCTACGTTAACTTCCTCGGCGACGAGGGTGAGGAGCGCATCAGGACGGCCTATGGCGCGGACAAGTACGAACGGCTGAAGGCACTCAAGCAGAAGTACGACCCCGGCAACTTCTTCCGCATCAACCAGAACATTCCGCCGGCGCGTTAGCGCCCGTCCGCGAAGCGGACCGGTGGAAGGGGTCTGGGGGAACCGGGAGGTTCCCCCAGGAGCGAGCACGCTCCAACAGCCAGCATCGGTAGGTTCCGGGCGGGAGACGTGGGAGGCGCGCCGGCGACAACGACCAGTGCTCGGGAAAGCAGGGGATCCCTGTGGCAGTCGCTCCTCGCCACGCACCGGTACGAGGTCGGTGCGGCGGCGCTCTGGCTGGCACTCGCCGGGATTCTCGCCGGCCTGACGAGCCAGGTCGCGGACTGGTACGTGATGACGGACGAGCTGCTCTACGAGCGGCTCGCGATCAGCATCGCCCACCTGGGCTCGCCTCTTCCACACGTGCACGGCGAGCTGATCGGCAACGTCAATCAGCTCTACCCGCTGCTCCTGGCGCCGTTCTTCCACGACACGCTCGTGCCACCGGCGGTCCATGACGCGCACGTCCTCAACGCGTTCGTCATGAGCTCGGCCGCGATTCCGGCCTATCTGCTCGCCCGTCGAGTGACGGGGAGCGTCCGCCTCTCCTACGTCGTCGCAGCGCTCACCGTCTGCATTCCGTGGATCGCCATCTCGTCGTTCCTGATGACGGAGGTCGTCGCGTACCCGGTGTTCGTGTGGGCTGCGCTCGCGCTGCATCAGGCGCTGGTCGCGCCGCGGGCGCGTCACGACGTCTTGCTGCTGGTCGCGCTGGCCGTCGCGATCCTTGCGCGTACGCAGTTCGCCGTCCTGCTCGTGGCGGTGCCGTTCGCGCTCCTGATCCACGAGTTCGCGTTCGCTCCGCGTGGGCCGCTGCGGCGACGACTCGGCGCGACCGTGCGTGAGGTCGTGTCGGCGCACCGCGTTCTCGTCGTGGCGTACGGCTGTTTCGTGCTCGCAGCACTGGGATTGCTGGCCGCGGGCCGGCTCTCGAGCGCGCTCGGGACGTATTCGGTCACGGCGGAGGGCAATCTGTTCCCGAGCGGCATGGGCCACTCGCTCGTCGAGCACCTCGCGCCGATTGGTCTCGGAATGGGGATCCTCCCGTTCATCGTCGGGATCGCGTGGCTCGGCACCGCGATCGTGCGCTCGCGGAGCCGCGAGCAGCATGCGTTCGCGGCGCTCGCCACCGTCGTGATCGTGGCTCTCCTCTTCGAGGTCGCGTCCTACGACCTTCGTTTCGGACAGGGAAGGCTGCACGATCGCTACCTGTTCTACGTCGTCCCGCTCGTGCTGATCGCATTCGCGGCGGCGTTGCGAGATCGCAACTGGTCGCGCTGGCCTCTCTTCGCGTCTGTCGGGCTGCTTGCACTGGCGTTCGCCTACCTGCCGGTCGTTCGCTACGACAAGTTCAACGTGGACTCACCTGTCGCGTTTCTGAACGGCCCGCTCCTCGATGTCGGCGGCTCGGTGAACGGCGCCCGGCTCTTCCTGGCCTTCGTGACGATCGGGGCGGGCGCGCTTCTCGTTCTGCTCTCCGCGGTGATCGGCCGGCGCCGGACGGCGGCGATCTTGCTCGTCTTCGCCGCTCTCGCCATGCCTGTCCAAGCGGGCTTGGCATTCAACCGGCTCTTCACGGCCGACGGGACGAGCGGGCGACCACTGACCGTCGACCAGAGCGTCGTGTTCGACTGGATCGACCGCAAGCTCGGACCGGGAGCGAAGGTCACGATGCTTCCTTATCCGTTTCTCTACGGCACCTACTGGGGCAACGTCGCCTACTGGTGGAACGTCGAGTTCTGGAACGCGTCGATCCAGCGCGCCGCCGTCTACGAGCAGGCATTCACCGGAACGCCCGACACGTTTCCGACAATTGCGTTGACCTTCGACGGGACCACCGGCCGCGCGAACGCGTCGCCGAGCGACTACGTCGCCCAGGCCGTCGCCGAGACGAGGTTCGGCCTCGCGGGCGAAGTGCTGGCCAACGACCGCGGGCTCGAGCTCGTGCGCGCCGAGAAACCGTGGCGCGCCGAGTGGCTCGCGCTCGGTCTCTATCGCGACGGCTGGACCGTCCCCAAGACGGTTGGACGGATCCGCGTGTTCGCCCCGCCGGACCAAACGAGCGCGACCATGCGGTTCTTGACCGTGTCGGTCCGCGGTCCCGCAGGTGAGCCGCCGCGTGACTTCCAGCTCGTCTCGAACGCGAGCGACTGGCGCGCGCAGGCGGGGCAGCAGCCGGCGAGCAAGCAACTCGCCGTCTGCGTGCCACCGCATGGCTACGCCGACATCCGAGTGAGCGCAGGCCGCTTCTCGCCGATCTACGGCGATCCGCGGAGCGACCGCTCCTTCAGCAGCTACGCGCGCTCGGGTGGAGTCCTCGTGACCGGGATCGCCCTTGCGGACGAGACCAACCCCTGCTAGGTGCGACCACGTCCCATGTCCACGTCTTCATATGCCGCGGCTCAGTCGGATACGTCTTGGCGTGCGCTCTCGACAATCCAGGCGAGCAAGGCAGCGTAGTCCTGCTCGCCCCAGGAGGCCGCGTCGGCGTCGGCGAGCCAGGAGCGTGCGGCCTCGCTGAGCCGTAGCCGGATTCCGGACGTGTCGGCTGCGGCCGCGACCAGCTCTGCGTCCTTGTGCGCGAGCGCGAGCGGGAAGCGCGGCGGATAGTCGCCCGCTTCGAACGCCTCGCGGCGCCGTCTCGCCTGCTCGCCCAGCGGCGATGCCGCGAGGACGTCGAACGCGGCGTCCCGGGACAGGCCGAGCGCGTCGGCCAGTGCAAGGGCTTCGCCGAGGACTGCGATCGTCCCGAACAGGGTCGAGTTGGCGACGAGCTTGGCGGCCGCACCGGAGCCGGACGGTCCGACGAGAATCGGCGAGCCGAGTTCGGACAGGAGCGGTTGCCAGCGCTCGAAGAGCTGGGCCGGTCCACCGACGAAGATGTGCAGCGATCCCGACTCGGCCTCTAATCGGCTGCCGAGCACGGGCGCATCGAGCAGGCCGACGCCGTTCGGCAGTACGGACGCGAGCCTTGCGAGCGCAGGCGGGCCGACCGTCGACATCTCGATCATCGTCGACTCCTCGCCGAGCCCGGAAGCGACTCCGTCCGGACCTTCGACGACATCGCGGAGAGCGTCCGGGTTCGTGACCATCGTGATCACGACCTCGGCGTCGCGAGCCGCGGCGGCCGGACTCTCGACCAGAGTCGCGCCGCTCGCAACGAGGTCGGCAGCCCTCGCGGGCGTCCTGTTCCAGACGACGAGCTCGTGACCCGCGTCGAGCAACCGGCGCGCGATCCGGCTGCCCATCGCCCCGAGCCCGATGACTGCCACGCGGCTCACGGTGTTCTAACTTAGCCGGGCTGGGAGGCGCTCACGCGCCAGAGCTCACCATCGTTCGAGTTCGAGGTCCAGACGTCCCCGCTGCCGGTGGCAATCGAGAGCGGGCCACTGCCGACCTCGACCGTCGTGCGCACCACGTTCTTCTGCGGGTCGATCACAGAGATCGTGGCGGCATCGATGTTCGGCACCCAGAGCTCGCCGCCGATCCACGCCGAACCGAGTGGGTTGGCGCCGACGTTGATGCGCGCAACGACCGCAGCGCGCGCAGGGTCGATGCGCACGATCTCGCCGAGCTCGCTCGAGACCCAGAGTGCGTCCGGCGACGGCGTGATCCAGTCCGCTTTCGCGACCGTGATCCGCTTCGCCCGAACGGCGTCGTCTACGCGTTCGGGTCGATCTGGGTGGCCGACCTCGGGCGAGGCGCGGTTGTCCGCATCAACCCGAGGACCGGATCCGTCGCATAACAGCGTTGGTCGCGGGGTCGATCCGGACGACGCGGGCGAGGAGGAGATCCGAGCTCCAGATCGAGCCGGCCGCGGACAGCACCATGCCCGACTGGCTACCGAGGCGAATCGTGGCGATCGGTTTGACCCGCGTCGCCGCGGACGCGATCGTCGTGCCGACCACCACGCAGAGCGAGAGAGCGCCGACGGCCGACAATCCTCTTCGAGGTCTTCTGGACGCAGCAGAAGCGCAAGCGTTTGATCGAGGTTGCACTCGCCGACACGGAGCTGCCGCCGGAGGACTATCCGTTCTATGTCCTGATCGGGGCTGAGGGCCCGTGGACACCCACCGGGCTCGCCGCTCGCCTCGGCATGCCGTTCTCGACGGTCATCTTCCGGGTCAAGCGGCTCGAACGCCGCGGTCACGCGGAGCGTGTCCCGAATCCCGAGGACGGCCGCTCGTTCCTGATCCGGCTGACGCCGAACGGCAAGCGCCTGCTCGACCGCGCGCGGCCGGCCTTTCGCGACTACGCGGAGGCGGTCGAGAGCCGGCTGGGCCGCAAACGCCTCAAGGCGCTACGGACTGCTCTGGTCGAGCTCAGGGATGCGATCGACGAAGAGCTCGCGGCGCGCGGGCTAGTGCCGCGCGAGGCGGGCGATCTCGACCAGGGTTCGAACTAGCCACATCGCCGTCAGGAGCGAGTAGGTGAGCGCGGGGAGGAAGACGCCCAGCACTACGCCCATGAATGCGATCTGCGGAATGCCGGCCGAATTGACGAGGTAGAGCACGCCGACCGACGCCTCGAGGAGCGCGAAGCCCATGAGGACGTGCCCGATTCGGCGCTTGGGCGATTCCGGACGCGAATCTCCGATCCGTTCGTCGACCCACACGGCGAGCAGGAACGCGCCCACGACCAATCCCAGAGTCAAGCCTGTTCCCCCATCCCGCTTGCATTGTCAGCGGGGGCACGGGTTCTGGCGCACCCCGAACGTCCTGCTCGACCAAGACCCGCGTCTATGGGCCACGCGGGGGCTCCCCGCGTGGCCCTGGGTGTCTCGTTACGTCGCTTTCTTGCCCGCGGAGACTTCGCCGCGCCAACCGCCGGTCTCCGAGCCGCGACTCTCGACCAGCTCCTTGAAGCGCTCGAGATCGGCGCGAACCCGCCGTGCGTCGAGACCGGCCGCCGAGCCGAGGGCTTCGGCGGGGCCTTCCGCCTGGTAGCTCATCGACAGGCGGACGAGCGTCCGTCCGTCGCTTCGCGGCTCGAAGGTCACCGTTCCGCGCGTCTTCTTTCCGTCTTCGCTGATCCAGCTGATCTGCCGGTCCGGATGTTGCTCGAGGATCTTGGCCTCCCACTCTGCAGTCCTGCCGGCGACGGTGGCGGCCCAACGCAGGCGCGTGTCGTCGATCTGCTGCACGTGGTCGACGCCTTCCATGAAGAGCGGGAAGTCCTCGAACTGCGTCCACTGGTTGTAGGCGGTGGAGACTGGGACGCCGATCTCGATCGACTCGTCGATGGAGCGCGGGATCGCACCGCCGCTGAGGCCGCCCTCCGCCAGCCCCGATGAGCCGAACTTGCGGCGGAGCGGGACGGCCGCGGCAGCCGCGGCACCCACGCCGCCGACGACGAGCAGGGTGTTGCGCAGCTTGTGGCTGCGCTTTCGCTCGACCCGGGCCCACGCCTTGTCGAGGTTCTGCGTCATCTTCTGCAGTTCCCGCTTGAGCTTCGGGTCGGCCGCGAGCCTGCTCAGGGCGGCCAGGAAGCCGATGCGCCGCGCCGCGCGCCTGCGCGCGATCACGCCGTGGCCTGCCGCCGAAAGCAGCTGCTTCCGGAACTTCTTGTCCTTTGCGAGGGACGCGGCCAGCTCTGTGGCGCTGGCGGCGTTCTCCCTCAAAGCCTGAGTCTTTGTGCGTTCAAACACGAGCCGTCCTTTCGTTGGTTTTCTGCCTAGGTCCTACCTCGGATCGCCCGGGCCAAACGCTCTCGAAGCCACCCTACCGGGCGCCTGTGGGCTCGTCGCACCACTCGCGTCACGGAGTCGTGACACCCAGGCGATGGTGTCTGACACCGGCCGGAGCGCGGCAGCGACGCGAAACGCGGCAAGCTCGTTTCTCGCGCCGTCGCTGTCTCGTCACACATCCGTGATTCTCACGCGATGGTGTCTGACACCGGTTGTTGGGCCACCGTTGCGCGCCGAGCCGACGGCGCTGCAGTCGACACGGCCGGACGGCCGCAGTACTGTCGTGCGGTGACGGCTGTTCGTACCGTGCTCGCGGAGTTCGGTGCGGTTGCCCGCAACCCGAACCTCCGCCGGCTCGAGCTGGCCTACGGCGCTGCGATCACCAGCGAGTGGGCCTTCCTCGTCGCGCTCGGCGTGTTCGCCTACGAGCGCGGCGGGGCAACCGCCGTCGGCATTCTCGGGCTCGTCCGTATGCTGCCCGCCGCGCTCGCGACGCCGTTCACCGCCGCGTTTGCGGATCGCTACGAGCGAGAACGCGCGCTCGTCGCAGTGACGTTCCTGTCAGCCGTCGCGCTTGCCGCATCGACGGCGCTCTTCTACCTCGGCCGGAACGAAGCCGCCATCTTCGCCTTCGCCGCCGCGCATGCCGTCGTCTCGACGCTCTGCCGCCCGGCGGTCGCCGCGCTGCTGCCCTCGCTCGCGACGACTCCGCAACAGCTCGTCGCGGCGAGCAGCGTTTCGCTGACGCTCGAGGGAGTCGGAACGCTCGCCGGCCCGCTGATCGCCGGCGTGGTGATCGAAACGGCCGGTGTCGGTCTCGTCTTCGCATTCGGAGCCGTTGCCTATATCGCTGCCGCGCTGACGCTCGCTGCCGTCCACGTCGAAGGCCGGCTCCGCTTCGCGCACCATCGCGCCGAGGGCGATCTGACCGCCGGCTTTCGCCTGCTCGCGCGCGAGCCGCATCCGCGTCTGATCGTTGCACTGTTCGTCGCACAGACGATCGTGCGTGGCGCGCTGAACGTCCTGATCGTCGTGATCGCCTTCCAACTGCTGGACGCTGGAGGTGGGTGGGTCGGCTTCCTGTCCGGCGCGGTCGGCGCCGGGACCCTATTTGGCGGGTTCGCGTCGATGACCCTCGCCGGCCGCAAGCTGGCGATTCCGTTCGGCGTCGGCCTGCTCCTCTGGGGAATCCCGATCGCGCTCATCGCTGCCTTGCCGCACCGTGCGACGGCCCTGATCCTGCTCGCGATTGTCGGCATCGGGAATGCCGTCGAGGACGTCACCGGCGAGACGCTCCTGCAACGCCTCGTGCCGGACGACATGCTCGGCCGTGTCCTCGGCGTGATGTTTGGCGGCGCCACCGCGGGAATGGCGATCGGCGCGATCACGGCCCCAGGTCTGATCAGTTGGCTGGGCATTCACGGTGCCCTCGTTGTCACCGGCGCCTTCCTGACTGTGCTCGTATTCCTCTCCTGGCCGGGCCTGCGCCGGATCGACGCCGTTACCTCGGCACCCGCTCACGAGCTCGCTTTGCTCGACGGCGTGCCGATGTTCACGCCTCTGCCGCTGGCCGCAAAGGACCAGGTCGCCCGGAGCCTCGTCCGCGTCAGCCATCCGGCCGGCCGCGCGATCGTCAGGGAGGGCGACGCCGGCGACCGCTTCTACATCGTCGCGAGCGGACACGCCATGGTGACGCGCGACGGACGTCGCCTCCGCAACGTCGGTCCGGGCGACTACTTCGGGGAGATCGCGTTGCTCCGCGACGTCCCGCGCACCGCGACGGTCACCTCCACCGACGAGATCGAGCTCTACGCGCTCGACCGCGCCGCGTTCATCGACGCCGCAACGGGCCATGCCGCAGGTCGTGAGGCAGGCGAGGCGATCGTGCGCGAGCAGCTGGCGCGGGTCGCGCTCTGATTCGCCGTTAGGATCGGCCGATGGCGAGCCTGGCCGACGAGCTAAAAAGGGTCCCGCTCTTCAGCGGACTCACGCAGCGACAGCTGAAGGAGCTCGCAAAGAGCTTCAGAGAGCGCGAGTTCAAGGCCGGGACGGAGGTGGTCCGCGAGGGTCAGATGAGCGGAGTCGGCTTCTTCGTCATCGCCGAAGGTGACGCCTCCGTCAGTGTCGGCGGCAGCGAGGTGGGGCGGCTCGGCCCAGGTGACCACTTCGGCGAGCTTGCGCTGATCAGCGAACGCGTCCGCTCGGCCACTGTGACCGCGGACGGCCCGATGCGCTGCCTCGTGATCGCGTTCTGGGACTTCCGGCAGTTCGCCAAGCAGAACCCGGACGTAACCTGGAAGCTGCTGCAGCATCTCGTCGACCTCCTCACAAAGGAGCGCAGCGGGCGCGCGCAAGCGGCGTTGCACGCGAGCTGACCTACTGGGCGAGCCCACCCGGCGTGACGACGACGTTCGCCAGCGCGGACGGCAGCGTCAGGACCTTGCCGTTCAGCGTCGCAACGAGGTTCCACGGCGCGCCGATCCTGAGCCAGAGGCGCTTACCGGAGAAGCGCGCGAGCCGGCCCGTTTCCAGCGTCCCCTCGTAGACGACCCGTCCGGTCTCCGAGCCGAGCCGGACGGACAGCCAGCATGGGCCGCGCGTCGCTGCGAGCACGACCCGTGCGACGAGCGGCGGCGGTGCGGTCGTCCGGACTTGCACGTGGGGCGCCGCACTCGCAAGCGCTGCCGGAGTGGAGGTCGGGGGCGCAACATGGTGATGCCCACCTCCGGATCGAGCCACCTGCCAGCCGATTAGAGCGAGCAGCACTGCGAAGGGAATTGCCACGAATCGCGCATCGAGGAACGAACGGCGACGCTTGACCCGGGCGAGCGTGACCGCGGGTGGTTCGTCGGAAGCAGGGAAGCGGCTGTTGTACTCATCGACGAAGCGCTCTCCCTCGAGCCCCAGGTAGTTCGCATATGTGCGAAGGAAGCCCTTCGTGTACGCCTCGCCGGGCAGCAGGTCGAAGCGCTCGTCCTCGAGCGCCTGCAGATAGCGCGGGCGGATTCGCGTATCCCGCTCGATCTGAGATAGCTCGAGCCCCCGGCGCGTACGCGCGTCACGAAGGCTGCTGCCGATTTCGAACACCTGTGATCGCCCCTCGACAGTGTGGCCGCAAAACTCCGCGGCCGCCAGAGAAATCCGGCGTCCGGGCTACGCCTTGGTGACCGCGGGCTTTCGCGCGCGACCGTGACGCCCAAGGACGATCTCCAGGACTCTGCTCAGGCTGAAGAGGGGCTTCCTCTCCTCCCGTGGAACCGTGCCGACCGTGACGCGCCGCGCGGAGCGCATCAGCTCGGACTCGCGTGCCCGGGCGTCTTCGTACGTCGAATAGGGCATGACCTCAGGACGGCCTGCGTAGCTGTGCTCTTCCCCACATGGCCGCCAGTCTTGGGAGACGGTCGAACGGTTTGGCTTGGCGGAGGCTCGGGAACGCCAGACAGCGGGGCAGGCACGAGTCAACCGAGGGGAGAGGAAGATGAAGCGACGACTGATCGTCCTCGCCGTCTGCGGCGCCCTCGCTGCGGTGGCGATTGCTCCGATTGCTGGAGCCGACCCTGTCAATGCGAAGAACTCGCTCCAGATCGAGGCCGTTTGTCCGGGCGCGGCGCCCTTCACCGTCGTCGTGAACGGGAACGGTGAGTTCACGCCGGCCCACGTGCTCGGCAGCACGTCGGTGTTCATTCCGACGGCATTCGACACGACGTTCACGTTCACGCCGACCGGCGGCTCGACGGAGACGAACCACGACACGTCGGCCAAAGCGGCACCAATCAGCAACACGATGACGTGCCAGATTCCGTTCCAGAGCTTCTCGTCACCGTTCGGGACGTTCACGATCGAAGGGTCGGTCACAGGGTTCATGACCCCGCGCTAACTCGGTAATTGCGGGAAGGTGTGCGGTCCGCGACGTCGGACCGCACACCTCAAAGCAGTAACGTAGGTCCGCGATGCGGAAGGCGCTTCTCTGCACCGTGGCCGTACTCCTCATCACCTGGACGGGAGCGGCCGCAGAGGCTCGCCAAGCGGCCGGACCGAAGACGATCGCAAGCCATTGCAGCTCGAGCGG